>NZ_CP037920.1:3367870-3693945 GCF_007748195.1 Gimesia aquarii
CTGGATTTTGAATCCGACGCATGCATTGTTGAGAATCATTGTGTTTTAGGTTCAATGAGATTGGTCACAGGAATTTACACCGGAATATTACTTGGTCTGAGATCTATTGATATTACGTTTCAGATGCCAAAATTGTCACCAATTCCGATTAAGATTCTATTTGTTCTCGCATCTTGAAATTGAGTACGGATTCTCATAAATAAGTGAGGAACACGATTACAAACAGTACTTTCGGGCAAACACTGATTTACTCAATCGTTTGGAAGAAAGAACTAAAAATACCTGCAACAAAATCGGATTTTATTCTCACCAAGGTAGGCAATTTTGAAGACTCGTTGCATCTCTCTGTACTAAATAACAGATTTGTTGTTGTGATTTTTTACAATAACGTTATCATTTGTTCTCATGGCCAAGTGGGAATCTGATTATGATACCAACTCAAGTAAAAATATAAAGTGGAATACTTCAATAGGTTGATTGTTGCAGCCAGAAAGATTTTCTCATATATCATCTTTGTATAGATGATGACCGATACAGTAGCGAGGGCAGCATGAGTATCGTTATCGAGGTTAATAATTCTAATGACTCCAGTGGTCGCTATCTTTCATGGGCACCAACGCCCTGCCGTGTTCGGGTTACTGACCCCGCCGGTGCAACAGGTCCGACTGTTAACGTTACACTAAGCGGGAGGTCAACGGCCACGGGGGGAGCAGTGGTTTTCCGCAAAGGGACAACCGGAGCCTTCTCAACGACACTGAGTTTTCCCGTGCCAGTTTCTGGTTTGTCGGAAACATTCTTCGTCGCAGGGGAGTTCAGTAGGCCAAGCAGACAAGACGGCGATGTTACGATCGAGGGGCAGGTTAATGGATCGAACTCAGGCCCAATCAGGATTCGGGTAATGGTTCGTGTTCGAAAGAACGCTAACGAATTGCGGGCTGGCGAGCGAGATCGATTCATCAACGCGATGGCGACACTCAACGACCGCGGATTGGGACGCTTCACTGACTTCAGAGAAATGCATTTCGGTGGTGGATTGGGGCAGGCCCATGGTGCAGCTGGGTTCTTGGCCTGGCATAGAAACTATTTACTTGACCTCGAACGAGAACTTCAGGCGATTGATCCATCCGTCGCTCTACCATATTGGAAGTTCGATGAGCCTGCTCCGAACATCTTTACCGAAAATTTTCTCGGAGCCCCCGATGGCTCCGGGTTCGTACGGTTCGCTTCAGGCCATCCTATGAATTTCTGGAGAACGGGGACTGTCACTGGAATCGAACGCAGATTGCGATTCTCTCGAACCGTGGCACCACCAGGTCTGTTGAACCAGGACGAAACTTTAGGCCTGGGGCTAAATTACCAGATGTTCCGTGATATGGAGTTCAATCCGCACAATCGAGCCCATACAAGTTTCCGTGGTTTCGTTTCTAATGCCGCCACAGCTCCACGGGATCCATTGTTCTTTTTGCTGCATTGCAACGTCGATCGTCTCTGGGCTATGTGGCAGCATGAAGACAGTCGTCGATTTGATGCTTCTCATAGTGCTTCCTATGACAACCGACCGTTACCCTCACGCCAGATCGGACACAATCTGACAGACACAATGTGGCCATGGAATGGCGTCACTGGAAACCCTCGCCCTCCCGTCGCACCGGGGGGAGATCTTGCGAGTTCGCCGATCGTCACAGCGCCGGGTCCATCGCCGCGGGTCGACCAGACTCTCGATTACCAGGGCCGGGTGTCGGCTATTAATCGCCTCGGCTTCGACTACGAAGATGTTCCATTTGCCTAATCCTAACAACGGAGAAATCCATGGCTAAAAAGACTAAAACGCCGCGCACAACGAAACAGGTACTTGCCTTAGTGAAGGACAGGAAGAAGACGGTTAATGATCGGATTCAGGCTCTCTCTGAGATGTCGATCGCGGTTTGCGACAAGAAGTCAGCGCTTGAGGGGGTTATCAACATACTGACTGATGTCGATGAGGAATTTGAGGTGCGTGAAGAGGCGCTTCGAACACTACAGGCGGCAAGCTTTAGCGTTGTGCGTTTTGAGTCTAGCCGACCAGCTTACGTGGCTGCACTACGGAAAGTTGCAAAGGACGAAAACGAAGCTCTTCGTGAGCAGGCTTTTGAAATCCTCGCTGCCCAGCAGGATGGTCAGGTCCAGCGGAACCTCATCAAAGGTCTGAAGGATCCGAATAAAGCAAAGATCGCTCCCGAGCGAGCCCTCCAGCTTCTTGCTTATGATTCCCATGCCGATGCATACGATGTCGCCCGTCATATTTTCGATGATCCACCCAGCAAAGAGGCAAAACGTGAGGCACTTCGTCTGCTCTCATCTGATTCAAAGGCAGTGAAGATTTTCTCGAAAGTGCTTCGCGACAAGGCCGAGTCAACTGAGGTGCGCCAGATTTGCGCTGCAGCACTGCATTCACTTGAGCCGAAGACGCTTTACAGACAAGCGAAGCAAATCGTACTCGACAAAACGGATTCCGATAATTTGCATGCGACGTGTTTAAGCGCACTTACCTATTTCAATGAGAAGCTGTCGGATAAGGATGGCAAGCTCGTCGATCATGTTCGAGAGTTGAAAACGAAGGCTTCATCTAAAGTTAAGAAACGAGCGAGTGCGTTCCTGAAACGCTTTGGTGATAACGACTAGCAATTGGCATTAGGAGGTTCACAGTGACTGCGATTGCTCTTACGAAGAGTGCGACAGAAGCGGATTTCGTTGAGTCTGTCGACTGCCTAATTATAGCAGCTGACACTCCACGGCTCACCGAGTTGTTATCCGAAGAGCACCCTGTTTATTCGCAGAAGAGCACTGCCGCGACGGCGCGGATGCGCGCTTGGATTCTGGTCGGACTTGGCCGTATTGGACTCTGCCATGGATCGTTGATCTACGTGATCGAAGAACTTGATACCGGTATTGAACCTTATCTTGTCGCGGCGGCTGCGGTTGCATTGCGTTCCTATCCATCGAAAGAACGTACTTTTGCCCGCTACTTGGTACATGCAATTGAGAACATTCGCTATCACGATGAGCCAGTTAATTATGAGCGATATGGTGAGTATTCCGAGGATGAGAGCCGCACGGCGGTCACAGAGATTCTTGAATCATTGGAGTGGCATGGGGCGGGTATGCTGACCAACGATGAGATGACGTTTCTTCGTGGTCTACCGGATTGTCATCAGGAGATCGTGAGTCGCCTGGCATTGCGAGCAGACTCGCACAGTACCAGTTGCTGTGAAATTCCAGAAATTTTCGGAAGGTTTTCACTCCCCTCAGGCCGACAAGTCAATGAAGCCGCGTTGGGGGCTGTGTTGTTTGAAGACCAAGACGGTTCAGTCTTTGGCTTTCGAGAGTACTTTAGAGGTACATCCTCTATCGTTGCATTCTTCTACACACGCTGCGATAACCCGTTTAAATGCTCTCTAACAGTTGCGAAGCTTGCGAACATTCAGCGCATTTTACAGAAACGTGACTTACAGCGACCAGTGCGTGTCGCCGCAATTACTTACGACCCTGAGTTTGATGACACTACTCGTATTCGGGTTTACGGTGCAGATCGTGGGATTGAATTCGATTCACACACGAAACTATTGCGTTGTATTCGCGGTATGGAGACGGTCCGAAAGTACTTTCGTTCCGGCTCGAACTTCATTGGTTCGTTGATCAACCGTCATCGAATCGAGGCATTTGTTCTCGATAGGAGCGGCGAGATTGTGGCCACGTTCCAGCGGATGAGATGGGACGAAGAAGAGATTATCGAGTTTGCGGTGGACCACGCCGAGGGCTGTGAATCGGTTCAACGAAAAAACATTAGTCATGCGCGAAGTCACTTGCGACGGTTTTTCATGGGGCTGCTTTCAATACTGCCACCCGCGGCAGTTGCGTTCTTTCCCAAATGTCCTTTTTGCTGGGCCGCCTACTTCAGTGCTGTGGGCCTTTCCGGGTTAGAGCTTGCTTATAGTCCGTGGTTCTATCCTGTATTATGGTTTTTTCTCTGTATCCATGTGGTAAGCTCAGGAATACGCTCGCGAACAACGGGGAAGTTGTATTCGTTCGTGATGGCTGTGGCGGGGGCGGGACTTTTGGTGTTGCCGGCAGGGCAGTGGTCGAAGCTGTTGGCGATTGGGTTGATCGGAACCAGTTCACTGATTGGTTCAATGGAGCATCAGCGATCACGACTCAAGACTACTGCGCGGTCACGATCAAGTTCTGAGTTCGTATGTAGTGCCGATGATAACGAAGAGACCCCATGATTACGCCGTGTCAAGATTCCGTTTCATTGTATTCTGAATTTACGCGAAAATAGGAATCCATTCGCACCGTACGCTAAAACGCCGTCGCACAGATTACAATTCAATAAGCGAGCTGCCCATTCAGGCCAACGACCCAGGGTTTCTCTCACCAGCCCTCACAGCGGTCGTACTGTCAGGTCAACTTCAAATGCATTCCATGGGAGGTGTCATGACATTTCATGTGGTATGGAATCAGGTGGAGATCAGCTTATTGATGCGAAATTTCAGTTTTTCAAACGTAGGGTGGTGAAGGTATTATGAAGCAGTTATTGTAACCTTCGAGAGATGGTGCATTGGGTTCATGGGAAGAATAGGAGATTTCGGAGCACGGATTTCTGGTGCAGAGAAGGGCGTCAGGGAAAGAACCATCCCAAGTGCCCACCTGCCCCAAATATGTCCTAAACGAAAACAGAGGTTTCCATCAGAATGATGAAAACCCCTTGTTTTTCAGTACCGGAGGGGGGACTTGAACCCCCACGAGGTTTACCCTCACTGGATTTTGAATCCAGCGCGTCTGCCGATTCCGCCACTCCGGCTTTTGGAATAAAAGTATATAGTCTAACGCTTTACGGAATTCAATGGAAACACGGAAAAATCTTTCGATCAGTACCGCCTCTGTTGTTTTTCTGCAGAGATTGACTCAAACGAGACTAAGCGGCTTCAATTGCTGCAGGAGAGAGTGGAAATTTCAGAGTAAATGCAGTCCCTTTTCCAACAGCACTTTCCACGCGGATTCTGCCATTGTGAGCTTCCATTACTTCTTTCGCGAGAGAGAGTCCCAGCCCAGTTCCACCCTGACCGTTTTCATCAGCCTCTTTTGTTGTGTAAAACTGGTTGAAAATCTCATGCAATTGTTCAGAAGGAATTCCGTCTCCGCTGTCACGAACAATGACTTCTGCCAAATTTGATTCCTGATTAAGTCGAACAGCTAAATCAAGTCTACCACCAGAAGGCATTGCCTGTCGTGCATTCACGATTAAGTTGACAAGGACCTGTTGAATCTGGTTCGGATTTAATACGACTTCCGGATTCGCTTCAAAATGAGTATGTAAATTGACTCGATTCATCTGAAGGTCTTTCTCAACTAGTGCAATGACACTTTTTACCAGCAGGAGGAGATCAGCCGGTTCCTGGCGACTTTCACTTCCACGAGCGTAAGAAAGCATACCAGTTGTAATTTTGGCAGCACGTTGACCTGCAGATAATATTTTAGTAAAGGCTTTTTCTCGGCGCTCTTCTTCTTTGTGTCGTAATCCTAATTTTGCATAGTTGATGACAGTGGTGAGAATATTATTGAACTCATGAGTAATTGAAGACGCTAGGGCGCCCACAGAACTCATTTTTTGGGCGTGTATTAATTGTTTTTGATAGTCTTCAACTTGTGTTTCCAACTCTTGAATTCGTTTTTCCATCGATTCGAATGTTTGGTTTGACATAAACGTGCCCACATCCTTGTATGACAATCAAATTACTTTTTTAAGTCGTAGCCCAAGATGGCTCGTCTATTTAATATGACAAGTGTTTTCACTCACTGTTATTTAGATATCGGCCTCTTCTATTCTGGAATCCAGAGTGTGCCGTAAGTCGGAATGATTGCATCATGATAATTAGTAAGCGCGATCTACTTATGTTGAATAGAGAGAATTGTGAAAATAGGATGAATGGGATTTTGTTGGAGATGTCAAGTTGCGTTCATAACGCAATTAAGCTTTTGCAACATGCTATGCATTTCAATCGGCTTCGCTTTTTCTATTTATATCAGTGTATGCTTAACTGATTGTAACTCTTTATCTATAAGTGAGTTTGAGAGGATTTCTAATGCGCAAGTGTTTGAGGTTATTTTACTCTTATTGTTATTTTTTTCTGAAAGACCATTGCTATTGCAGACGCAAAAAACGAATCAGAGGAATGGTTTTTCTTATTCATTCGATTCACAGGCCCAAATAGAACTCTTTGTGTAAAATGTCTAAATTATCACACCTGCGGCCATTGATTTAGGTGAATGTAAGCGGGCTTGAGCGACTAAGAGTAAAACGCATTTTTCCGCTAAGAAGGGTATCGTCGAGCTGGTAGTGATCCTGTTCAGGACTTCTCAGATCAGAATTGTGATGGTAAAGCAGGTAAAGTATTTGCATTTACTGATAGGTTGAAGCACACGATGAGTATCGCTGTAAATACAACCGGACTCAAATACCTGGAAGGGCTGAGGTAACAACTTCAGGCAGCGGATCGTTGTTCTGGCGGTTCTTCGTCCTGCTGATCTTCTATTTGAACTGGCTGCTTTACTGTCTTGAGCCGGTAGGTGATTTCTTTTGTAATTGCTTTATTAAAAGAAATCTGGAATTGTTGGTATGAGTATTGAGCGGCACAACACCAACCGATCACCGCCTGACAACGTTGAGGGCGCAGCTCTAATTCCTGTAGGGCAGAGACAAGCGATTTGACGCTTTTCTCATCGAAGTAGATTCCACTGCCCAGGCCATGCTGTTCAAAGCAGACAACAGAGTTGGCTGCCTCACAGTTGGCATAAATGACGACGGGTGTACCACAGCTTTGTGCTTCTATGGCAGAAAGGTCGAAGTCAACATCGCGTGGACAGATTACTCCTGAGCAGAGTCGATATTGTTCTCGTAGCATCTGGTCGTCGACAGGGCCGATAATTTCAACATGTGGTTCTTTATGTAAGTTCGCAGGCAACTGCTCTTCAGCAATGCCAATAATCGATAAGCTCAGCTTTAATTCTTTGCAGGCATCTACTGCCAGCTGATCTTCTGCAGACCATTCTCCATCTACAATCAGGAGATAGAATGAGCTTCGTTTTTCAGAGCCGGAGCAAAAAAAATCGGTATCGACTGGAGGTTTTACGAATGAAGTAAATCGATCACGATTCAAGTTCTGAATTGTCTTGGTTGGAACAACAAATTCGACTTCGGTTAAAGAGTTTACCAATTGCTGATTGATAGGAGACTGGTTGCTGGAATGTGGTTCCAGATAGCACAGATGTAATTGGTCTGCATTGCATTGAACAGATGCAGCAGCTTCCAGGCTCGTACTGATGATTAAGTTTGACTGGGTGAAATCAGGCGATTGTTCAGAAGAGAAACCGGTGCCAAATCGGGCGATAGTCGATGCCTTGGGCCAAGCCTGATTCAGTGCCTCCCAAATACAATACTCAGTACGAGTATGTGATATGCCGGTATGCACTAATGTGACACTCATTTTGTTTCCTCCTTGAAACCATGATGAGCCTGAATTCATTCCTGTTGAATTACTACTGGCAGCGTCTTCGTCAGTAGTTGTACGCTGTGTCTCAGCGATTGAGAGGTGAAAGTGGATTCATTGAAGTATTGACAGATCTCGATACAGACAACAGAGAAAGGAATCAGTATTAGGACAGAAAGTCATTTAAAGCTGCCCAGATATAAGTAATTGGAAAATGAAGGAGAAAATAGTGTGCTTCACTCCTTCATCGTGATCTTGACAAATCTCAAAAAATTGGTCAATGCGAATCTGAGTTGATTGGAGGTCGACTTAGCGATTGTCAGCAAAATAGTTTTGAATGCAGTCTTTATAGCCTAACTGGATTAAATGATCTTTAATAGCAAGATGTGGACAAATGGTTTGTGGTGTTCTCGATTAATGTTCGAGAACAGTTTGTATTTGTCTTAGGTCAGCACTTTGGACTCTCGAAATGTATCAGTAAGGATCGATTCGAAATCTGGAACAGAGATTCCTTGTTCTGCCTGATGGATGAGTGCAGCCATTTCCCAGGCAGTGACATAGTAATACTTCCATTCCGGGTGTCGGGCTGCCTCTTGTTTTAATGCAGAGTGGAACGCCTCTGTTTCCGGTCCGAGCAGAGTATCAATATTCCCCGGTTTGGCACCATGTGTGTGGAGTTTGATAAATGTCCAATCAGGACGACCAGCGACGTGTACGTCGGCTGAAAGCCAGTGTTGAAATCGTTTCAGTGAGGCAGGACGGCCACCGTGAAGATCGGAATTTTCAATGCGTGGTAAACAACCCCATTTGCGTTGATTCCAGTCAAGGCATAAGGGACCTTGAATCATTAGCAGGCTGTTATCTTCGGGTGATTGGCCTACGCGAGCCAGAGTACCCTGGTTGTGAGATTTACGCTCATTCGGTCGGTGTTTTGCGTAGTAAATACTGTTAATGATTTGAGTTTGTGTATCACTGGGGGCAGAAGGCATTGTCAGGTCGGCATAACAACCTGTTTCCAGTAGGATTTCAATCTCGTTATCAACGCCGCACCATCGCCCATCTGGGCGGGAGTTGCACAAAGCCCAGTTCCCATGGATGAAGCCATAAACGATCTCTCCCGTCAGTGGATCTTTTCTTAAGAGTCCATGTCGATGATAAAGAGTCTCTCGGAACTCATTCATCTTTTGACGGAGGCCTTCCGCTGTATCCTGGTCATGGTGTAAATGCACATCAACGTCACCATAGCCTTGCTTGCAGAGTTCAGCTAGACGATCTAAATACTCTGGGGAGTACTGATCTTGTGGAAAGAAAAAAGTATGCTGCGGTACCTGGCCGCGAGAATCGCTGAACTTCGAAAAGCGGGCAGGGTATTCCTGGCACCAGCGATCAACGCGGGCCAATGCTTCAGATTTAACAGGGTTTCCCCATTCCGGTTCGAAATGATCACAGACAGCGATGAAAATATGCCGTGGCTTTTCAGGAGTGAAAGCTACTGACTCTTTCCTTCTTTTCAACCGATAATAGCTGGGAAGCCAATATTGCATATTGCGCGAGCGAATAATGAGAAAAAGAGCACAAACACTACTCACAAATACGAGTAAGCAAATTGAAATAACGGATAACAGAAGTGATGACATAACAGATCAGCTTTTCGTAGTTTGAATTAAGGCTGTATGAGAAGATTCCGTCTCAATGGGATCAAGGCCTGCTTCTTTCGGATTTAATTCTTCAATTGGTAATGGTGTGGATTGCTCTCGCTCAGTTCGCTCCCATGTGCCGTTTTGCCGTATGAAGAGGCAACGAAACAGGCCGATTGCCAGAGCAAAATTCATTTGTACGAACATACCCGGAATTCGAAAGATTTTAGAATGTCGCCCGCGAATCACAAAATGGATACCGATCAGTGCTGATAGATAAAATAGTTCCTGTAAAATCAAAGTCGACTGATAGAATTCATAATTGAATAAATAAATGTTGGTGAGCAAAGCGATCAGCATAAAGACCGGACAAAACCAACGCAGCACTTTATGTGACCAAAAAGCAAAAGCAATGTATCCATATTTCGGATGCAGGAGCCCTTTGAGGTGTTTCAAGCATTGAAAACCTCCCGTGCCGATTCTGACTCGTCGTTGAAATTCTGCCTGAACCGAAGGTGCGGTTTCTTCAGTTGCAAAGGCTGACTTCTCATAAATGACACGTTGGCCAGCCAGATGGACCCGCATTCCAATGAGAAAATCATCATTGATTAATTCTGGTGGAATTGGCGTATAGAGTTCTTTTCGGAGTGCGTACAGGGCGCCATTCACTCCCAGAACGGCGCCAAGTTTGGTTTCACACTGTTTCAGGAAGTTCTCGTATTTCCAGTAGATTCCATCGACATTATTACCCGCGACTGCATCTTCCAGGATGAGTTGACCGCAGACGCATCCCGTGTCCTCATCCTGAAAATGTTTCACCAGCTGTTTAATACATTGTGGGTCCATTTTTGTGTTTGCATCGGAAAAGACAATAATCTCTCCTTTTGCTTCAGGAACACAATCATTAAGAACCGATGCTTTACCGCGGCGTTTTTCAAACTGGATCAGCCGGATGCGGTCATCATCATACGTACTGACAAGTTCCCCCGTCAGGTCTAAGTTGCCATCACAGCCAATCAAGACTTCAAATTTATCGCTCGGATAATCAATTTTCGCCAGATTATTAAGCCGCTCCAGAATAACAGATTCTTCACGATAAGCGGCAATCACTACCGTTACAGATGGCAGGGAATTCGCATCGATTGTTTTTTTCTCTTCAATGGACTGATTGAGATTATTTTGTCTTCGTCGACGAGATAAAAACCAGACGATCAACGGATATCCTACATAAGAATACACGATGAGAGAGAGGGATGTCCAAAACAGGAATTCCATAAAGAAGGTCATCATAGTACCGATCCTTTCTGATACTGAGTATATGTAGGATCTTCCTCTGATCGTATGTCGTTTTCCTGCTTGATTGGTAGGTTTTCAGAGTGAACTTTCAGAACCCGAGCTGGAATTCCTCCAACCGTAGTATGTGGTGCCACGTTTTTGACAACGACGGCATTGGCTCCAATTTTTGAGTGCGATCCAACGTCAACCGGGCCGATAATTTTTGCACCGGCACCGATAAAAATATCTGAACCGAGAGTTGGAGAAATATTACGCTCTGCTCCAATCGTCACCTGATGTTCCAGTTTGATGTCATCTCCGGCAGTGACTGAGCTATTAATTACGATTCCCTGGCTGTGAATAATGACAAAACGGCGACCAAATTCTGCACTCCGTCCGATGATGCACTGGCAGAAAATAGCGTTACATTTATTGAAAATCATGGCTAAAGGAGTTAGTTTCCAATGACTGGACCACTGCATCAGTCGATACCAGAGCATAGCCATTGTGCCATCGGTGAGGCACGTTTTCAGCATAGTGCGCATGGAAACATTTCCATAACACCATTCTGATTTTGCTTTGAGATCTTCCCAGAAATTCATATGATTCTCACTTAACTGTCTAGATTGCCCCAACTTCATGTTATCTGATCAGGGAGTTAGGCGTGATTCTGAACGAGCTCACCTAATAACTCTGCCAATTCCCCCGCCTGAGATTCCCTGTTAAATTGGTTGATCTTTTCAGGGTTCGAGATAGAAGAAGCGGTCTGACTATTTAGACGTTCTGTTAACCAACGTGCGATTCCCTCAGTATCATCGGCTCTGAAATTTCCTGATGGCCAGAATCCGTTTAAAATATCAGTTGTCTCACCAGCCGGGGTGATTGCTAAGATTTCACGCCTGGTGGCCAGATACTCGAATAATTTTGCCGGTGCAACACGATTTGCCCCTTCAACATCGCTTAGTAACAAACAGAGCGCATCCGCTGTTCCCATTTTTTTCAATGCTTCTTGATGAGCACAATATTCTTCGGTGACCAGAGTACAGGCTGATTGATGAATTCGTTCGAGTAGCGTCAATTGTTCTGGAGTTTTTCTGCCGATGAACTGGAATTCCAGCTTGTTTAGAAGTTCGGGATTCACTTGATGAATTGATTCAATGGCTTTTACCAAAGGTTCCACAGTGGTCAGATTCCAAAGTGTTCCTGTATAAACGATACGAAATTGTTTTGGTGTATCCAAAGATCTCTGGGGCTGATCCAATTCTTCCAGAAGGTCAAAATCGTCCTGATCGAATCCGTTGTAAATGCATTTTCCAATCGCATCTGTTCCAAACTGATGTGCGCGGCTCAAAAGACGTTCTGTACTGGCCTGGGTTGTCGCAACAATGGCATCAGAGGCTTTCATAACCGATTTTTGTAAGCGCGTTTGAATCAGATTTGAAATACGATCTTGTTGATGGTTTTCCAGATATTTACTGCTTAGATCCCATTCATCTCGAAAGTCAGCAACGAAGGGGATTTGAAAGATTTGTTTCAGTTTTTTAGCGAGGATTAAGTTCGAGTAGGGAGGGGCAGTGGCCATAATCGCATCATGAGGCAGGTTCCTAAGTAGTTTTTTTCCTGCTTTTAACGCATTAGGGTACCACAAGATTTGTGCATCTGGCTGTAGGAGTAATCCAGCACCCGCTTTCATCGCTTTGCGGCAGGCTGATTTAACGGGCGTCAGCAAGCCGGTTCGCTGTCCGTTTGATTTTTGAGCTGCCACATTCTTTTTTAGGGCATAATTTGGTTCCCATGTTCGGGCTCGTTCCAGAAGTGTGTCTTCAGGAATGTCGACAAGCAGACTGTTGTCGAATACGGGAACTGAAGGGTTGGCCGCCATCAATACACTTACGTCCCAGCCAAAACGTCGTAGATACTTCACGAATTTGACGGGCCGCTGAACTCCAGCGCCTCCGACAGGAGGAAAATGATAGCTGATTAATAACAGGCGTTTTCTATTTCGACTTGCGTACTCATTCGCACTCGAGTCTTGTGATTCAATCGATTGTGAAGTCATTGTGGACATGAATAAGTATTCCTCGAATATGGATAATCAGGCAGACGCCTGTTGGGTCAAGATGGCCTGATCACCTTTGGGGGCTAGCCAATGACTGACAGTATGAGATTGGATTTGGAACTCTTGATGCTCTGAAAGTTGTCTGACCGCCTCGATTGCATAGGGGTGGTTATCGTGTAGTAAGCAGAAGTTTCCTTCTACTGGATGATAGTGCTGACACCAGTTCTTCATTTCAGCTAGATCTGACATTAAATAATCGCGTGGGTCAGTATCCCAGAGGACAACAGTACGATGCTGGAGCCAGAGTCCCAGCATTTTTCCGAGACTCAATTTGCCCTTCGGAGGGCGAACGAGGTTTGTCTCAATTCCGGTAATCTGTTTCAGTGTTTGATCGGTTTGTTTGATTTCATCCAGAAAGCAACGTGTCGATGACTGGGAAGGTTCTTGATGAGTGAATGTGTGATTCCCGATTTCATGTCCTTCATTGATGATCCGCTCAATGAGTTCTGGATATTGCTGGGCCTTTTCACCAATCACAAAAAATGTACCTCGTTGTTGATATTGATTCAGAAGGTCGAGTAACTGAGGTGTATATTCAGGATGAGGACCATCATCGAATGTAAAAGAAATATTAATCGCGGATCGATTCGTATTTTGCCGAGGCGCACCATGAACCAGAAACAGTTTTTGGGGAATCACTGCTGAAATCGTTTTTTTGATGAGTTGACGAATCGGATTCATAGTCGTGAGTTTCAGGTTTGCTGTTCTACTTTTCTTTTTTTATGTTGATCGACTGAACTGGATTTCTGTTTAATTGTTAATTCTGATGTAAATTGAACGCTACAGTCAGAGAGAATCTGACTGAGGTGCATTGCAGATTCCTTCCAGGAATTAGGTTTAAAATCTCGTTTTTCATTTTGATCAGGTGAGTCAAGCATGTCAGTGATCGCCTCCGCCAATCTCTCAGAATTGTCAGGAGGCACTAACTGGTCACAGCTGGGATCTGCTATTTCTGGTATGCCACCCACATTGCTGGCTACAAAGCTCCTGCCACAGGAAATTGCCTCTAGAAGTACATTGGGGATGCCCTCTGAAATACTGGGCAAAACGATAAAGTCAGCGGCTCGATACCAGTCAGCCAGTCGAGACTGCTGTTGTGATCCGGTTAATTGGAAATACTCTCCTAATCCATATTGTTTTATTTTTTGGCTTAATACGGCTTTTAATGAACCGTCTCCTAAAACATAGCACGTAAAAGGAGTGCCCTGTTTACTTATTTTGTGGCAGGCATCGAGAAGAACGGAATGCCCTTTGACTGGTTCTAAACGTCCAACGCTGACTATGATTTTTCTGTTATGAGGTAGTCCCAGTCTCTGACGCGCTTCCTGTTGATTACCAGGAGTGAACAAATTCTGGTCCACTCCTCGATAGACTGTGTTTATTTTTTCTGAGTGAATGTCCAAGTTTTTCACAGCTTGTTTAATATCATTACTGACTGTGATCACTCCATCCGCCTGTTGCAGTACTGATTTAATTGCACGTTTTCGACGGTGATTTTTGGTCAGTAGCAAAATGTCACTGCCACCGGTCATTACAACAACGGGTATCCCGTGTTCGCGTGCTGCCTTCACAGCGACTTCTCCATCTGGATGGAGCCAATATGACAAGATTATGTCAGGTTGAAATTGTGAAATGGTTTCATGAAGCCTTCGATTGATTGACCAATGTAGAAATTGTCCATAAAACTGATGGAATAGTTTCGGTAAATAATAAAAACGCGGATACTCTATGCTGAGTGAGTCAGTGATATCTGTCGGTAGCCATTCACGGTTCAGACGCGTTTTATCTTTGAAGTAGTGTGAAAACTCATCCATCCAAGATACCGGAGAGACTACATGTGTTTGATGCAGCTCGGACAATGCTTGAATCATTGAATAATTAAAGGTGCCTTTTCCAGGTTGCAGCGAATTTGGAAATACACTGGAAATGAATAAAATTTTCATAGCAGGCCTGCTGATCGTGAGTAGTGAAACTGAACTGTTCTTTATGGTGGATTATCTGCTTCCTAATTTTCCATAACGCAGTAATTGCCGAATGGCTGTGTAAGTTCCGGTGGCTTTTAATACTTTTCTAATGTTACGATCTACAACACGTGATGATTTTAAATAAAACAATAAGAGTTTGTTTTTGATCGTGGGAGCGAGCAGTAGCACTGATCCACTTTGTGTAATTTCGGAACTATAACGCTGTTTGTATTCCGCATCTCCTTCACCAAAATCAAATGTGTGAGGGGGATCATGTTGTATGAGGTCATCTAATGTCATCAACAAGAGGGCTTCTCCTGGAGACTTGCTGGCATAATCCAGATCAAATCCAACTTCAACATCGCGGAAGACTCCTTTATGCTGGTGTCCGATTTTAAATGCGACAGGTTGATCATCTTTCTTTAGCATGTAGCAACGTAAAAAACCGTTCGATGCCAGGAAGACAAGTTCTTCGAGTTCCATGTCATCATTTTTGATGCGGAGTCCCAGACGCTGAGTTTGCCAGGTATTGAGGGATATCTGATGTGCTGCTTCCAGAAAATCTGCTACCTGGTCAGGTTCTGTTACGCGGATGAAAGTCATCTCACTGTTTTGTCGTAAGAGTCTTCTTTGTTTACCCCTTGATTTTGAACGAAATTGTTTCCAGTAATCGATTGGGTTCTCTGGAAAATGAATCAAACTACGGTCTTGAAAACCGGTATGTGAAAACTTTAAAAAAGGAGTTTCTGAGTCTTGAGCAATTTTGTTAAGAGGGTCATTTACGAGTAAATCATCCAATAACAGAAATACTGATTTTTGTTGATGACAAAACGTAGTTGCTGACTCCAGAAGCGATTTCAAAAGCGTTTTATCTTGCTGGAGTTCCGGCTGCACCAGAAATCGGTTACCAGAGAGATAGTAACCTGGAAGCAGACGGGCAGGTCCCAGCCCCTTGAGAACTTTTGTGCTCATATTTTTGGGTAGTAAAATTCCTGCTGCGATTAGGGTTCCTTGCCTATAGCATTGCATCAAGTAACCCGGGTATTGGGGATATGCTTTCGCAAGGATTGGGAGCAAAGGAATAATATAATCCGGGTGTTGATAAAGATCTGAGTTGATATCATTTTGATAGAGCTGCATCCATGTCTGATACAATTCTGAGACAGGCTGTAGTTGTGCGCAATCCAAGGCATGGATTTTAAACTGAACTCCATCAGATACTTTATGTTTATTGGACAGTTCGATGACCTGGGTGTTCACGTTGTCTTGTTGTTCTGGATTTAATTTAGTTTTCATGGTTACTTACTTTGAGTGATGAAGCTAAAGTTTCAAGATAAAGGTTTTCGTACTCTTTGATCATGGATTGAATGTTAAAGTGCTGTTCGACTCGATCTCGGGCCGCTTGACCCATTTGTTGCCAGCATTCTTTTTGGCGGCACATTTGGAGCACGGCTTCCGCTAATTTTGTAGCATCGGCAGAAGGTACAAGTATTCCCGTTTCTGGTTGCTGAACAATTTCCGGATTTCCCCCTACGGAAGTTGCTACGATTGGAAGTCCTACCGACATCGCTTCCAGTAGAGTCAGCGAGATTCCTTCTGTGAGCGAAGACGAAACATAGAAACCTGACTGACTGAGCAGGGAAGGCACGTCGTTTCGTTCGCCCAGGAATTGCACATTCGATTCGAGCTGAAGTGCAGCCGTTTTCTGTTCCAGCACAGTTCGTTCTGGTCCATCTCCCACGATATGTAGTTGAAAGGTGGGAATAGAGTTCACGACGATCCTGACTGCCTCCAGCATAGTCAGCAGGTCCTTTTCGGGTGATAACCGTGAAACGGTAACTGCCGTCAAGTCATCAGTCGGACCTGTGAAAACGAAGCGATCGACGTCGATTCCGTTCCAAATACGAGTGATTTTACTATCAGGTAACCAGCCAATTCTTTTACAGCGTTTTCCGGTATCATCCGAAACAGGGACCACACGGTCTGCAATCCGGCTGGCTACGGCGAATTGGATGCGTTCATTCAAAGTGTTTCCAAAACGTCTTCCGTGCCGGGTATGAATGATTGCTGGGATCTTTGCCCGATATGCTGCCAGACTACCATAGAAATGAGGGTAGGCATTATGAGTGTGTAAAAGATCGAAATTTCTAACTTTCAAAAAATATGCCAGTTGATTGATTCGAGCCAGTTTACCAGGGGCCGTCAACGGATATTCAATAACCGGACAACCCCAATTTTGAATCTCTTCTGCAGGTTGTCCCGTTTCTCCCAATGCAATAAATTCTAACTCGAATTGTTCTGGATTATGATAGCGCGCAAAATCAACCAGCAATCGTTCTAAACCTCCGGTGCATAATGTAAGGCTCAGGTGGCAGATGCGCAATCGTCTGCCACCGGCCAGAAACTGGTCGGAAGTGTCTCGAATGTTAGTCGCTTCGATCGTGCTCATATTAACTAATCCAAAAAAACGCTCTTCTATTCGTTTAATTTCCAGTATCTCATTATTCTGAGTGATGATTCTCTCTATTAATCAGTTTCAGCGATTGTTTGATTTTTCTTAAGGCATTTAAAGCTGTGAATTTCCACCGTGGCCGTTTGATTTGAGCCCAGGTGAGATAGCTATGCGTTGTGCTCATCTTCTGTTTATGGTGACTGTTTCCTGCCAGAAAGTCATAAGCATCAAAGCCTCGGTTGAAGCATTCTTCGATACAGAGATAGTCGGCGATCACTCCCGGACTGAGTTTGCCTTTATATTCCGCGGAACCACCCTGATAACAGAGAACACGATTCCGATCGATGAGTACTTGAACACAGCCAATCACTTCTCCTTCAATTTTGACTCGGAAGAGTCCCATCTGGCCTTTAGGAATCAATTTATGAATGAGCGCTTTGTGAAAATTTGTGAATCGTTCACTGGCATAAGAACCTGGTTGTCCCTCTTTTTGCCAACGAGCCTGATGGAGTGTGACGAGGTCAGTGAAAATAGAGTTGGCATGTTCTATATCCTCAGCCCACTCTGTTGTGAGGTTGCCATAGGATTTCATGTTCTTTCGCAAGTTTTTACGAGTGGAATAACCAAAACCGGAAATGACTTCCCGTTCCTCATCGCGAATCTGTTTTAAATCGAAATAGTGACTTTCCACTTTTCGAGTCGACGTTTCCTGTTGTGGGAGATCCCATGATTCCAACTCATCACTGGCAAAACCATCAAATTGGAATGAATCCCATGCATCGTTTTTCGAAAGCTCGTTTAACAGCTCATTGATAAAGCTAGGTTGGTCTTCGGGTTGAACGAGCAACGAATTGTATTCAACACAGACACTGTCAGCCGCTGGTTCTCCCGCTGTGCCTAAGTGTCGAGTTTTGAGAGATAGAGGGCCATCGTGTTGATCCACGCCTTCGGCGAGTAAACAGATTCCACAGGGGATCTCGTCTTTTGATGCGACAACGAAGGAGTAGGGGACTAGATCCTGGTAGTGTTCAATCCACGTAGATGTCCAGACATGAGAGCACATCAAGGGGACATATTCAAATTGTGCTTCCAGGGTTTTCCACAACTTGAGGCAATCGTCTGTTTGTTTGCTGTCGTGAATTTTGATTTTCAGTACCTGCGTTGTACTTTGATCTGAATTAATATCAGACTGATCTGCAGCTCGTTGATCTTGGTATTGAATTGTCGTCATCGAATTACTCATGGATATGGATCAATAAAAATTACGTGTTCAGAGATTTTGAAAGAGAACGATGTAAAATCATGGTTCCTTTTTCACAAACGAACCAGGTTCCAATAAGAAATACGCCACCTCCTGCAGCAACTCCAATTAATGTGAACCAGGTATTATTAACTTCAATGAATTGGGGTAAGAAATAGGAATACGCCAACAGTGCCAATAGTGGTGCAACAGTTGGTCCTATGGCGGACCGTAATAATTGGCTTAAGGAGATATCTAATTTTTTCATAGCGTACGGCAGGATGATGCCGAGTTCAGCGACTAAAATGGGAATCGCGGTTCCCAAAGCGACGCCAATGAGCCCTAGTGACTGAATCAGTATTAATGACAGAACCAAGTTGGCTACTGCCTCACTCATATAGATTAATGAAGGAACTTTTACATTTCCCATGCCATAGAGGACGGATCGAAATGTAGCAACAGGTAAGGCTACAATACGGGCTCCCAGTAATATTAATAACAGCAAATGACTTTGAGGGTAGTCAGGGCCGATCCAGGTCGTAATCAGGGTATTTCCAAAGAAGTAAACACCGATAAAAAATCCAGTCACTAATAAAAACGAGAGAGAGACTCCATTTAGAACTAATTTTCGCAAAGCATGACGTTCTTCGTTGGCATGTAATTCACCAGCACGCGGCATGAATACTTTACCAATTTGTGATATCGGCATGTTGATGAACTGTGTCACGCGCAATGCGATATAATAAGGGACAATCGCTGCGGGGCTGTAGAAGATTCCAATAACAATTGAGTCGGTGGCTTCAATCAGCGTCCAGGCAATCGCGTCGATAAAAGCATAGCCACTAAATGACCCACATTCTTTAAGAATAGACCAATCCATAAACTGACGGCCAATTCGGAGTGTTTTGACCTGACGAAATGCAAAAAATAAATGTCCCAGATTTTCAACCAGGGTGACTGTAAAAAAGATAATGGCAATCGTCAGTAGGCCCCATTCGGCTTTCAGGAATGCAACGGTTAAGATTAAACGCAGAATGGCTCCCGTCAAATTGACGCCCCGTTCGATGTCGAAGCGTTGGATTCCCATTAAAACTCCGCCAAACACACTTCCTGCGAGACCGACAAAGACATTCAAGCCAAGTATGAGAATGACCATTCGGATTTCAAAAAGTGAAATGGTTCCCCAGTCACTCAAGTGGGGTGCCAGCCAGGCGATAATTCCCGCTGCAAACAATGCCAGTAATCCCATACCCAGGTAAATGGCAAAAATCACGTTCGAGACGCTGTTGAGTTTCACCCATTCTTGTTTGGCATGATAATGCGATACGTAACGGCTGATAGTTTGGCCGAAGCCGAGATAGAGTAATCCTGAATAGCCTGCGATTGCATTAATGAAAATCCAGCTTCCGTATTGCGCATCTCCCAGGATGTGCAATACGTAAGGCATTAGAAACACGCCGATCAACAGGCTCACTCCATGAGTGAGCCAGTTAGCAAACAGATTCAATTTTACTGATCGACGTTGATTCATTATTAAACTTTCAGAGTGGACTCTCTCAATATGATTTAATGTGCAAAAATCCGTACAAAAATAAATAATGCGATTAACAGCGCGAAGCTGACACCTATCAGACGTACTAGATGTTGTTTGTTCCAATAAATCACGGGCGTTGGTTTAGCCAAGCTGGCCCCGGCCAGATTTAAATAAGCTGCTGAAACTCCAACAATCATGTAAGTGGGAACGACATAACATCGAGACAACGACATCATTCCGCCACACCAGGCTGCAAGCACCGCACCAGCATATGGCAGATAACGCTCCAGTTCCTGATTTCGGAAAATGGGTTTGCCCTGGCAGGAATTCTGGAAACGTGCCAAGCGATACAGCCCCAGACCGGCAAAGAAAAAACAACCTATGAACAAGGTACCGCCAAAAATACCGAGTTCAGTAAATGCATGTACGAATGAGTTATGGGCGGCCAAACCTGCCAGATCGGAATACAATCCCTGGCCAATTCCGAAAAATAAGTCGGGAGATTTCAAGGCACTCAATCCTTCTCTCCACAGCAGAATTCGATCATGTCCAGTTCCGGAATTTAAATCGATATTTCCTTGCCGTCCGGCAAGTACAGTCAGTCCTGCGAGACCGACAAGTGCGCAGGTAATGGCTGCTTTTTTTCCATATTTCGGTAATACAAAAGCCATACTGGCGATGCCGAGAGTTAACAATCCTCCCCGAGATCGTGTATAGAGTAATCCAACTCCCAGCACGATTAAGCTGACGATCCAGAAAAAACGTAATGAGCCGGCTGTGGGATCGTTGAAAAAGTACAAACAGAGAATTCCCGTTGTGACAATCAAGACAGACAAGTCGTTAGGATCCTGAAAAATTCCGGTACCGCGCATTCGGAAGACACGTAGATCTTCACCTGCATCGGAAACACCATCGCGGTCGCTGACATGCTTGATAAATTCAAAATCAAAAACACCCGAGTAGTCGACGACGCAGAACAGAATCATGATCGATGCTGCGATGGCAACTGTCTTTAATAGTCCTTTCAGGCGTTGAGGAGAGTCGATAATTGAAACGAGCAGGAGGTAATAAATTAATGTCTTCAGGAACGCGAAGGTTGATGTATGAATTCCATAAAAATACATATGAGATGCATGTGAAAGTGCCACTGCCGCCAATAAGCCAATCACACAAAATGTGATTGGCTGTCGTTTAAGCATGGGGACTTGAAGAGTTCTTTTTATCTGATCGAGTGAAAAGAGGAACGATGATACAATGAGCACTTCATAGATCGGTAAATTTTCTAAGCTCGGGATCAGTTCTGCTGGTCTCAGGAATAACGTGATATTAACCATCAAGAACAGGTAATAGGCGTAGTCTGGTGCTGAGGAGCCTCCCATAATTGAGAGTGGATACTGCGGATGTCGTTTTTTTGAACGAGCCGTCTTTGGGACGGGTGGGCGCGTAGACTGACTTGGTGACGTCGATTGAGGATGATCGACTTCACAAACAGAGGAATGAGTTGAATTGGATTCATTCACCATTAATGATTTATGCCAGTAAAACGGTTGTTCTACGCCAATCGTTGAGATGAACCGCACTTAGTGCCGGTAATCCCCCGAATTAGTTTAAATGGGTACAGTTTTTTAAAAGATAGAACAGGAACAGGAGGCATGTGTGGCGAATTAAAGGTTTCCCAAGCATTCCGGCTGGTAATAATCGATTCAACCGGCATGATTCATTTAGAACCGAAATTAAGATTGCTTCTTAGCGCAATTCCAGCACGCATGATCAATTGAATCATTTCCCGTATCACGTTATCTTCTCTGTCCTCGTGTATACGGGCGAATAAACGATTTTCTGTTTCAACTATTGAGAAGAGTGATGGCGACCCTGATTGAAATATCAAGTGTGACAAAGAGTTATGGCGCGCAGGAATTATTGAAAGAAGCATCTATTGCACTTGGTGATGAGCAAAAAATTGGATTTATTGGGCGAAATGGTGCTGGTAAATCAACATTATTACGCATTTTGCTTGAAGAAGAGACGGTTGATAGTGGCCAGGTGATTCGACATCCCAATCTCATGATTGGATACCTACGCCAGCACGATCCTTTTAAGCCTGGTGAAAGTGCGCTCGATTTTCTGATTCGCGACAGTGGGCAGCCGGAATGGAAATGTGGAGAGGTTGCTGGAGAATTTGAATTGAAAGGCCGGTTTCTGAATGGCCCGGTTAAAGAACTGTCTGGTGGCTGGCAGACACGTGTCAAACTGGCGTCTTTGTTGCTGCATGAACCGAATTTCCTCATGCTCGACGAACCAACAAACTTCCTTGATTTAAGAACCCAATTGCTGCTGGAAGATTTTTTAAAGCACTATCGCGGAGCTTGTCTTGTCGTATCTCACGATCGTTCCTTTCTCAAAGCCATCTGCACACAAACGCTCGAATTAAAACGGGGGAAGCTGACACTATTTAATGGAAATGTAGATCAGTATCTCGAAAATCAGGAAATTCTCAAGGAACGTGATGCGCGAACAAATGCCACCGTCATGGCAAAACGTCGACAGTTAGAAACGTTTATCGCTAAGAATAAAGCGGGAGCCAATACGGCTTCACAAGCCAGAAGTAAAGAGAAACAGTTGGCACGCCTGACATTGACAGAGATTGAAGGAGCGGAGTCCACAGTCAATATTGTGATTCCCCAGACGGAGAAACGACAGGGAACCGCTCTGACCTGCGATGATTTGGCAATTGGATATCCGGATTTACGCGTTGCTGAAAAAATTACGCTCGAAATTGAGCATGGATCAAGGGCTGCCATTGTTGGGGACAATGGACAGGGAAAAACAACCTTTTTACGCACCATTGCGGGATCGTTGAAAGCGTTAGAGGGAGATCTCAAATGGGGATATCACTGTAAAATCGCCTGTTATGCGCAGCATGTTTATACCTCATTACCAGATGACCAGACGATTCGAGACTATCTGGAAATGGAGTCGGCTCCTGGAACCACAAATCAGCAAATTCTGAACGTCGCAGGCAGCTTTCTGTTTAAAGAGCAGGCATTAGATAAACCTATCAAAGTGTTGAGTGGGGGAGAACGAGCCCGTTTATGCCTGGCTGGAATTTTGTTAGGGAATTATTCGATTTTGATTTTGGACGAACCAGGGAACCATCTCGATGTCGAAACAGTGGAAGCCTTGGGAGACGCACTGGTGAAATTTCAGGGAACTGTGATATTTACCAGTCACGATCGTCATTTTATGGGCAAAGTAGCGACAGATGTGATTGAAGTCGTCAACGGAAGTGTCAAAGCCTATGAAGGCGATTACGAATCTTATCTTTATCGCGTGAAAAAGGAAGTCGCTGATGGGCACCGTGAACAACATCAGGAGTCTGTCGCTAAGCAGGAACAGAAAAGCTCTAAAAAGCGTGAGAAAGGGCTGGGAGGCAAAATCAAAAATGCGCGGAAGGAACTTTCAGCCATCGAACGAAAAATCGCGCAACTTGATGAGAAAAAGAACAAAATTAACGAACAATTTTTGAAGGCGACCAGTTCCCAGGAAGCACAAGAACACCATGCAGAAATGCAGCCGCTTATTGAAGAAATTGCGGAACTGGAATCCCGTTGGATGGAACTCTATGAGATATTAGAACAATAAAAAGGCTTGTTTTAAGTGTTCTCAGGCGGTTTTCCGTCGATCCAGGGGCCCGCCAATTTTTGATATTTGGGTGGTATGAGAATACTGCCTTTGTCTCCTGCTTTCCAACCGGCAACGTGTCGCGGTTTGCTGCGTTCTTTAGACATCTTTTCCCAATTAGCCGCCCAACTCTGATCTCCATCCTGGATTTGTTTGGATTTCTCGTCAACCTGAAAGACTTTTCCGTTTCGATAACTGAGTACGGCCAGATTCACAAGCATTACAGCCGCTGCACCGAGTTCCGGAGAATTATTAACCATCGCGGGGTCACCAGCTTTGACTGCATCAATGAAATTCTCAAAGTGAAGCAATGTCTGATCGGGGACACGTTGCGAGATTACTTCTTCTTTTTTCAGTTTACTGTTTAACGTCACCTGGGGGCGTTCTGGAATAAACTCATACGCTTGTTTCTTACCGAATACATCTTTATCAAACACAATCGTACCATGGTGACCTCGAATCAAGTGTCGAATGGGGACCGCGCTGGAAATCATAGTACTGGAAACGAGTCCTTGAACACCCTCGTGAAAATCAGCAATGATGGAAGCCACATCAGTGACTTCGCGGTCATCGTATTCTAGAAAAATACCACCGCCTCCCACAACGCGTCCCGGGTACATCAAACCGGTGGCTTTGAGCATCGCTGTAACGCGATGTACGAACAGGTCTGAGTACATACCGTAGCCAAAGGGCCAGTAGCAACGCCATTGGCCAAACGTGGCGCGGTCGAATGGTAAATCTGGGGCGAGTCCTTCTTCGACACCCAGCCAGCGTTTCCAGTCAACGGTTTTCGGAGTCATCTCTTTTGTGATGACATTATGACGAGACATTCCCCCGAGAGAATTACGAAAACTTTCTGCCTGAAACTGTACGATTTTTCCCAGTTTTCCTTCGTTGACCAGGGCTCGCACCTCATTCCAAATCGGCATACTCGTTGATTGGACACCGACTTGAACAACCAGTCTGGATTTCTTCCAGGCATCAACGACATCCATTGCCTCCGAAATATGATGGGTCATTGGTTTTTCACAATATATGTGCTTCCCCGCTTTAAGGGAATCTAAAACTTGCTTAGCATGCCAATGGTCCGGTGTTGCAATACACACAGCATCGATTTCTTTGTCATTCAGTAGATCGCGGTAATCAGCATAAGTTTTAGGTGCCTGCTTTGTTTGTTTTTTGATATAGTCAACAGCCTGGTCCTGGTGGACGGAATAGACATCGTTAATGGCAGTGATATCGAGATTGACTCCTTTTTCATTGCGTAATTTGATGAGTGACTTGACGTGTGAACCAAAGCCGCGTCTTCCAGGTCCGATGATACCGATCCTGATTCGTTCGTTGGCTTGATAAGCATTTGAGGGGGCAACTGCCGAAAACTGACTTGCTGCGACAGAAGCTATCGCGGATTGTTTAAGAAAAGTACGGCGGCTTTCTTTGTTCTGATTCATGTTTCCCTCAAGAATAAATTTCGAAAACGAATAAATTAAAATTCTTTAATCAAGATGTTTTTATATTCGACATGGCTTCCATGCCCCAAGAGTCCGATATGTCCTCGTTGATTCTGTAAGCCCGGATGTTTCGCCAGCACATTTGTATCTTTGATTTTAGAGAGATCGGTGTTTAATACGGGAATATCATTTACAATAACTGTAATCTGTGAGCCGCGGCAAATGATTTCTTCGTGATTCCATTCGCCGGCAGGTTTCAGAGCTCCTTTTTTGGCGGGGATCACATCATAAACTGACCCATGGTATTGTGTCGGTTTGAGTTTTTTCGGGTAGCCTTTGTTATCCAGTACTTGAATTTCCATACCTTCATAAGCAGGGCGTCGATCAACGAGAGGACAGCGAATGGCAATGCCATTATTGGCTCCTTTGGACAATTTAAAATCGAACTGGAGACTGAAATCGCCATATTCCTTTTCTGTGAACAAAAAGCCGCCTCCATCGGCTGGGCAGACCAGCTTCCCCGCATCCACATGATACCCTTTGCGGTTGGCGCGTTTTAATGTCCAGCCGGTTAAGTCGTGACCGTTGAACAAAGGAGTGTATTTCGCTTGTTTTTTTGTGACTTTACTTTCAATGGAAACCGGAAGTGTGTACTGCTTCAACCATAAATCATCAGTTTCTTGTAGATGCTGTAATAATTTTTCAGAGAGTTCTTTGCGAACATCCTGGAATTCAGGCTGATAAGCTAAATTGATCACTTCATCGGGATCATTCTTGAGATCGTACAATTCGACTTCATCGCGATAGAGAAATTTCTTCACCGTCCGCTGTCCGAGGAGCGGCTCTTCTAAACGAAGTGTTTCGTTCCAGGTGGCACGGGATAAGGTATCGATAGGCAGAGGGTATTTCGAACGCCATTCCAGGTTCCAGATTAATTTATAATCACGGGTACGAATCGTACGCATCGGATAATACATGGTCACTTCATGGAATACGTGACTCAAATAAGCTTCATCCCAACCTGAAGTACTCGTTTTTCCAATTGTTGGTAAAATGCTGCGACCGTGTAGCGGATAGTACGGTCCTTTGGTATTCGTCCACTCAAGAACAGTTGGTGTGACATCCAGTAGGGAGACCATGGAGTCCGAGACAACTCCTTCTGACCCTTTTTTGAGTTTCGGATTTCGCATAATAAAGGGTACACGTACCCCCGGTTCATAATGATTGGCCATCGCGCCCGGTTCCGAACTACCGTGGTCGCTGGTGAATATGACCAGAGTGTTGTCCGCTTGACCTGAATCTTCCAGAGCTTTCAAAATCTGACCGATAGCTTGATCCATGTAACTGATCTGTTGGTAATAACCAGCCAGACCTTGTCTCACTTCGCGGCGGTCAGGTAAGTAATGGGGGACTTTGATCTTTTCTGGATCATAGGTTTCTAGAGACATTCCTGGTTCTTTGACTTTCACTCCCCATTCCGGTTGTGTGCGAGAAGTAGGATGTGGATCGTGAAAACCCATCACCAGAAAAAATGGTTGGTCACTTTTTTGATTCAGAAAATCAGAAGCCAGATCAGCCATACCTTTTGCGCGATGACCATTGATTTTCGGCTGAAAGTCAATCGTTGTGTCTTCTGGATAAAGATGATACTTGCCGATCATTCCCGTGCGATAATTGTTTTTCGCGAGCAAAGAAAAGATAGTTTTAACCTTTGGTTTCAAGCGGAAATTATGATCGCCATGTGGGTGCCCGTATTGACCGTTGGCGTGCACATGAAGACCCGTGTAAAACACACCACGACAAGGCCCACATGAAGCAGTGGTGGCAAATGCATGCTGGTAACGCGTGCCTTCTCTTGCCAGTTGATCGATATTTGGTGTCTTAACAACCGAATTACCATAACAACCGCAATCATCCCAGTTCTGATTGTCGGAAAACAGGATGAGCACATTTCGCTGTTCCGCCGAAAACAGGGATGGTGATCCCAGCACGAAAGTTATTATGACAGTGAGATAAGAGAAAGGTCTCATTCCAATTTCCTAAGCATTGATTTAATGATTGACTGTCAGGTTGCTTTTACTTTTTCTGGCCAGTCGCCTGATTGACGAGGATCCGCTTGCGGACTTTTCCCGAGACTGGTTTACCGGCAAGAACGTCTTCTTCTTTAAACGTAGCCATTAGAATCTTCTTATCGCCCGTTCGAGAGTAATCATAAATCAGATAAATCGTGCCGTCTTCACTTTGAACGCCATCAGGATAAGAGACACCAGGTCGCTCATCGAGCAGTAAGCCGCCTTGCCAGGTCTTTCCATCATCAGTCGAGAGGTATGCCGTCAAGTCCCGACGCGTTTTTCGATTTTCGGGATTATGTCGTACCAGTAACAGGTTTCCCGACTTCAACCTACGAATAAAAAAGCGAGCGTTAATATGCGGGATTGAGGAAGCACTCCCTTTTGACCAGATTTTACCACCATCTTCAGAGAATGTCTCTCCGATCCCATATTTCGTTCTGACCAACGTCCACAGGCTTTTGTCTTTCCGTTCTACAATCATGTGTTCGTCGAATGTTCTTTGGGGGACTTTGGTTTGACCCTGCAGTTGAAAAGAGTTTCCATTATCTTTCGAGATGAAAATATTTCCGCCTCGTTCTTTCGGTAAATCAAATCGATGTTCAATCGAGTCTTTCGCTTTCTGATCCCAGATCGCCACCGGTAGCAACCAGTCACCGTTGGAAAGCACCGTCGGCTTATTCATCATAATTCCATTACAGATCCGCCGTGGTTGACTCCACTTGGGATTTTCCTTATCGGATTCCTCTGTTGTAATAGCCCAGACCCCACTTCGCCCATCCCACCAGCGGTAAGACTGAGCCCAGAACAGCCAGAGACGTCCACTGGGGTCATGCCAGATGGCTGGATCATAAGCGCGAACAGGGCCGGGGGGATCGATGACCAGTTTCGGAGCAGACCAGGTTTTTCCATCGTCATCACTGGTGACCAGCACGACATAATTCAGTTCGCCTTCGCCAGTTCCTCCTGCATACCAGAGTGCCCAGAGACGTCCATTGGTAGCGCGTTCGATTCCCGGAATACCCTGGAAAAGACGAGTCTTGTCTGCATACTCTTTTCCCGGATGTGTATTGATCGGAGGGGCGACAAGTGCGGGGTCATCTGTTTTTTTGGTTTCTTGCGCAAAACTGATTTTCGTGATATTCGTCAACAATAATGATGAGGTAAGAATTGATACAAGGAGGATAGCGGTTCGCACGATGTGAGTCCTGGAAAAACGTTAATGATAGTTAATGAATTTTAATACAAAGAAGTTCGTTCGTTATCATTAATGCTAACAAAATCGAGGCTGTGAGGCGAGCATCTTAGCGAAAGTATGAAAATAAGTGCGGCTTGCCTTTGAAGGCAGAAGTGAAATGCTGAGCGGAATAACAGAGATCTCAAAGTGCGGCTGGACAGACAGTCTTTACTGACATAAAGTATTTATGCATGGATTATATAGGGAACCTTTCAGACTGAACGCCAATCACTCGCAATCTTATTTCAATATCGCTTGAGACTAGATAGAAATACGAGGCTCATAATGACATTAGCAGAATTGATCATCTTACTGATCGTTGCCGGGATTTGCGGAAGCATCGCGCGGGCACTGGCAGGTGGTTCGCGAGGCGGGTGCCTGGTTTCGATTGCGTTAGGCTTCATTGGGGCATTATTGGGAAGTAAAATAGCGATAATGTTGGGGTTACCAGAAATTTTTTCCATTTCGTTTGGTGGGAGCGATTATCCCATAGTCTGGTCAATCATTGGAGCATCGATTTTTGTAGCCATTCTTGGCTTGTTGACAGGTCGATCTCGACGTTGAAATTTGATTGATATTGTGAATTCATCGAGCTCTCAATCAATCCATGAGAGAGGGCATTGCAGAATTCTGATTCCTTTCCCATACTATGGCTGCGTCCGAATGACTCCCGACTTCTTGAGTCGGGTTTTTTTATTAATGTGTTGTTGGAAGTACTGCTGTATGTCTCTGTTGAGTATGAATCAGGTCTCTTTTACCTGGGGGGGAGCCCCCCTGTTAGACAAAATCAGCCTGGAGATTAATCCTGGCGAGCGAATTGGTCTGTTAGGAAGAAACGGAGCCGGGAAGTCGACACTGATGAAATTGATCGCCGGCGAAATTGATCCGGATGATGGTGAAGTAAAACCTGAGAAGGATTTGCGAATTGCCAGGCTGGTCCAGGAAGTTCCTTCAGGTTGCGCACAACGAGTTCACGATTACGTTGCAGAGGAGGCGGCCCCTTTTTATGAACATGAGTGGGAAGCCGAACACGCGGTTGAGAAAATTCTGTCACGCATGAGCTTGCAAGGTGATGCTCCCTTTGATTCTTTATCTTCAGGGATGAAGCGGCGTGTTTTATTAGCGCGATCCATTGTGCAGTCTCCCGATATCTTACTGTTGGATGAACCAACAAATCATCTGGATATACCCTCCATCAGATGGCTAGAACAGTTTCTACAGTCGTATTCCAGTACGTTGTTATTTGTGACTCATGACCGAATGTTTTTACAGACCCTGGCGACGCGGATTGTCGAAATCGACCGTGGTCATTTATATGATTGGACTTGCGATTACGACACATTTCTCAAACGTAAAGAAGCATTTCTGGAGGCAGAAGAGAAACAGAATGCGTTATTTGATAAAAAGCTGGCTGAAGAAGAAGTCTGGATTCGAAAGGGCATCAAAGCCCGTCGAACGCGAAATGAAGGTCGTGTTCGTGCGTTGAAAAAAATGCGTGAGGAACGGAGACAACGACGCAGTCAGGTTGGCAATGTTAACATGCAGGTAGCCAACGCAGAGCGTTCGGGGCAATTAGTCATTGAGGCCAAAGACGTTGCATTTTCTTATGACAACAATCCCGTGATTCAAGACTTTTCGACTTTAATTACACGAGGCGATAAGATCGGCATCATTGGCAGAAATGGTGCTGGTAAAACGACATTACTGAAACTGCTTTTGGGAGAGCTCAAGCCTGACAGAGGCACAGTACGCCTGGGAACCAATCTGGAAATTCTCTATTTTGATCAACTGAGAGAGCAGCTTGATGAAGAGAAAACCGTCGTTGAAAACGTGGGTGAGGGACAAGAGACACTTGTCATCAACGGGAAGCCCAAGAACATATATGGTTATCTACAGGATTTCCTCTTTACTCCGGAACGGGCGCGAAGGCCCGCCCGCTATCTGTCCGGAGGTGAACGGAATCGGCTGTTGTTGGCAAAATTGTTCAAACGCCCTACGAATCTTATGATATTTGATGAACCGACGAATGATCTGGATGCGGAAACATTGGAGTTGCTCGAAGAATTAATCGGTAATCATCCGGGAACATTATTGCTCGTCAGTCACGATCGGGCCTTTCTCAATAATGTCGTGTCTGCGACGTTGGTCTTTGAAGAAGAAGGACGAGTGAAAGAGTACGCAGGAGGCTATGATGATTATTTGTTACAGTCAGGAATTAATAATGACACCCAAAAAAGTGACAATGTCTCAAAAGCAAAAATAGAATCACCCAAAGTACAGAAAAAAAAGGTAGTCAAGTTAAGTTTCAAAGAACAGCGTGAGCTAGAACAGATTCCGCAGCGTATTGAAGAGTTGGAGCAGGAGCAGGCGGAATTACACACAGCGATGGCATCACCTGAATTTTTTAAACAGACAAATGAGATTATTGCGGAAGCTTCTGCACGCGTTGAAACAGTGCAGCAGGAATTGGAGTCTCTCCTTGAGCGTTGGGAAGAATTAGAAGCACGATCATAACGAGAAGGAGTCGATAATGCGTTTATTTGAAGGAACTCCCTTTGATCGCCCGCCACGTTGTGAAAAGTGTGATCAATTAGAAGAGGAATGTATTTGTCCGCCAGAGCCTCCCTTTCGTATTCCGCCTGAACAACAGACTGCCAGGCTGGCCATTGAAAAACGAAAGAAGGGAAAACGTGTGACCGTAGTACGTGGGTTACCGGAAGAGGGCAATGATCTTCCCGAGTTGTTGAAACAATTGAAGTCCCAATGTGGAGCCGGTGGTGCCTTAAAAGAGGAAGAACTCGAAATTCAAGGCGATCAACTGGACCGCGTTCGTGAGGTCTTGAAAGCAATGGGATTTCAAGTGAAAGGGTAACTAAAACCTAATCTAAAAATCTGGTGCACTATCGTAGGGGATTTCAACGGGATAAAAATCCTGTTTTCTATGTTGATGATTAAGCTTGGCAAAATCATGTGTATGAATCGCTTTGGCTTCGACATTGAAAATCGAGCCAGCAAATGGTTCAAAGCTGGCTCGGAAATGAGCCGAAGATTTGACTGAGATGTAATTCATTGATTCACAGTCGATTCCCAGCGTTTTGGAGAATGCGGGACCGAAGGGTTGCTCTCGTGCTGTGACCACAACGACAGAGACACCATCCTGTTGAATCCAGACTGAGGGACCCATATTACCGGTTAGTCCTGCATACATCGGCCCATCATATTTAAACTTTCCCTCTGAAAGTGCTTTGACTTCTGCCTTCATTTTGACCGGTGGGCCTTGTATGGGATGAGATTTACCTCCCACTTCAGTTTCGATGATCCCACCAACGCCCGCTTTCTGTGCCAGCGCAACGACTTCAGGATCGACGATATACAAAATTAAAGCCTTGTCTAGTTTTTGATCGAGAAACGTTTGCAGAATTTCTGTGGAATCACCGGCAGTTCCGCCACCGGTGTTGTCTGCATGATCGGCGAGAACAATGGGATATTTTCCCATTTCCTGTCCTTGCTTGATGGCATCTTTCACAGAAAAGGGAAGTTGGTACCATCTTCGACGTCGTTCCCAGATCCAGGAACCGAATTCCTCAGCCGTTTTATCTGCCAAACTTTGGTCATTGTCAGCGACAATGATGATGGAAGGACCAACGTCAGGCACATCTGCCCAGGGAAATCCAGTGGAGACTGTCACACTCAGAATCCCGGGGCGAGATTCGATTTCGTGTGCGTAGTCCATCACTTCCTTCATTGGTTGATGCGCGGTGACCTGACAGGCAGTGCTCCAAAAGAACGGAAGTTGGTATAAAGACATGACTGGTTTTACATCGTCTTGAATAATACGGACGATGAGATCGGCTGCTTCCTGGCCACGTTCATTCATGTCAATATGAGGATACGTGTCGTACCCTAAAATCGCAGTCGCTTCCTGGACGCGTAGTGGAGTGTGATTGCCATGTAAATCGGGCGTGACCAGAATGGGACGATCTGGACCGATGTACTCTCGAACTTTTGAAATGAAGTGTCCGTCTCCATCTTCAATACCTTCAATCACCATCGCCCCGTGAAGATCTAACAGAACACCATCAAGGGGACCTGCCTGTTCTGCTTCTTTGAGACGTTGCAGAAATTCTTCCAATAAAGCATCGTATGTCTTTCGTTCGATCAATCCACTGGGAAAGGCGAATGTCCACAGGAGCGGAACTAACTCAAAACCATGTTTTTTTGCCCCATCAATGAAACCACCGATGCAAACATTCGAGCCAGGGAACGTTTCCATAATTTCCTGCCCGCGATATAAGCCACGGTCATTGATGAAGTCATCAAGCGTTGTCGGAAGAGAAGAATAGGTACTTGTTTCATGTAGCACACCACCGGCCGCAATTCTCATGGTTGTTATTCCTGGATGAATGTAATGCAATTGAGCGTTGTGATTCACAGATCAGTACAGTGAATATTAAGATAGACAATCTGTGTTTGAAAAGAAAGCAAGACTTTGTAATAGAATTTCATCTTCTAAAGAACGGTTTAATTCGCTATGAAAACGATTTCAGTGATATTTGAGTCTTCATCAAAACTAATTTCTCTTGATTGAGCCAGCGTTATGAAAATTGCGATTGCAGGATGCGGCATTGCGGGAACTGCGGCTGGTTATCTTCTTGCCCAACAAGGGCATGAGGTGACTATTTTTGAGCAGGCACAGCGCTGTGGGCCTATTGGTGCAGGGATTCTCGTCCAACCAATTGGACAGGCAGTTTTGAAATCACTGGGAATATATGATGAGATTTATCAGCAGTCTGCTCAATTAAATTGTATTGAAGCCCTCAAACATTCTGGAAAACGGTTGATTCGTTTAGAGTATCAACGACTCCGAACGGGGCTCTATGGTTTAGGTGTCCATCGTGGTCTTTTATTTAACTCATTGCTGGAATTGGCAAAACAGGGCGGAGTCGAGGTTCGTGAAGATGCGCGCATCGCGACTTACCATCTTTCTGATTCAGGAGTTTCATTAGAATTGGATTCAAATGAGCACACAGAATCATTCGATTTCATGATTGCCACAGATGGAGCACGCTCAGCGCTACGGATCGCTTCAGGAATTCGTCATCACACGACTGAATATGCCTATGGTGCTCTCTGGGCAACAGGAACTTGTTCTTCAATTGAAGATCGATTGTTTCAGGTAGTGGAAGGAACAAAAAGACTGGTGGGAATCTTACCGATTGGCAATCAGGAGTGCAGTTTCTTCTGGGGATTGACGGCGGCTCAGCTAGAGAGTTTTAAGCAAAGTGGCCTTGATGTCTGGAAAGATGAAGTCTTGAAACTTTGTCCTCAAGGAGAAGAATTAGTGACTCGAATCAATTCCTTCGAAGAGTTGACGTTTACGACCTATCGCAGTGTTTCGATGCAATCCTGGTTTGCAGATCGTATCATCTTTCTGGGAGATGCCGCGCATCCGACAAGCCCGCATTTAGGGCAGGGAGCCAATTTTGCGCTTGAAGATGCATGGGTGTTTTCGGAATGCTTGAAACAGGAAACGAATTTTAGTGTTGCTTGTTTACATTATGAGTCACTCAGGAGAAAAAAGATCCGATTTTACCAACAGATTACAAGTTGGTTAACTCCTTTTTTTCAATCAGATGGATTTGTAAAAGGCTGGGGCCGTGATATCACTTTGCCTGTGATGTCTCAGATTCCAATTCTACGTCAACAAATGTTAAAGACACTTTGCGGATTCAAAACGGGTTGGCTAAAGAGTCAAATTGGTGAGGAATAAATTGTCTAAGATAATGAAACTGTGCACCTACTTGGCTTTTTGATTAGTCCCCCTTTTTAAAAACAGATGGATTAAGAATCCCAGAGCCAAACCCGCTGCCACCATGACCCAGAAGGGTATCGGAGTCATGTATTGTTCGTACCCGTGACGAAAATTTGAACCAAAGATGGTGCTCAAAGTAGCTATCGGGAAAAAGTACGCGATCAGTAAGTTTAAACGATGTGAAGACAGCTCAATTCGAGCAGAAACTTCTGCTTGTTCCTCCGCTCGTTTTGCGATGAGATACTCCAACGAATTTTTTGCATCTTCAATCAGTAATTCTGCTGTTCGTTCCAGTCGATAAGAATTATCACGATAATCAATGAGAATTTTATCTTTGGGAACGGCTTCGCGTGCCATCTGCAACGCCTGAGTTGCATGGCACAGGGAGCGATGGACTGGTCCCAGATGATTTAAGACTTCGAGGTATTCCACCGAACTGGTTGCCTGGTCTATTTTTTCGTCAAAGTCTTCCAGTATTTCTTCATATTCCTGGAGATGACGATTCAAGGCATCAGGCCCCCCCTGAAATTCAGTATCATGCCAGATTGCGTCTGGTTCTCGCCAGAAGAATCGTCCTTTGCGATTCATGTCGTCCGGATTGGGAGCAGCATGTAAAATTATGAGCAGGTGTCCTTCTGCCACCATAGTACGTTGGCGACCTGCCCGTTTTCCAAGTCGATCGTGAAATTCCTCAGGCACATTCCAGGTTGCCGGCAGTAGGGAAGATTCATGCATCTTTCTATCCAATCTCTTTTTCAAGGATATGGGAATTGCAATTCAAGTGTTTTTATTTGTAGTATGCCTGTTAAACCATTCAAAGGGAATTGAAGGCAATCAGGACTCATCAATTCTCAAGACAAATCTGTCTTGTATGATATCAAAGGGAGAGCTGTGAACGAACTACCCAAAAGATTACTTTCTCTGAAAATACTTGGCTGGCTTTGCCCTCTTATAATTTGTTCCGGTTGTAATGCACCACCGCCTCCGGCTCCGATGAAACCTCCCACAGTCACAGTCGCAGAACCACTGCAAAAAACTGTGATCTTTAATGAGGATTTCACTGGAACGCTTGCTTCAGTTGCCACTGTCGATATACGAGCGCGTGTTGATGGCATTCTTGAGAAAGTTGATTTTGAACAATCAACGCTGGTGAAGAAAGGTGATTTACTGTTTCAGATTGAACGAGATCAATATCAAGCTGCTTTAGATAAAGCAAATTCTGTGCTAGCGGCGAGTAATGCGCAGTTAATTGACTCTCAGGCAACATTGGAACGGAATGAAATTCTATTTAAAAAGAAAGCTGTCACCCCTCAGGATTTAAACGATGCGACGGCAGAGCGCGATAAAGCCAAAGCCAGTGTGATGGGAGCCAAGGCGGATGTGGAACAGGCAACCATCGATTTGAATTACACACGTATTTATGCCCCCATCACTGGTGAAATTGGACGGACGTTAGTCGATGCCGGGAACCTGGTCGGTTCAGGAGAAAACACATTATTGACGACCATCGTCACCATGGATCCGATTTATGTTTACTTTGATGCCAGCGAACGTTTACTCCTGGAGGCTTTAAAAAAGAAACAGACTCCTCACGAAAAAAATCCGCTGAAAGTCTATGTAGGTTTATCAAATGAGGAAGGTTTTCCCCATAAGGGAGTTCTCGATTATGCAAGTAACACAGTCGATCCAGGTACTGGAACTATCCAACTGAGAGCGATATTTGAAAACAAAAAAGGATTGCTTTATCCCGGTGTCTATGTACGCGTACGAGTTCCGGGGAATCCGATCCCTAATGCAGTATTAGTCCACGATGTTGCCATTGGAACCGATCTTGCGGGAAAATATCTCCTCATTGTCGGTAAAGATAATATTGTCGAAAAACGGCAGGTTGAGTTAGGTCAGCTAGAAAACAATATGCGGGTAATTTTGAAGGGAGTCAAACCCGGAGAGAAATATATTTATGAAGGGATTCAGCGCGCCCGTCCAGGTCGTCCTGTGACCATTAAGAATGAGCCACCAAAGCAGACGAATTCTCAAAAACAAACACAGCCAAAAACACAAACCAGCAATAAGAAGCCAAAACCGGTTCCCGCCTCAAAGTGAAGAGGGATTTAATTGATCGATCTATTTTACATTCATTAACTGAAATTCACTGATCTGAAAATTCAAGAACGAAACGGATTACGATGTTTTCCCGGTTTTTTATCTATCATCCTATCTTTGCCAGTGTCATCTCGATTGTAATTGCCATTGTCGGTGCATTGGCTCTCCCCTTATTACCCGTGGAATTATTTCCAGATATCACACCACCGACTGTTGCCGTTACCGCGACATATCGGGGAGCTGATGCTCAAGTGGTTGCCGATACTGTTGCTACACCCATTGAACAGCAGGTGAATGGTGTGGAGGACATGCTCTATATGTCGTCCAGTAGTACCAGTGACGGCAACATGACGTTAACTGTGACGTTTGATGTAGGTACGGATCTGGATATGGCAAACGTGCTGGTACAGAACCGGGTTGCGATCGCGAATCCCCAACTACCTGAAGATGTGAAACGAGAAGGGGTGACTACAAAGAAAAAGTCAACGAATATGACTTTAGTGGTTGCCTTGAACTCACCTGATGAAACGTTTGATGAACTCTATTTGAGTAATTACGCCTCCATTAATATCAATGATGAATTGAAACGAATTGATGGGGTCAGCGATGTGACTGTGATTAATGCCAAGGACTTTGGCATGCGGATCTGGTTGAATCCGAATCAACTCGATACGAGAAACATCACGACGACTGATGTAGTTAATGCGCTACGTCAACAGAATGTGCAGGTAGCTGCAGGGCAGATTGGCCAGGAGCCTAATCCTGATAATCAGGATTTTCAATTAACGATCACAACTTTGGGACGTTTATCAGATCCCAAAGAATTTGCCAACATTATTATCAAAACCGGTGAAGATGGACAAATTACTCAGATCAAAGATGTGGCCACAGTACAATTAGGTGCGCAAAGCTATGATGGTTACTCTCAGTTAGATGGGAAGCCAGCTGCTCTGATCGCCATCTATCAGTTGCCTGGTGCGAATGCGTTGCAAGTAGCAGAAGAGTCAAAAAAACTGCTGGAAAAACTAAAAGCAGATTTTCCGAAAGGTCTCGATTATTCTGTACCCTATGACTCAACCGAATTTGTGACTGCCTCGATTACGGAAGTGGTTGAGACGTTGTTCATTGCACTCGGTCTTGTGTTTGTCACGATCTTTGTCTTTTTACAAGACTTCAGAGCGACTCTGATTCCTGCTGTGACGATTCCCGTTTCGCTGTTGGGAACAATGGCGGTCATGCTCGCAATGGGATACACGATCAATACTCTGTCATTGTTTGGAATTGTGCTTGTGATCGGGATCGTGGTCGATGATGCCATCGTCGTTGTAGAGAACGTTACTCGTATATTAGACACGGAAAAGTGTTCTCCCAAAAAAGCCACTGAACTTGCCATGATCGAAATCACTGGCCCTGTGGTTGCGACCACTCTTGTGTTATTGGCCGTATTCGTACCTACGATGGTTCTGCCGGGAATTACCGGGCGTTTATATCGTCAGTTTGCGTTAACTATTTCAATCGCAACTCTCTTTTCTTCTGTCTGTGCATTAACGTTGAGTCCAGCGATGTGCGGTATTATGTTGCGACCTACTCAGGAAAGACGTGGTTTCTTCTTTCGTGCGTTTAACTGGTGTTTTGATCGATCTTTAAACGTCTATATGAAATTCGTCAAGGTATTTGTCAGACGTGCATTTTTTATGATTATCCCACTAGGAGCGATATTTGCAGCAACAGGAGTCGGATTCCTTTCGGTTCCTGGTGGCTTTTTGCCAGATGAGGACCAGGGATACATTTTTATAAATACACAATTGCCAGATGGTGCCTCCTTAAATCGAACACGTGCCGTTCAGAATCGGATCAACAAGATCGCTGCCGACCTGCCTGCTGTAACCAATGTGATTACAATGGGAGGCTTTTCCATGTTGAACAATTCCAATGCCTCTAATTATTCCACAACAATTGTTGCCTTGGAGAATTGGGACCAGCGGCAAGAACCTAGCCTCAGTGTGTTTGCATTAGTTCGCAGACTACATGTCCCATTATCACAGATCCAGGAATCGATTTCTTTTCCATTCATTCCTCCCGCGATTCAGGGTCTGGGTAATGCAGGGGGATTTCAGATACAGATTCAGGATCGTGGTTCGGCTGGATCTGATGTCTTACAAATGGCGACGATGGATCTAATGGATCGTGGAAATTCTGATCCCGTTCTATCAGGTTTGAATACCAGCTTTAGCGCCACAGTCCCACAGATCTATCTCGATATTGATCGCGAGAAAGCTATTAAGATGGGAGTGCCCCTTGATTCTATCTTTGACACCTTGCAGGCAGAACTGGGGTCTATGTATGTCAATGATTTCAATATCTTTAATCGCGTGTTTAAGGTGATGGTTCAGGCTGATGAGAATTTCCGAAGCAAGGTGGAAGACATTACTCGTTTAAAAGTACGAGACCGTAGAGGGAGCATGGTGCCCCTTCACACGCTGGTGAAAGTCAATAATTCAGCCGGTCCTCAAAATGTGAGCCACTACAACCTGTATCCGACAGCTTCTATCACCGGGAACTCAGCGCCCGGATACAGTTCTGGGCAAGCCATTACTCGAATGGAACAACTTTCAGATGAGGTTTTACCGCAGGGATTTGGTTATGAATGGACGGGAATCTCTTATCAGCAGATTGAAGCGGGAAATATGGCGCCCTTCATTTTTGCGATGGCGCTGGTATTTGTCTATTTATTCTTATGTGCTCAATACGAAAGCTGGTCGATTCCCCTTTCGGTGATTCTGTCCGTACCTCTCGGAATCTTTGGTGCCATTTTTGCCACGATGCTGCGTGGATTCGACAATAATATTTATACACAAGTTGGATTTGTTTTGTTGATTGCATTGGCTAGTAAAAATGCGATTCTGATTGTGGAATTTGCAAAGCTCCAGCGTGAGTCGGGGAAATCAATCACTGATGCGGCAATTGAAGCCTGTTTTCTACGTTTCCGCCCTATTCTGATGACAGCCATTAGCGCGATTCTGGGTGCGGTACCATTGGCGATTGCCTCTGGTGCCGGAGCAGCGAGTCGACAGGCTTTGGGCACAGCCGTCGTAGCAGGATTAACGGCTGCAACATTCTTCGGTGTGTTTATGGTTCCTGTGATGTACGTGATTGTTCAGAAAATCAGCGAATGGATTGGTGGCAGGCAGCAAGTACATGAAGAAGGGACAGATAGTTCTCCTGCGCCTTCAGCTTGAATTATCAAACAAAAAAGTACGGTACATCAACTGAAGTGGCGCTGCCGATTAGCCTCGTAAAGCAGTATCCCAGCAGAAACTGCTACATTGAGCGACTCCGTTTTTCCTTGCTGTGGAATGCGCACGAGGTGGGAACATTCTTCGAGAAGTGCAGCCTGAATTCCGGTACCTTCGTTTCCCACAATGACAGCGGTCGGTTGCTGAAAATCATATTCTGAAAGCGATTGTTGAGCGTGCATTGTTGTGCCCACTACACAAACTCCTTTATTTTTCAAGTCATGACATAATTGAATCAGGTCGGGAGTTTGAGCAATCGGGATGCGGTTCAGGGCACCGACCGAAGTACGGCAGACGAGACTGGTGACTTCACATTGTTCATCGGTTCCTACAAAAATGCCGTGTGTTCCTAAAACTTCGGCTGATCTAATCATCGCACCAAAATTATAGGGATCTTGAATTCGATCCAGAACTAAATATAAGGGGGATTTGGTTTGTTTCTGGAGCAGATCCTGTGCAGAGGCGTACGGAAAAGGTGACATCTTTGCAATCATTCCCTGATGATCACTAGCCCGGCATTTTTGTGTGATTGCATCGGTCGAAGAGATCGAGACAGGAACTGATAATCGATTCGCAAGATGTTCTGCCTGAGCAATCACGTCTGATTCCAATTGGTCTGACAAATGCAGTTCCCACATTGGCCAGAAACCCACGGATAATGTTTCCATGACGGCGTTCCGACCCCAAATCCAACACTTTTGATGGTTTCCGAGAAGGGGCTTTTTTTTCTTTGATCTAGATTGCTTTCCGACCATAGGAATTCTATTTCGTTTTGACTATTCTATGAAGGCAACTGGTGACTTATCAAATTCTGAAAATCAATTTTATAATGCATTCGAGTGGAATATTGATCCTTGTTGGGGATCGCAATTTCATATTAACGAATCAAGTGACCCTCGTTATGCTATAATAAGTTACTAGCAGTTTTTTACTGAAAATAATACAGAGGCGGTTATTTTGTCTGGAAATCCAATTATATATAAACCATACGAGTGGGAACGACTCAGAATCGCATCTCAGTTTAATGCGAAATTGATGGACCATTTACGCCCTTTTGTCAAGCCGGGTGTTACCACTGATGAAATTAATGAAGTCGTTCATGAATATACAGTGTCTCATGGTCATGTTCCGGCAACACTGGGATATATGGGGTATCCCAAAAGCTGCTGTATCAGTATTAATGAAGTCGTCTGCCATGGCATTCCAGATGAGACTGTACTGAAAGAAGGTGATATTGTTAACGTCGATATCACCAGTATTGTCGGTGGTTGGTATGGTGATCAATCGGAGACATTTCTAGTAGGAGAGGTCTCCGAAGATGCGCGAAAGCTGGTACAAGTTACGTTTGACTCACTGTTTCTGGCCATTAATACCATTCGACCTTCATCCAGCGTCGTTGAAATTGGGGAAGCGATCTATGGCTATGCGACAGGGTTGGGTTATGGTGTCGTACGTCAATATCAAGGTCATGGGATCGGTCGAGAATTTCATACTGATCCCGGGATTCCACATTATCCCACCTCGGCATCAGAGCGAGATATCCTGCTTCCTGGGATGTGCTTTACGATCGAGCCGATGTTAAATGCCGGCACCTGGAAAACCGTAGAAGACCGTAGTGATGGATGGACCGTCCGCACGAAAGATAATAAATTATCGGCACAGTTTGAACACACAATTCTAATGACTGAAGATGGTCCTGAAATCTTGACTTTAACGAAAGAGGGGCCTCAGCCCGGTCATCAATTCTGATAGGCACAATTGGTTTTCATTTTCGGAACAACTCTCATTTTTTCTGAAATTCAGGTCATGTTTTGCTTTTCATGCTTTGATGATGCTTGTCGTACTTAGAGTTTGAAATGCGGCAACGCTCTCTAGAGTAATAAATCTCTTTTGCGATTTTCATTTTGCTGCAGGCTATTGCAGTTTCTTAAGAACATATAGTATCTTAAGATCATAATCCCTTTTTCGTTGAAGGATTACAATGTGCTAGCCGTTTCTTGATGTTGCTTGAACAAAAGTAGCGAGATTTGGAGTCAACATGATGCGACTTACGATGCTGATAGCGGGTGTCATTTTTTCGATAACAATTTCTGTTTTTGCAGAAGAGAAAACTCTGGACTGGGCTCAAGTCACTGACAAAGCAGGTTGGCAACCACGCGATTCACAGGGCGAGTTAGTTTATAAAGATCAATTGTGGATTTTTGGTGGCTGGTTCAATTCTTATGAAGCACCACCTCGTGATGTGTGGAACTCATCTGACGGAAAGAAGTGGAATCTTGTTACCAAACAGGCTCCCTGGATTCATAGTGACTTGCCGATGTCAATCGTCTTTGATGACAAAATGTGGATGATGGGGGGGTGGTATAACGGCAGGCTCAAAGGGCATTCTGCAGGAAATCAAGTCTGGTCATCGGTGAATGGCAAAGATTGGGATCTCGTGACCGAGCAAGCCAAATGGACCCCGCGCCTGGCTGCAGCGATTGTGGAATTCAAGGGGAAGATGTGGTTACTGGGGGGCATTGAAAATTATTATTTTGGTGATGATAAAAGTCTAAAAAATGATGTCTGGTATTCTTCAAATGGCAAAGATTGGAAACTGGCAACTGCTGATGCAGGGTGGTCACCTCGCGCGTACCATCAGGCTGCTGTATTGAATGGGAAAATCTATGTATTTGGAGGTGGCAATTATACACCCAAATATCATGCAACGAATGATGTATGGAGTTCTGAAGATGGAATCCATTGGAAACAGGAAACAGCGCAGGCTCCCTGGCACGAAAGGCTGTGGTTTTCTTCGGTGGTCTACCGAGATCGAATGTGGGTTATTGGTGGTTGGTCTAATCATCCCGCAAAAAATAAAAATGATGCCTGGTATTCAAAAGATGGAAAGCATTGGAATAAACTCAAAACGAATAAAGTCTGGAAAGAACGCCACGAGCTTTCCGCGTTTGTTTTTAAAGATAAGATCTGGATTGCAGGAGGGCATGCACAACCTCTCAACAGTGAGGTCTGGACGCTTGATATCCCCAGGGACTGGTTCAAAAAGGAAGAGAGTAGCGCCTCTCTGAAACGTGGTCTACCAAAGACTATTGAAAAACTAAAGTCTGGAAAACCGACAAAAATCGTTTGTTTTGGAGATAGTGTCACCGGGGTTTACTATCACACGGGGAGCCGGCGTGCTTATACAGATATGTTAGGCATCGCATTAGAAAAAACGATACCTGAGGTGAACCCTCATATGATCAACGCTGGTATCAGTGGGCATACCACGGTCAATGCCTTATCACGGATTGACCGGGACGTGCTACAACATCAACCTGACCTCGTCACGGTGATGTTTGGTTTAAATGACATGAGTGGTGGTAAAAGGCATGTTCCATTGGAACAATACCGGAAAAATTTACAATTAATCATTACCAAATGTCGTGCTGTAGGAGCAGAAGTTCTACTTTGCACACCGAATGCTGTAACTACAACTCAAAGTCGCCCTGCAGAGAAATTGGTTGAGTATTGTGATGTTGTGAGAGCAGTTGGCAATGAAATGAGTGTACCTGTGTGCGACTGCTATCAAAAACTGAATAAATTGCGCGATCAAAATCCATTCGCATGGCGATTACTGATGAGCGACGAAATTCATCCCACAATGGCAGGGCACAAGAAAATAGCGGAATTCATTTCTGAAGCAATTACAGGAAAAGAGATTTCACTGACCGAAGTCGAACCACCTGTACTTGCGATTCCGCGCACGAAGTCGCTACTGAAAACAAATCAGCCGATTCGTGTTGTCGCAATGCCTCCCTTGGATGAGATGATCCAGAAAGTCGTTAAGCAAGTTGCACCTCAGACTAAATTACAAATGACTGTCTGGAAGACAGATGGTAAAACAATCAAGCAAATTGAAGCAGATGCCAAAACAGTGATTCGTCCGCAGAAGCCGGATTTGGTTTTACTGGCGATTCCGCGCACAGCAGCTTCAGATTCGAAGGAAGAATTCATACATAGTTATATCTGGACGATGAACTATTCCCTGAATTTTGGAAAAGGGGGCTGGGATTGTGTCGTTTTTCATCCGAACGTCTTTAACCCTCAGAGTGCAGATCCTGACTTTGACAAGCTAATACGCCAATTGGTCCGCGGGCAGGATTTGACTCTCGTCGATCGTAAACCTGATCAGAAAACAGAAGCAGAAACGATTTTATTGAAATGGTGGCAATCTCAACTGAATTGAGCCATGCATGATTTGCTCTGTTGCCTAAAAAAACAGCAGCTTGCTTTGACATCAATCTCTCTGCATCGATATCAATTACGCTTGAAAATCATTAGTTCGAATTTTCCTGATTTGGGACATTTTCGTAAGTTTCGATATGCGTATTTAATGCTCTTGAGATGTGTGCGGTCAAACATTTGGTTGCCAGCTTAAGATCACGCTTTCGAATCGCCTGCAAGATGGATTTGTGCTCTATCGCATAGGTGTGGGGCTGATGTTGGGAACTGAATTGACCTTTAAAGGCAAACCGTTTCCGAATCAGCGGCGCAATCACTTCCAGGAGCGTCTGACTACCCGTGCTTTCGACCAGCGTGCGATGGAAACGCATGTCGTTATCAAGACGTTCATAGCGCGAAATATTTCCATTAGCAGCAATCACAGCATCACATTCTGCCTCTAATCGATCGATCGTTTCATTAGTGATATGTTTCATGGCCTCTTTTAAAGCGACCGGTTCAAGCAATAGTCGACAATGATATAAATCAGTAATTTCAGAGACAGTGAGTGAAACAATTTGCCAGCCGCGACGTGGAATACGTACAAACATGCCGTCTTTGCAGAGCCAGTCCAGTGCTTGTCGAACAGTAATTAAGCTGACACTGAATTCTTTGACGAGATCTTGCGCACGTACTGTCTGACCCGGAAGGTATTCGCCGCGCAGTACCTTTTCCTGAATCTCTCGATAAGTGCGTTCTGTCTGGTTTTTAAATTCGAATGTCTCATCAGTCGGAACTGCGCCGTTTGTAGGTATTTTGACCACAACAGGGTGACGGCGTTCATCAATTTCGACCCACTTATCCTGAATAAGCTGGTCGATTGCTTTTCGGATGGTCGTGCGACTTGTACCTAGTTCCCGTGCCAGAGTGGTTGCATTTAAGTGTGTACCTTTTGAAAGCTCATCTGAGGCTAATTTCGCAAGTAAGTGCTGATGCACACGAGAGACCAGAGTTGGTTGGGAATTTGATGACATGAATTGGCGCCTCTTGAAATCAAAATCGAATGGAAGACAAACCTGACTTCTGAATAGAAACACATTTGTTCGAAGTGATTTTGTCTGCTGCAATTATAGAGAGCATTCAGTGGAACGAAACCTATGGAAAATATAAAATAACAAAATGATATTATTAATAAAAAAGTCATTGACATGTACGTCTCTATGATTTATTAATAATGTTATTCATAAAAAAGTCATTATTTTAAACGATTATGATCTTAATACTCTTCTACAGTAAATAGCTGTTCTACTGTGCTCGTTTATTTTTCATTTCCAGGTTATTGGGAGTACATCAGCCATGCGAACTCAAAAAAATCCTCGTTCTGCTTTTACATTAATTGAATTATTGGTCGTGATTGCGATCATTGCCATTCTGATTGCTTTACTTCTACCGGCTGTTCAGCAGGCCAGGGAAGCAGCCCGTCGTAGTACCTGCAAAAACAATCTTAAGCAATTAGGATTAGCAATTCATAATTATCATGAGGCACATAGTGTTTACCCACCTTCTTCAATAAACAGAGGTGCCGGTAGTCCCAATGGTTGTTCTGGCTGGGGAGTTCCCGCGATCAGCGGTCTTACGATGTTACTGCCTTATATGGACCAGGCTAATGTTTATAACCTCTATGATTTTGATATTGGACAAACTGATCCTTCCGTGAATGTCGCTGCCATGAATACGGATATTCCCTCGTTGGTCTGCCCCACTGATTCCAATTCAGTCGTTCAAATTACAGGAGCCTGTTACAAATTTGCCAGCCCCTGGCAGGCAGCTCAACATAATGGAGGTACAAATTATGTATTTTGCACAGGAACAGGGACTGGTTGGACTTATTTGGGATCTGCGGGAAACGCACCAGATCTCGGGGGAATCTTTCTGGAAAATGGAAAGAAAAAAATACGTGATGTGACCGATGGTACGTCTAACACAATTGCGATGGGAGAAGTTCTCTGGGTTGATCATGCCAATAATGCCCCCAGTAATGGCGAAGGCGGAAAACCAGCCTGGGCGGTTGGCGTAGGGACACAACTTGGATTCTCATCCACAGCAGGCATCAATTTCGATTGGGAACAGTTTGCTGGTTCCCCGGGACAATGCCGTGGTCCGAATACGACAAGTGGCAGTAGTTGTGGTGGTGCACGTCCTGCGGCATTACAAAGTATTCACGTTGGGGGCTGCCATGTGCTCCTGGCAGATGGTGCGGTCAGATTTCTATCTGAAAATATTGATCAATTGACTTTGGATTACCTGTCACAACGGGCAGATGGCGAGGTAGTAGGCGAGTTTTAATTTTGTCTGCAATCCAGACACTCGCATCATTTTAAGTCAAATCATCATAGTCGATCAAGGGAGGTATGAGCGTGACTACTTTGATGAAAGCATCAGTCGTTTTCAGCGCGCTGTTGACATTAAGTGCATTCTTAGTGGGATGTAGTGCTTCTTCAGTAGATGATGCACCCGAGAGAGCAATTACATCTGGCGTAGTTTCGTTTTCCGGAAATCCGATTACCCAAGGGCAGATTAGTTTCATACCTAAGCAGGGGCCGACTGCGATGGGACCGATTAAAGATGGGAACTATCGTATTGACTCAAAAGGAGGTGTGCCTGTTGGCAAGTGCCAGGTGAAAATCCTGGCATATGAGGAAACTGGTAAGGAGTATACAGTGGGTGCTGGTGGAAAAAAGGCAAAGGAAACAAAACAGATCATTCCGACCAAGTATAATAAACGGTCAACATTGCATGCCGAGATCGATGCCGGTAAAGAAAATAAACATGATTTTGATCTGAAATAGATTTGATCAAATTCTATTTGAAATGACGAGGATGGCTAAGTGAGTCATCCTTTTTTCATAGGCTATGAGTTGTCTGTTCTCAATGAATGTGAATCTTCGATTGATGCAGTTCACAAACATTTTCTCACGAGAAGTTGATATTGATTTCTATTAAGAGCTGATTTGTTTATGATTTGATTTTGAATGTAAATCCTTCCTTTTGCTCGCCACCATTCTTATACCGTATTGTCGCACACCTTGAGTTCACTCCAGAAGCCAGGATCAAATCAATGTTAATTGGATACGTCAGTGATGAAAATTACCGTGCCTTATATGATGTCGCTGTGGAGTTTCAGGCGGATGGTCAGCATTTCAGTACTCGTTCCACTGCATCCGGGGCTGTGATCGCAGATCTTTCTGAGGGAACTTATGAAGTCATTTTGCAGCATCATGATTTTTGTTCAAAACGAGTTCAGCTTCAGGTACAAGAAGGTCAGGTGCATCAGTTCCGACTTCTATCTACAAAACTCTATGGCTATGCCTGGCCAAGATGTGTCAGCGTCGGGGAGTCTTCCGAATTTCGAGTCCACTCTACATCCGAATATTATTTAGAACTTTGGCGTTACGGGAAAAAGAAAGAATACGTGCGTCGTATCGGTACTTTTGATGATCATGCCCCTTTAGCAAATCTACAAATCACTCCAGATGGTGATTATACCCAGAATGGTGTCGACTGGAATCACGTCGGTTATAAAACGGTCACACAGAAACAAAGGGTAACCGCACCGGATCGAACGGGCTTGTATATGTTCCATCTCAGTAATCAAGAAGGAAAAGTATTTACGTTTCCCTGGGTGGTTTCTCCCGAAACACCGCAAGCAGATGTTGCGATTCTTGCCAGTGATTTAACCTGGAACGCTTACAATAATTTTGGGGGCCGGAGTAACTACCTGAATCCGGAAGGTCTGCCTCCAACACCTGTTGTGAATAGTCGCCAGGAGTTACGGCGTTACCTTCAACCTTCGTTTGGGGTCTATTGTTTTGATGAGTACGCACCACTTTCTTTAGAGCGTCCGCAGCCGTATTTACACATTGATCTGAAAGAACAACTACGCGACCCGATTCACAGCCGCATGGGTTGTGGGATGCTGCATTCAGAGTGGCGTTTGTTGGGCTGGATGGAAGAACAAGAGATCGCTTACGACTATTATAGTGAGACCCAGTTTCACTTTGATCAGGTTCCGCTCGATCAATATAAGGTGTTGATTTTGGGATCGCATCCTGAATACTGGTCCAAGCAAATGTATGATCGGCTCAAGTCCTGGGTCTTTGAATCGGGAGGGCGTCTTATTTACCTGGGGGGGAATGGACTGAATTGTGAAGTGGAATTTCTGGATGATCATCGGATCGTGCATCACGATACCGATTGCACAAAGTGGTGCGGAGTAGCGATGGATCCACCGATTCCGGAATCAGAGTCCAAGTATGAAAGTCGCTATCACGTGCGTCAGGAGTCTGAAGCCAACCTGTTGGGAGTTGTTTTCTCCTTTGCTGGCATTATGACGGGAGCCCCATATAAAGTAGTTGATGATCAGCACTGGTGTTTTCAAGGGACAAACTTAAAACAAAACGATCTATTTGGGACGGAAAGTCAGCACATGCGAATTCCGGGAGGTGCTTCCGGACACGAGACGGATAAAATTTCTCCCAGTTCACCGGTGAATGTGCATCTGGTGGCGCAAGGAATGAACCCCGATCAAGGTGGTGCTGATATGGTCCATTTTCAAACTCCCTCTGGGGGGGAAGTCTTTTCTGTCGGCTCGATTTGCTGGATTACATCAATGCTAGTCGACGAAAATGTATCGAAGGTCTCACGTAATGTGATTGATCATTTTATCGAATCATAAATCTAATAGTTGAAGAAACTCATGAAACGCATTCTTCGAGAACATACAACGGCTGTTTTTTCTGCTCAGGCTGAACCTGTGTTGTCAGTGAGTCCCGGCGAAACTTTTATGATTGAAACTGAAGACTCGCGCGGCGGTCGAACCAGGAAACCCGAACAATGTACTCCCGATGCGTTACATAGGATGCGCCAAGAGGGGTATGCCGGTAATCCAGTCGTCGGGCCTGTGTTTGTGGAGGGGGCAGAGCCTGGGGATACTCTTGCGGTTCAGATTCAAGAGATGGCCTGTGATACACAGGGATACTACGGCTATTGGCCGTTCGAGCAACATCTACAGGATCTGATTGAAGAGCCAGTAACACGTTTGGTCAAGATTGTTGATGACAAAGTGAAATACTCATTTCAGGCTGGCGGAAAAACGCATGAGTTGGTCCTTCCTGTTGCACCTGTCATCGGAACGATAGGAACAGCCCCGCAGGAGGAAGTGGTTTATACCTATCATACAGGAACACATGGAGGGAACCTCGATGTACCTGAGATCGGACCCGGCTGTACAATCTATCTGCCTGTGGCAGTCGAAGGCGCGTTATTATCGTTAGGAGATTGTCATGCGCGGCAAGGCGATGGTGAACTGTGCGCGGTTGAGATGCGTTCCGAGGTGAAATTGTCAGTGCAAGTGCTTAAGAATTGGACCAAGCAACAACAATGGTTGCGTGCGGAGACAGATGAGGAACTACTCACCATTGCCTGTGATCGTCCTTTGGAATCTGCGCAGTGGTTGGCGATTCGAGAGATGATTTCCTGGCTCGAAGAGCGGCAGGGATGGACCAAAAGCGAAGCCCGTGAATTTCTGAGCATTGCCAGCGATGTTAAGCCAGGGCAGTCACTTGCTGGGCCTTATTCGATGCGTGTGCTCGTTCCTAAAAAACTTCTGCCTTGAGAACAAGAGGAGAAAAATCAGACGGCCATCATCGATTCTTCACGGTCCAGGATCGGTCGCACGAGATCGTTAATCTCTTTGCATTCCAGATTTGTTAATTGGCGTTGAGGAGCACGAGCAGGGCCAAAGTCTTTTCCGGCGATGTGCATTGCATATTTTAACATGCTGATACTAAAACTCTCACCATTGCGCGCTCGATATTGTTCAATCGGCAGAATGATCCGTTGCAGTGTCATCGCTTCTTCAAAATTCTGACCGGCTAGTGCGGTATATAAAGCAAGTACTAAACGAGGGCAGAGATTGACGGCACCGGAAGTGAAACCTGTCGCGCCAGCCAACATATAATAGGGGGCAAATCGTTCTGCAGAACCACAGAGCCATTCACAGTCACCAGAACTCCGCTCCACAATCGATTGAAACTGATCCATGTGATTCACTGCGTATTTCACTCCGCAAATGTAGGGGTTAACGGCCAAATTCAATAGTAGCTTATCACTGGGAATCTCTCGCGTTTTGTAGATCACAGTAGAAGCATGTGTTGATTCGATGAGACGCAGGTAGTAGTCGGAGGCTCCTTCGTCACACAGGTACGGATGCGGTAAAGGCATCACCATAAGACCGGCAGCACCACGTTTTATCGCCTCTTTTGCTAGTTGAATCGCATCTCCGATGGCGCCACTGATGGGGGCCAGGATGAACGCGTCTGGACCTGTTGCACGACAGGTGGCTTCCACGATGTCCACGATTTCTGAACGAGAGAGACTGTGAAATTCACTCGTACCGGCTGCGGGCAAAAAAACGCGAATTCCAGCTGCATACATTTCATTAATATGATGCTCATAAAGATCAAAATTGATCTTATCTGATTGATCATAGGGTGTGAGTGGGACTGCGTGAACGGTTCTTAAATCAGAGCCAGAAATTAACTGCGACATGAGAATTACCTTTATTGTTTCAAAGAGGAGTTAGCTATCGGTGCGCCACTGCTGTAACTGGTCTTCATCTAACTCAACTCCCAGACCGGGGGCAGTAGGCAATTCTGCAGTAACTGGTCCGAGAGACAGAGGTTGTTGAATTAGATCTGCTTCATGGAACAAAGGTCCCAGGCAGTCAGCGGGAAATCGCTCGCTATCGATCACTTTCATCGCGGCAGCGACATGTATCATGGCTGCGCTGCCAATTCCCAATTCCAGATTACTACCAATCGAGCAGGTGAGCCCGGCTGCCTCAGCCAGATGACAAATCGCGACGGTTCGAGAAATTCCTCCGTTTTTTCCAGGGTAAATACTGAGAATATCAGCAGAACGTTGGCGACAAATTTCCCAGGCATCTTTAACAGTAAATACGCTTTCGTCAGCCATCAAAGGAATCGCGGTCAACTTTCTTAGTTCGTTCCATGCGTCATGCTGGCCTATCGGAATTGGTTGTTCGCAAAACGATAACTGAAACGGTTCCATTCTTGATAATGCTGTGCAGGCAGTGTTGAAATCCCAGCCACAGTTGGCATCGACTCCCATACTCATCACAGGCCCAATGGTTTTTCGGACGGTGTCGAGACGTTCCAGATCGCTTTTTAGATCAAGGCCAACCTTGACTTTTAAACTCGTAAATCCTTGATCGAGAAAATACTGAGTTAACTTGATTACCTTTTCAGGCGAAAAAGCACCGATCACGGTCTTGACGGGTATCGAATTGCGTACCTTGCCCCCAAGGAGTTGATAGATAGGCTGGCCGGCTGCCTTACCTGACAGATCCCACAGTGCCATTTCGATCGCAGCTTTTGTAAACGGGTTAAGCTTGATGACCTGATCCATTTTTTGAACTGCAACATTGAGATTGAGTGGATCTTCACCTATTAAGGCAGGAGTAATGAGTTGGTTTATCGCTGCCAGACAGCTTTCACTGGTCTCCCCACTCCAGCGTGGTGCGAGTGTTGCTTCCCCTAGCCCAATCAACCCTTCATCCGTGAAAACGCGAACGATGACATAGGGAGAATCGACGTGTTCTCCATGTGCCGTTTTAGTTGTTAGAAAAGGCTTTAAAGGCACTTTGATTGGAATGGCTTCGATCCTGGTGATTTTCATAGTAGGCTCTTCAAGTCGTCGCTGTTTCCAGTCCCAACTCTTGTGGAGAGAGAACCTGTTTCCAGTTTTCATAAATAATGCGGTCAATCACTTCCTGGGGGAACTTTGGAAATGCAGTTCCTTCCACCACTTGATTGACTTTGTTTAATCCGGAGATCACCTGTTCGGGAGTAGCAGAAGGGAAATCAGAGCCGTAAATCAATTTGTCTTCGACACCATATTCGAGCGCAGTCATAAAGGCTTGGTAGTGTCTGAGCGGTCGATAGTGAAGTGCCGACACATTCGAGTACAGGTTAGGGTGTTTGCGGATCAGGACAACACATTCAGATTCCCAGGGATGTCCCATATGCGAAATGATCATCCTGAGATCCGGACAGGCGACGGCGATGTCTTCTAATTGAATCGGGTTTGAATACTTTAAAGGCCCGGGACGAACGAACGAAGTTCCCTGATGAATATTAATTGGTATATTCAGTTCTTCCGCTTTTTTGAATAAAGGCAGATGCTTGGGATCTTGTGGGTTCCAGTTCTGATAAATGGGAGAGACTTTCAGGCCTTTCATGCCCAAATTCTGGACGTAGTGCGTCAGCTGACCAACACAGTCGGTGTCATTCGGGTCAACAGAACACCAGGCGACAAAGCGGTCGGAATGCTCTTTTGCAAACTGAGCAATCAATTCCTGATCGCAGTTGATGCCACAAAAGGGGGCTTTGATTCCAAACACAATGACTTTGGTACAATTTTGGGTCGCTTCAAGTAACGCATCCGGTGTTGAATCAAAGGCATTCTGCTGATCAGACTCTGAACCGGCAAAATAGACATCAGTTGAATTCTTCATTTTTGCTTTTTTGGCTGCCCAGGCAAACTCAACGAATTCATCAGACAGATGATCTGGGTACCACATTAAATTGGTATGTGTGTCAATTAGCATGAGTATTTCATCCAAGCAGAAACTGTATTTTCAACAACAAGAAAATTAAGAATTTAACTTTAATTGTGAGGCTTATTCCGTTTCATATTGTGTTTTGGCGCGAAGTAGATGTGCCCGCATTCGTTCGCGGGCTAATTCCACATCGCGATTTTGCAACACTCTGGCAATTGCCAGGTGTTCTTTCATCCCCTTTAATGATGTTTTGGGAGGCAATTCCTGGTAGACGCCAAATAACGCCATCTTCATGATTAAGGGATCAATTGTTTCCAGAAGAACAGAACTTTCAGAAAGTTCCAGCAGGGTCCGATGAAAGGTGTAATCGATCTGCCTTCGATCTGAATCGTTAAGATCGTCAAATTGTTCAATGATGCGTTTACAGTCCTTGACCAGATTTTCAAGTTCAAGATCGTTGGCTTTGATGATCACTCGATCAATGACCTCTGATTCCAGTAAGAGACGAAGCCGATAAATATCGACGATTTCCTCGGGAGTCGCATCAACAACCTGCCAGCCTCGTCTGGGAACGCGAATAAAAAGGCCCCGTGCACAAAGCCAGTCCAGTGCCTGACGAACTGTTCCAAGGCTGGCGTTGAGGTCATTGGAAATTTCTTGCGCACTTACGTTTTGCCCTAAAAGGAATTCACCATTCAATAGCTTTTCAAAGATCCTACGGTAAGTGGCTTCTGTTTCTGTTTCTCGATTGAAGTCTGACGCGGATACATTTTCCGGATGTTTCGTTTTCGGTTGTTTAACAGCAGTGATACGACCATTGTCACTTGTCGTGACCCACCCCTCTTCAGCGAGAAGATTGATTGCCTGCCGCACAGTGGTGCGTGAAATATTCAGCTCACGCGCAATCTTAAATGGAACAAGAGTGTCGCCGATGGCAATTTGATCGTGAAGAAGCTGAGAGAACAAATAGTTGTAGACGCGAGTTGTTAACGGCCCACGATCCGGATTCGATAAGTCCTCGGATACTTCGGTCTCTGGTTCCTGCTTTCTGTCGGTCCAGTCAGATAGTTTCAGGCGGATCATGTAATTTTATCTTATTTTAGATTGAGATGAGATTGAGATGAGATTGTTGTGTTTTTATGCCATTGAACAATGGGATGAATCATAGGGATATTAAAAAGTAGTTGAAAATTAGTTTTATTAAACTAGATGTAGTGTATTTAGTTTATAAAAAACACTTGTTGTGTCAACTGGTTTTATATGGTTTTTCAGTCTCTATTCTTTTTTACTTTCTGGTGACCCGTTGAAAGTGGTTGTTCAGACAAATTGTCCTCTGATTGCGAAAAAGTCATCTAATCTGAGACACTTTGATTCGGATTAATGAAAGCCCAGCAGAGGGTTGCTGCCAGGTAGATTCCTGCAAATAAATAAAGAGTCAGATTCCAGTTAGGAGTATTCATTTCTTTAATGTATGTGAAGAGATTAGCGACGACGATAGGTGACACATAAGTCCCCACACTGCCCAGCATGTTCCCGACCGCGATTACTACTGAAGTATGTTTGCCTCCCAGATCCATTGCAGTAACCCATGTAGAAGGATTACCTACTCCGGAAAGAAACGTGCCACACGAAATGAGATAAACGGCGGAAAACGGTTCTGCCCAGGCTGCTCCCAGAATGCAGATGGCGCATATCAGATGCGAGAAAACACCGACAAGTGATCGACTATAATATTTGTTACCAGTCCGACTATAGATCAGATCAATTAATTTTCCTCCTGTCAAAGTGCCCAGGACCACTCCTATTAATGGCAACATGGCAAGCAAGCCGGCTTCCTGAACAGAGACCCCACTGGAATTTTGCAAATAGGAAGGAAACCAGGTAATAAAAAAAGCATAACCAAAACCACGAAAAGCCAATTGCAAACAAAACAGCCAGATATTTCGATTGGAAATCATCTGATAGGTCAGAGTGCTTTTATTAGTATGTGCTTTTTCCTCGGTATCATTCTTTATAATTTTGTTTTGGTTCCCGATTAAATTGACTTCTTCAGAATTGGTATGTGGATGATCCTCAGGCTGGTCTCGAAAGAACAGGAAAAAAAATATCACCCAACAGAGTGAAAATATACTGAAGAGAATTAATGGAAATCGCCAGCCAAAAGGGACTACGAGAGAAGCGGTTAATCCCGTAGCAATAATACTGCCAACTGACATGAAGCTTCCCATGAGAGAGCTGGCGATGCCACGTTGGGATTCTGGTGCCCAGTTTTTGATCACTTGAGCAGTACAGGGGACCATGCCTGCCTGAGCAAGACCCAGAATGAGCCGTGAGATCCAGATTAAACCAAACGAGTACGCTACTGCAGTCAAGAGATTTGCAAATGCGGCAAGCAGGTGTAAGAGCGGGAGCGCTATGCGGTTTCCGAGTTTTTGTCCTAACAATCCGCCTGGAATTTGAAACAAAAAGTAACCTGCAAAGAAGACTGCTAAAATACGGCCCATTTGCAGATCGTCAAACGACAAATCTTTTTTAATGGTACTGGCAAGTGGGGCAAGGCCGGCTCTAGGCAAGTATGCGAGAACAAACCCTAAACTTAATGCAGCCAAGACCATATAACGCGTGTGAGTTGAGGCTGATTTTGAAGTATTCTGGTTTTCAAAAAGCGGATTCATCTACGATGATTCCTGCCTAAGATGATAGGAACAATATTTAGCCTCAGAATGAAACTCAATCAAAGAGACGAATTGAAATGATGTGCGTTAAATAACCATATTCATTGACAGTGATGGTTACGTGATAATATCCAGAATTGGTTTTCCATAATCGATTTCCAGTCGTTTGCGACCGGGGATATCTAACCTATGTTGATCGAGTCCCAGTAAACGATAGAGAGTTGCATGGATGTCTGTCACATAATGTGGTGATTCGACGGCATGAAAACCTAATTCATCTGTCGCGCCGTGTACGTGTCCCTGTTTAATTCCTGCACCAGCGAACCAGACTGTGAAACCATGCGGGTGGTGGTCGCGACCACTGGGCATCTTCGTACTGCTACCACGCACTTCGACTGCGGGAGTACGACCAAATTCGGTACAGAAGACAACAACAGTGTCATTCCACATTCCACGGCGTTTCAAATCTTTCAATAGTCCGGCGATTGGTTTATCAACGCGTTTACAGGAACGTTTATGATTCTCTTTCAACTTTTGATGGGAGTCCCATTCACCATATCCACTTAAATAGACCTGGGTGTAACGTACTCCGCGTTCTGCCAAGCGACGCGCAGCCAGCAGGCGACGCCCGTAAACTGCCGTTTCTTTGTCATCAATGCCATACAGACTTTGAGTCTCTTTGGTTTCTTCTGTCATATCGAGAACTTCAGGAACGGAAGATTGCATGCGGTATGCTAATTCATAGGAATTAATACGGGCACGCAGTTTTTCATCGCTGGGATATTCCACCGCAGAAAGCTGATTGAGTTCATTGATAAACGCGTATTGGTTTGCCTGTTCCTGCTCTAAAATTGTTCTCGGCCTCGCACCAAATGGGAGCGGATTTTTAGGATCCAATGAAAGTTCCACGCCCATGTATTTCGGACCGAGGTAGTTCGGATTGAAGTTTTCTTTCACTCGAGAGTCAGTATAAGAGCCCAAAAAGACATATTCAGGTAGATTTTTATTCAGACTACCTAAGCCGTAGCTGAGCCAGGAGCCCACTACCGGTTGTTTTTGATCAAGTTTATGTCGACCATGATGAATCTGGAATTCGGCGGCATGATCGTTGTCTGTTGTGTACATCGATCGTACAAACGAGATATCGTCAACGCAGGTCGCGAGGTGTGGCCACCAGTCGGTGATTTCGATTCCCGACTCGCCATGCTTTTTAAAACCCACTTGCATGGGCATGATCTTGGAATGTTCGCGTTTGACCATAACTACAGATCGTGCCCGTTCCCTATAACGCGGGTCTTTGAAAGGATCGGGATAAATGGTATCGGAAAACGTTTTTCCACCGTACTTATTCAATTCCGGTTTAGGGTCAAATGTTTCCATCTGACTATAGCCACCGGAGAGAAAGACCCAAATGACTGATTTTGCCTTTGGTGTAAAATGAGGGCCTTTTGTTGGGTCACTACTTTGCGTACCGGCAGCTTGTGTTAGATTCTCCTGGCCTAAGAGTGTGCTCAGTGCCATACCTGTTACGCCGAAGCCAAGATCTGCTAAAAAACTACGGCGATGAATCTGATTACATTGAGGGAAATTCGTGGTAGGGCGATATTTCATGAGATCTATCCTGCTATGTTTGAACGCAGATGAATTCTAAATTTATTATCGAATGGTGACAAAATCATTATGGCTGAATAATGCCTGGACGAAACTTTCTCTTGCTCGAACTTCTGGTTCTGTGGCTGGTTGACTAAAATCGTTCTTTATTGGTTTTTTCGTTTGAGAAGCTGGTTTTGTTTTCGCTTGTGAAAAGAGTTGTTCTTGACCAGAGAGGAATTTTGTTGCTGCGATTTGCTCTTTATCGCTGGCAGGTCGAGTGAGGATCAGCTCAAATGCGCTTTGTATAAAGGCCTGGTTTTTTTGCTCACGAGTTTTGTTCTGGTCAACAAGCTGTGACCATAACTGGTCCGCTATCTGTCGTCCTTTTTGAACAGAAAGTTGACTGTTTGTTAAGGCAAGTGCCTGTTGTGGCATGATGCTGCTTTTGCGTTCATAGCAGTCGGTGGCACTGGCTGCATCAAACAGTTCCAGGAATTCCATTTTTGCCTCGCCGTGATGAGAGTAGTAAATACTTCTACGGTTAGTTGTCAAACCTTGATTTTGTTCAAGCTCCTGCCCAAACATTTTCGGGTCTAAGTCTTTGGCAAGATAAAAAAGACTATCGCGAATTACTTCCGCTTCCATGCGGCTCGTGGGGAATTTCCAGAGCAGGTGATTATCACGGTCTTTACTATGATTCACATGTTGTGGATCGACGCCTCGCGAACTACGCTGATAGGTTTTGCTGAGGACGATCTGACGGTGAAGATGTTTCATACTCCATTGGTGGTCCATCAATTCCACTGCTAGCCAATCAAGGAGTGCCGGATGTGTTGGTTTGGCTCCACTTCGGCCAAAATTATACACTGATTTTACAATCGGTTGTCCAAAGTGCCGCATCCAGATGTGATTGACGGCAACTCTTGCAGTTAACGGATTATTCCGATCGACAATCCACTGCGCGAGTGCTGTTCGTTTTCCGGTGCTTTGTTTGGGATACTGCGGACTTAACTTTGAATATGTTGTCGTTGTTTCCTTAACAGCATTTTGGGCAGTTTTCAGTTCTCCTTGAGATTGTGAAAGCTGTTTTTCAGCGGCTTGAATTTTCTTGGCACGTGCTTTGTTTTCTGATGGTAGCTGTTTTGCTTCCAGCAGAGCAAGCTTAGCTGATTTCAACTTAGACTCAGATCGACTCAGGTTTGCTTGACGTTCAGCCTGACTGGCAGCTTGTTCCAGCGCTTCAAAATTCTTTGTTTGATCAATATAGCGTGCTTTCGCGGCCTGGACGCGTGCAGCGTATTCCTGTTTGGCATCACGGGCAGACCTCATTTTGAATTGGACCACGTCCCGTTTCAATTTTGCCAGATCACGTTTCTCAGTAGCAGCTTTGATCTCTTGTTGTAACTTTTGTTCTGCTTCTGTTAACGGTTTGTGTAACACGACCTGCGAAGTTGCCGGGGCACTACTGAACCGAGTCGCTTGCCAGTTTTCAATTCCAGGAATGTCTTCACCCTGGCGATAATTGGGAAACTCAAAGTCAAAGCGCTGGATCTCTTCAGAGCCATTTTGCATGAAGACAATGTCGTCAAATTCGGCAACACTTCCAGGGTGGGCATCCAGGAAAATTCCTCGGTTTTTTGCACCAATGGGATTCCAACCATTCAAGGCAATTGGTTTATGATCGACGATGACTTTGGAATCGGCGATCTGAGTGATTGTCAGCTCGGCAATGTCTTTCTCAGGCTGTAGGAGAATATTAATTTGAAAATGTAATTTACCTGAATCCGTTTTGTAAGAACCGATTTCTGCTTTGCTGGTTGTTCCTGGTGCAAATGTGATAATCTTGCCAGCATGAAAGGCAACATACAAATTTGTTCTGCCTGCTGACAAATCATTCGATAATTGGAAATTCACTAAACTGTCAGATAGAATTTTGAGTTGAAATCGAACCAGTGTTTCTGTGTCAAATGATTTCCAACCCGACATTTCGTGTGAGAGCGTACGACGCCCCTGAGTCGCTTTCAGTCGGAGTGCCTGGCGATTGATTAAACGAGGTTGTTTTGAATTGGCTTGTGAAATTTCAGCTTTCTGTTTTACTGTCAGATTTAAAATCGTTTTTGCCAGTAATGCTTCCTGTTTTTTTAGCGATTGCTCCAAATGGGATTTCTGTTGTTCCCAGGCTTTCAGTGCGGCTTGATAGTCTGATTCTCTCTTTTGAGTCTCTTCTTTGATCACAAAGGGTTTCAGACCGGGGTACCAGGCAGTGACGGGAAGATCAACCTTACCAAACTGAAGTTGGTCACCCTTTAAAAACTTGATCGCCGCAGCTTCAGCAGGAGGTTTGTCTTTGACGAGATTCTGTTCGAGACCTCCGGTGTAAAATTTCGCTTTTGCATCCAGCTTTTTATCATAGATGCGGACCATTCCGGTTCGGACTGGCCCATTTCTGACACCTAATTTATATTCAGGAAATTCGCCAGGATCGGCTTCACCGGGAACGCGATCATGTCTGAGGTCAATCGGTTCGAAAAATGAACGGAACGAGAAATATTCTTCCTGACCGATGGGGTCATATTTGTGGTCGTGACATTCACAGCAATTCATTGTGAGACCGAGAAACGCTTTGCTGGTATGTTCTACATTGTCTTTAAGCCACGTGTGGTAATTCCAGCGATAGAAATTCCGAACGATAAAACCGGTGGCGACTAGATTTTCCAAATCGTTGGGAGCAATCTCATCAGCGGCAAGCATTTCCATAACCATGCGATCATAGCCTTTGTCCTCATTGAGAGAACGGATGATCCAATCGCGCCAACGCCAGGTCAGCGAATAACTATTGGTCATATCTTTCGCACCTCGGCGTCCATACCAGTCGCTATACCGCCAGACATCCATCCAATGTCGTCCCCAACGTTCACCATACTGTGGGCGTTTGAGTAAGTCTTCTACGACTCTCTGGTAGGCATTTGGACTGGAGTCGTTCAAAAACGCGTGCAGTTCCTCAGGAGTGGGAGGCAGGCCGATTAAATCGAGATAGACTCTTCTGAGAAGTGTTGCTTTGTCTGTCTCGGGTTGGGGAATTAATCCCGCGCGTTCCTGTTGATAAGCAACAAATGCGTCAATGGGATTAATTACTTTGGTCTGCACAGTGGGAATGGAGGGGCGTTTGATCTGTTGAAAAGCCCAATGATCAGCGGGGTCTGCTTCTGGCCGATCGTTATCAGGAAATTTTGCACCTTGTTCTATCCAGAGTTTGATTAAGTTCACTTCGTCTGGTTTTAATTTTCGCCCCTGACCTTGTGGAGGCATTTCGAAGTCAGCATCATCCGTGAGGACTTGATAAAGCAGGCTTTCTTTCGAATTGCCTGCGACGAGAGCAGGGCCAATCTCTCCCCCTTTAAGCATGTGATTTCCGGAATCCAGCCTCAGGTTCGATTCTTGTTTCAGAGTTCCATGACATGCGAAGCAATGTGCTTGCAGTAATGGCTTGATTTGTGCTTTATAATCGACAACGTTAGGCGCTGTTTGTGCGTAAAGCGGAAGGCCCGTCAGTGAAATCCATCCAACCATCGTTTTGGCAAATTGCCACTTCATAGGACAACTCCTCATCAATTTAAGATCAGGTTGTAGCGAGTGAGTGTCTTTTATTCACAACGTACATTTAATTACCAGGATCGTCAATAGGGAAGCCTTTGATTTCCCAAATCAGTAATAAGGTTTCCTTAAATATAAAACTCATTCGAATACGATCTGAATCGATAGCACTTAGTTCGTATCTTTACGCACCAGTTTCCAGACATCTGATTCAAAGTTGTTGCCAGTCACCATCCATAAGCCATTGTCAAAAACAAACACACTGGCGGCGTGTCTGGGTTTCCATGGTGTATCGGGTAATTCGTACCAGTTCACTCCATCATCAGAATACCAGACATCATTTCGATTTCCGCCTTTTCTGTTATAACCTTCCATGACCCACATCCGGCCATCAAAGACGGCCACATCATGATATTGGCGAGGATACCAGGGAGCCGCTTTAGTGTGTTGTTTCCAGTGGACGCCGTCAGCTGAACTCCAGACATCGTTATAGAAGTTCCGTGTGGGAGTGGTTGGCGTGTCATAAGTACCGCCTCCCAGAATCCACATTCGATCTTTGAAAACGACATTGCCGCCAATCATTCCTCGTGCAGACCAATAGGGTTCTTTTGGTTCAATCTTGTTCCAATGGATGCCATCTTTCGAATTCCAAATGTCGCGATAGAATACTTCTTTGGATGGACCGAATGCCGGCATCGTCTGGCCGCCGATAACCCAGATTTTATCTTTAAATGCCAATGTGTAATGCAAGGCACGGGGAGCCCAGGGAACATCTTTGGGACTCAGCCTGTGCCAGTTTTTTCCTTCTGATGAGTTCCAGACATCGTTTTGGTAGTGCCCCTGATTGACATCGCCTCCCACGATCCACATTTTATCTTGAAAGACGACATAACCAGCGGTATGTCTTCCTTCCCAGTCTTTGAACGGGTCGAACTGTTTGTCTATAAAGGTATTCTGCTTGATCAGATTCCAGTGCAGGCCATCGGATGATTTCCAGACTTCGTTGTTACAGATACGTGGGAAATACTTTTTATCGCCGGGATTCCAACCTCCCAGTAGCCAGAGTTTATTCTGGTACACCAATGCGCCAGCACCATCGCGAACGGCAAATGGGGCTTTCATCGTGATGTTTTTCCAGGTGTAGCTGGGAACTTTACGAGATTTACTAATTGAGACATTAATTGTTGATGAGGCCTGATTACCAACAGCTTGCAGGCGTAGTAAACAGGATGCCGTTGGTGTATTGGGAACATTCCACAAACAACTCCCTTGTTTTATGGGGACCGATGCAATTTGTTTCCAGCTTATTCCGTTATCGCTTGAGCAGGCAAGATTGAGAATTGTTTCAGGAGCGATGTTTGTCTTGCTCCAGACGATCTGATGGATGCTTTCTGCTGCTAATGTCGCTTGATCTTTGGGAGACACGATTTCGAGTTCGGCTCCGCTTAACCACTTGACATCAGCGAGCATAAGAAAACCAGCGACGACTATTACTGTACGATGAATCATTCTAGCCATGTTTTAATCTTTCATCAGATCGTGTTCAGGAGTGAAAGCGAACATAGGGGGGGGCGATGGTCTTACACAAAACATTCTGGTTTTCTGTGAGGATTTTTCTTATCGGCAATTTAGTGTTTATTATCCACAATAAACACATTAAATGCATTCGTCAAGCAAAATTACAGTTGATTTTTAAATATGCTAAGAAATTGTTGCTGAGGTTTATTCACATTCGACACCGTATCAACAACAAAACAAGTTGTGCTGATGAGCGATATCATGAGCCGTTGTGTCGTGTGCTCCTGAAAATATCAGTTCATTCTGTACCAGGATTCCTCTCTCATTGTGTAGACTGGGAAGAAACAACAGACAGAGTACCTCGTTAATCCTACCTTGATTTGAAACATGAAAGCCCGCCATGAAAACACCACACCATCAGTCTACCACTTATAATTTCGTTTTCTTCCTGTGTTCTATGGCATTGGTCCTTCTGTTTTCCAAACCGATTTTGGCGGGAGAGACCAAAGAGAAAGCAGCGGCATCTACCCGTTCAATTATCTGGATTCAACAAGAAGGAGGTCGCAAGCATGATAAAATTCGCGGCATGGTTGTGGACGGAGCCGGTAATTGTTACGTCACCGGGGAATTTACTGAAGAGGCCCAATTTGCTGATAAAACGGTGACCAGCCGCGGCAGTATGGATTTTGTGCTTGCCAAATATAGTCCCGCAGGAAAATTACTTTGGTTGCAGACAGCAGGTGGGACCGACATCGACCGAGGTTACAGTGTAGCCGTCGATCAGGTAGGAAACTCGTATGTGACCGGTCATTTTCAGAGCCCTACATTTCAAATCGGGGACAAAACTCTAAGGAACCACGGGGACTATGATTATTTCATTGCGAAATATGACCCGTCAGGCAAACTGTTATGGACCCAAAGTGCAGGGGGGACCGGTTATGATTACGGACACGGAATTGCAGTGACACCACAGGGAGAGTGTTACGTAGCTGGTTCATTTGCGGGAGAGATTACATTTGGAAACTCTCAATCGAAAAACAGAAAAGGCCGTTCGTTGTTTGTTGCCAAGTATGACACCAATGGAAAGTTACTTTGGAGTCAATTGGCGGGAAATGGACGCAGTCAAAGTGGTCATCAAATTGCCGTTGATACGAATGGGAACTGTTATGTGTGTGGTTTTATTTCAGGCGTTGTCGAGTTTGCTGGGAAACAGATCGGATCTGATACCAGACAACAGGATATCTTTCTCGCTAAACTAACACCGGATGGGAAACTTGTCTGGTCGGCGAATTCCGGTGGTCAGGCGAATGGTTTGAGTACTGGAGTCGCCGTCGATCAACGGGGGAATTGCTATCTAACAGGAATGTTTAAAAATAAGGCCGTATTTGGAAAAACAACACTCAAAAGTGCTGGAGAACATGACATTTTTGTGGCCCGCATCAATTCAGATGGAACCCCTGCCTGGGCTTATTCCGGTGGCGGAGAAAAAATTGATTATGGGCTGGGTATAGCGACAGATCGCGCGGGAAATTGTTATGTGACCGGCGAATTCACCAATGATGTGATGTTTATGGGACAGCATCTGACTCATCTTGGCGGGCGAGATCTATTTATCACGCGGTTTTCTCCAGAAGGCAAACTTGATTGGTTGGAAATGATGGGGGGAAAGCATAGTGACTTGAGTTATGCGATCGCCGTGGATGGTAATAATCATTGTTTCATTTCGGGGGCGTTTTCTCCGGCAACTCAATATCAGAGTCATCAACTGAAGAGCCGCGGAAATAACGACATTTTTTTGATTAAGATGAGCCAATAATATGATACAACGCTGCTGTATATTTCTGTTCGTAATCAGTCTTTATTTTTCTACCGGTTATGCGCAATCAGTGGTTAAGAAGCCGGTGGTAAAGCCTGCGCAACTGGGAGGAGCGCCTCTGGCAGAAACGCGTCGCAAAGCGATTAATGTGCTGCCGTTTCAGCGCCAATTGGATGCCAGTAAAATCAAAAGATGGCTGGAGATCAGCTCGCAGTGTACGATGTCTGAATTTGAATTGTTTTTGTCTCCGCTTTCTGTTCAAGAAAAAGAGTTGTTGAAAGTCATTGAAAGTAAGCCAGCTCCAATTGTGAACCGACTGAAATTTGAGAATCTACGACATGTTCTAAAACAGAAAGCACTCGTTTCTTTACGCGTGGAAGAAGAATCCGCGCATGATCAATTGGCCCATACGACTCCTGCTGTCGAAAATTTGCTCTATGGTGCTTTTGATGTCGTGTTTGCGAGTGTTGGACCTCCCCATGGTTCACCACGTTATGGCGATGTGATTATCCGTCTCAAAGATTCTGTAAGAGAAAACGGCTGGGCTACTCCGTTTAGTGGCATGCATTTCATGTATGCGATTCGTCATAAGAACGCCCGCAAAATGCAAGATATGTTGGCGGCTGGGAAAACCTTACCAAAGTCACCATATAATCCACTCAATCTGGGTTTTGATGACCGTTTACATTTTTCGCATTATGTCGTTACTGAAAAATCCTGGAACAAGGCGCTTGCCTATCAGGCAATCCTAGTGCATCGTAACTTGGACGATTCTCTCGCCAGCAAAAAAGTCAAGCAGCGTTTTGCAGAAATGTTGTCAGAGAAAAATCCACAAAAATTCTGGAGCCTGTTTATTCCTCCTCGCCTGAAGAATGGAACGCCACAACAGGATGCCGAAAACGTACCATTTGGTTATCTGGAAGGCAAATTTGACGATCAGATTTCGAGTGACTTTTTTACTTCGATTGAAGTCCCTGCTGACAAGCTGTCTGAAGTTCAATCCTGGCCTGAGGCCCAACCATTTCTCCACTTGATTCACCCTAAGCCGGCCGGTCAGCCCTGAAAATAACTAGAACCTATGTTTTCAGGGTAAAGACTTGAGTACGCTTCGATGATCACTTATTTTCATGCAAGTGATACGCTTTGATCACAGTGTGAACGCCATTTCGTAGCAATTGATATGGCGTTGAAAGACGTTGATGACATCGTTTTTGTCGCGATGAACAGAGTGAACTTTTTCGTGTGGCGAACATGACTATACTCTTTGAGTACAGAACGTTACAAAACTTTCTTTGGTATAGGTTATTCAAATTAAGCATAATCAATCTGGCGCGGGTCATTTCGAGATAACTAGTGTGATCAACTGGAGATAATACAAAAATAAAAATTTGTTACGCGCGCGACGCAGAATTCAGGATTTTATGTTGCGTCAGGAACGTGTCAAGCTGTCTATTTTGAAGTAAATAGAACAATATTTTTTGATTCATTGTAGTGTCCAGTCAGTAAAAAGTAAAAAAAGTGAAAGAGTCAAAAAATGAATCGAACAAATTAATGCAGATGTTTAAATCGAAAATAAGCTGAATAAATTGTGACGCGCAAAAATGTTTTTATATGAAATTTTGGAGAGCTCTCAGTGCATGCCAGGCAAGAGTGTTGACAGCATGACAGGCTTGCTACTAAAAAGTAAAAGCCGTTCGAAAAGAGTGAGTCTGTCATATCTACAAGAATTGAATTCTGGGTTCAAAGCGGGATTACGAATCTCACAATGCGGTCATCTGATTTAATTCTTACTATGATAAAACTTCAGTTCGTATAACAATATACCAGGGGAGAAGCCAGTCGATGCCATTTTTTCAACACGCTAGTTTATTTTCATTTCTTAAAGATAAAGGGATGAATTTTTTAACAGCTGTTTGTTTTCTCTGCCTGAACTTGGTTTATTGTGACGTTTCGTTTGCAGACTGGCCTCAATTGCGGGGTGAGAAGTGTGATGGCCATGCCGAGGAATCAAGTATCCTCTCTCGCACATCGGATGTGCAACTAAAAATAGGTTGGAAAAAAGCACTTGGAAGTGGTTATTCGAGTGTGGTCGTTGCAGGAGACCGCATTGTGACAGGTTACTGTGACGACAAAGAGGGATATCTTGTTTGTTTCTCCGCAGAAGATGGTCGTGAACTTTGGAAGCATCAGACCGGGCCCAGATGGAAAGGTTCGAACGGTTCATTTGATGGGCCGATTGCAACTCCGGCGGTCGGTTTTGGGCGCGTTTTTATGATCACTCCTGCGGGTGATTTATTCGCAGTGAAGTTGAAGAGCGGGGAGTTAGACTGGAAGATAAATGTTGCAGAAAAATTAGGGATCAAGCCAATTTTTTATGGGTTTGGTGCTTCCCCCATTATTCATGGCAAGCATCTTTTTATTCAACTGGGACCACCAGCGGGAACGCTGTGTGCGCTGAATCCGACGGACGGGGAAGTGGTCTGGTCTCAAGGAACTGATTCTGTCGGTTATCAGAATCCAGTACCGATTGTTTTTAATGGGAAAACAGTTTTGTTGTCTGCCGGAAATACACAGATTGCCGGCGTAGATACACAAAGCGGAAAAGCATTATTTGAATTTACACATCAGGGCCAGGGAGCCCGTGGTGCCTGGAGCCTGATTCCAGTTCCGATGCCCGGCAATCTGGTGTTTCTTGCGCATGATGACACGCGTTCCAAACTGATTGCACTCAAAACTGGTAATCAAACAAAGCCGATTGATGTGGAAGAGGTTTGGGAAGAGCGATCGATACGTAACTCCTACAATGTTCCAGTTGCGGTGGGGGAAAATATTTTTGCGTTCAGCTCACGCATTCTTACATGTGTTGATGACAAGGGAAAATTATTATGGCGTTCACGAAAGCCAGGGGATGGGTTTATTTCAGCAGTTGATAATCATCTGATTCTGTTGACCAAAGCCGGTACGATGCACATTGCGCGTGCCAGCGTGAGCGGTTATGAAGAGATCACACAGGAGAAAATCTTTGATGATGTAACCTGGTCGCTTCCCGCCATACATAAGAATTCTATTTTTGTACGAAGTATAGGCGAGATTGCGCGTGTTAATATCGTTCCTGGGAAAACATCACCACAGCGGCTTGTCAAAAGTGAGCCTGTCGGTGAGAAATTCCAAGCGTTCCTTGACCGTGTGGAGAACGCAAAAGCAACTGACAAAAATAAGGAAGTCGATCAATTTTTAGCTAAAACTTCATCAACACCTTATATCGAAAACGGTATTGTGCACTTCCTGTTAAGAGGAAATTATCAAGATGCTGCGGTCGCCAGTGACCTCTTTGGTGCGCGACAAGAGCGTCGGATGCAATCCGTAAAAGGAACCGATTTATTCTACTTCGCAGCAAAAATTCCGAATGACACACGAGTAAGCTACGTTTTTATCGCTGACTATAAAACGATCTTGGATCCTCTGAATCCTCGGAAAAATAAGAGTTCATTGTTTGTGGAGGATATTGAGATCGTGCATTTGGTTGGCGGCGAAACACTAACGATGTCATGGTTTGATATGCCTGGGCGACCAAAGTCAATTGAGCCCGACAGTAGTCAAGCTCTTGTAGGTCAGTTGTCTACAACTCATCTCGTCAGTAAAAATATGAAGGACGAGAAGATTCCACTTACGGTTTATACCCCGCCTCAATATCCACTGTCAGGTAAGTCCTATCCCGTAGTCTTCGTCCATGATGGAGAAGCAGCGATCAAATTGGGAAAACTGCCACATATTGTTGAAAAACTGATTCAGTCTAAGACAATTCCAGAGGTGGTTGTTGTCTTCATTCACAGGCCATTTAATCCCATGCTGGGGGCATTCGGTTACGAGCAGATGTTTGGGACTGAGCTGATACCGATGATTGAGCAAAAGTATCAAATTTCGAAAAAGCGTAAAGATCATAGTTCTTTAGGAGGCGGTTTCTCAGGTCTGATTGCTCTTACCTCTGCCATGTCGAATCGAGATCAAATTGGTCGTCTCGCAATACAGTCTGTTCATGCATTCGAACTTCATCAGCTGATGATTGATGGCGCTCTGGCAACCGCGGGGCCTAAAAGCGATATTTTGATGCAGTGGGGAAAATTTGAAGTTACAAACCCCGAAGAAAATTGGGATATGGCGAAAACATCGGACCGTATCAGTAAGCAGCTTTCAAAGTCAGGTCACAATATTCAAGCTCAGGTTGTCAATGACGGGAGCGATTGGATCTGCTGGCGAAGCCACGCGGCAGAAGTATTTAAGTTTCTTTTGTCAGAGTCGAAATAATTGCCTTCAATAAGCAAGTTTGTACGCTTGTCGAATCCTCTGAACTTACCAGGTGAGTTGCGGCGTCCTTCACAGTTGATATGATCAATGTACCTACGCTAGAACGCGAGATAGGTGAGTGCTAGCTCGATAATATATCGTAAATGAAGTATTATTGCTGGAAAAATTGATAAAGTTCAATCCCAAACCAAAGACCAGCCATTTTTTATTTGATTTTCTCCAAAGCAGCAGGCATGCTGTAAGCGAGTAGCTTGATTCTTTGTAGTAGAGTGGCCAGAGAATCAAGGAATTTAGCATTTCATGCTGCAGCGCCAATTGCTTCATTCAAAATTTACAAATTCTACTACTTTGCTGTTAACATAAGTTTTATTTGAAAATATTGAATACAAATTGGTCTAAATGTAGATCCATTTATATTAGATTCGAGCTTATTCTCGAATGATATATAGGCATAGTATGTCTTGTAATAATTGTTGTAGGTGATTCTTATGACAAATTGTTTCGTCGCACTACCGAAAGATGAAGAAGGTAAAAATGTTAAAACATTTCTATTTAAAGAGAATCGTTCCAAGAAAGTACGACAAGTCCTGTGGGGAGATTGGTTGACAGTAAAACGTGATATGGGTGATGGCTGGTTGGAAATTGAATGGGCTCCTAACAGCGAAGAGCCCGAGTTGCTTTATATTCCCAAAGAGCATACTACCGATACCCGGCCATTAGAAATCGTGTTTTTGGATGTCGGGCAAGGTGATGGCGCGGTGTTGATTACTCCAGAACGCGGAGAAAACGAAGCTGTCATGGTAATTGACTCGGGTGACTCTGACAACATGCATGATTTTTTGGATAAACGATTTAAGCCTTACAATGAGCAGTTTCAATTTCATGCAGCTGTTATTACTCATCCTGACCAAGATCATTATCAGGGGTTTAATAAAATATTTTCATCAGAAAAATTTGGATTTGATGTTGTATATCACAGTGGATTAGTCGAGCGTCCGATAAGTGGAACTTTTGAAAAGCTCGGTGGTCGAAGTGAAAAGCTGTCTAATAAGAAACGCTATATCACTGCATTGGCTGAGGATAAGAGTGATGTTGAACGACTTTTTGGTGGAGCTGTGGATCCTGGAGACTTTCTTTTTCCGAATCTGATGCGGGCAGCACTCAATAACCAAAACATCAAAGACTTCAAAATGTTATCGACTGAACACGGCACAAAAGAAGCTGGCACGATTTGGATGCCAGGATTTGCCCCCTCGGATGGTCGGGCCTATAGTATTGAGGTGGTCGGCCCAGTAGTCGAAACTGTCGATGATGGTAAACCAAAACTGCGCTCTATTGGTTCTTATGGTGAAACTAAAAATGGTCACTCAGTAATTCTACGTTTGCATTTCGGTGGCATTAAAATTCTATTTGGTGGAGATTTAAATGACAAAGCTGAAAAGTTCTTACTGAAACATTATGCAGGAGTAAGTAAATTTCCTCGTGATGATTCACCACAGTATATCGAAATGATCAAGTTGGCTTCTAAGAAATTTCGCGCTGACATTATGAAGGTTTGTCATCATGGTTCCGAAAAAGTGACAGATGCATTTCTTGAAACAGTATTTCCGGCAGCGTTTGTTATTTCATCGGGAGATAGCGAGGGTCATGTTCATCCTCGACCTGATCTTTTAGGACGCCTTGGTAAAAAAGGACGTAGCAAAGCGCCAGTAATCTTGTCGACAGAACTCCAACGCTCTACTCGTGAAAAAGAGGATAAGAAGCTTGTTGATCGATTACTGAAACGTATTGCAGATTTGGATGCTGTTCCTAGTGAGAGCGTGAAAGATAAATTCGAGAAAGACATCAATTTATTAGGTCGCTCAAATGTGACCGTTTATGGCACAATTTATTTAAAAACAGATGGCAATACTCTTATCACTGCATTTCGCATAGAAACTGGCAGTGAAACTAAGAAATGGTTTACTTTTCACTACGAATTAGACGATGAAGGTGAATTGAATCTGATTGGCTAGTGATTTTTGGTGCACTAATCGTAAAGAAATGTGCTTGTATTTTGAAATGCACTTGAGTTTTCAGCGATTTTGCAGCTAAGAGAACGATTAGAAATTAAGCAATATTAAATTGAGAGATGATTACTAAAAATCATCCTAAACAGATTATATTAAAAAGTCGGGATGACAAGATTTGAACTTGCGACCTCTGCGTCCCGAACGCAGCACTCTACCAGGCTGAGCTACATCCCGTTTAGATTCTATTCTATCAGAGGATGATGACTGGTCAACGTAATCAAACCGTCTTATTTTCGCATGCAAACCTAATAAGGTTGTACAACCGGTGGTGTTCCAGCCGTTGATGGTGCGGTGGGAAAATGTGCTGGATCGACATTAATTGGTTCAGGTGAATTTGCAACAGTGGGCGGTCCTAGCTGAACTGGTTGACCTGCGATACCTGGGGCAACCAGCATCGGTTGTGAGGCCATAGTTTCACTGGGTAGTGCCTGAGCATGGCTCATGTGTGAAGGGCTCGTCATGGCGACTGTTCCCGCAGTCATGCTGCTATAGGTGGGCAGGGGGTAAGCATTACTTGCCTGAGCAGTACGAGATTGATAACGAAACCTGCTGCCATTGCCAAGGGGGCCATGTGACCAACCTTTGGCTGCAATGCGATTAGTTCCGGTTGATGTTGAATACGGTTTTTTGATCGAAGCGATACGTGCCTGCACCTGTGGTTGATACCATTCGGAGTGCATTGATTGTTGGTACATTGCCAGGGCCTCTTCAGAGCGTCCTGTCTGTTGATAAAGCTGACCTAGATGCGCAAGTACTTTGGGATGGTTTGGGTCGGCATTCGATGCAGCCTTTAATGATTGTTCTGCTCCGCCTAAGTCGCCGGACTGTTGTTGCAACCATGCCATTTCCAAATGGGATTCAGCAATATAGGGTTGGGTGTCTCTCCAGGCGGTAACATGCTGTATTGCCTCCTGCTGACGTCCCTGGCTGATCATTAATTCTGCTAACCCGTGATGTGAGGGTTGATGGGAAGGATCTATCATTAACGCATTTTTATAGGTTTGTTCTGCTCCTGCCAGATCGCCTTCTTTTTGCATCGTGACAGCGAGGTTATGGACATAATCCGGATTCCCCGGATTGTCAGCGATCGCACGACTGAAAGCAGCTCGTGCATTTGCATAGTCGCCACGTTGATAATAGCCATTTCCCATTTCGTTACTGGCGACTCCGTGCATAGAGTTGCATCCGGAAAGTGTTAACGTTCCCAATGAGAACGAAATGACCAAGTTACTAATGAATAGAAAATTTATCCGGGTTGAGTGCATCGTGCACATCTCCATCGTTTGTAAGTATGATCAAGAATCAACGGCAGATTCCAGTTTCATTCTGTCGGGAAAACGGTTTGGATAGGGGGATGATATTGGGAATTTCAACTGTGTATCATGATATGACTATGAGAGAAGTGTGGGAAAGATATCAATCACTTGAAATTACGGCAAGAGGAATTTCAACAATTTTCGTTGGATTCACGATCCAGATAAAAAAAGAATCGAAGACCCTAAATTCTTGTTTAAATAGAAGATAGGGCCTTATTACCTGGTAAGCATTTACAGTGATTTTTAGCAGGGATATCTTATTTTTCTGTGCTGTCGGGACTAGTTGCAGAAGCGGGTTTCGCCTCTTCATCCGGTGCAACTAGTGATCCATGTTTTTCAAGATGCGAAAACCATCTGCGGGCGGTCGAACGTCTTTGAGCGGGTGTGGCGATTGCTGAGTAGTCTATGGGCCTGCCTGTTAATTGATGGATTGCATTGAAGGCAAGTTCTCGCACGGTTGCGTTGTCATGTTCGAGCCATTCCACCAGTCTACCTGATATAAATCGATCCTGAGCATCACTTTTTTGGAATCCCCAGAGTAGACGTTCCATGATTTCCGCCATTTCAGGGGAAAATTGTGTATTCAATGCTTTTTTGAGGAGTTCACCATTCTCAAGACTACGGGGTAACCAATTTCGGATTCCATTGATTGCCGCAATACGAGATTCATGGTGGTCAACCTCACCAAGAACTTTAACCAGCGTTTCATAACGGTTAGTTAATGCTAGAGACTTGGTTGCCAAATCAGAAATATTAGGCTTTAAGTCTTTGGTAATGGCGGGCATCGTTAGGGAAACGAGTTGATCATCATCTAATTCTTTGACAAATGCTGCGATAGATCGGCGAGATAAGTAGGAGTTGTCTTTAAACTCAGGTTCAACCCAACGAGGGACGCGTAAGGGTTTTGGGCGATCAGAAGGATGGATCACACCAGCGGCTCGATCTTTTGCTGACAGCGACATCCATTGACCTGCATCAACAGTCTTGACCTCGCCTTTACCATCTGAAAAACGAATCATACCAGAATAAGCATATAAAACTCCTGTGTAACCGTTAGAACCGAGTATTTCTCCGGGTTTGGTTGGTTGAACGGGGGTGATTTCAATACCACAAACACTATCTCGGGTGACGAGTTCAATTCTCCACAGATCACCATTCACTTTGATGGATAAGATCGGGCCGGCCGCATCATTAGCGTCATTCAAGCCACGGGATGCTTCAATGCGGAGGCGGCCTTCTTGAATTTCAAAACCCATTTCTGCTGCTTTGTTTTTGCCAACATAAGTAACAGCTGTACCTGGAAGAAGTTCAACTTTGCAATGTGCTTCAGGAATATTGATCCTGGCTGTGAATGGTTCTGGTGATGCCACAGGGGTGCCAGCTTGGATGGGGCTGACTTTTGAATGAATGACCCAATCATTCTTGTCTGCAATGTCAGGCATATTAGAGACACTCGCCAGAAAGAAGCCGTCTTCTGATTCAATTTGCGCAGCGGGAGCCTTGGCAGGGACATCAGCTAGTTCAATTTTTGGGGTAGCCTTTTTAGCTGTGTTATCAGTTTTGTTGTCCGGACTAGCTGGAGGGGGAGGCGTAGCCGGCGGTGCTGGTGTTTTAGGAGGAAGATTCGTATCAACTGGAGGAGTAGCAGGGACAACCTTGGTCACTGTTTCACTCTCTGCATCAGCTGGTGGTGGAGGATCGAATGCAGGCGGTTTTTCTTTAATCGCAGGGGTGGGCTGTTGCGCCTCGTTTACTGGAGTATTCGACTTATCCACTGTTGTAGAATCAGTTTCGTTTTTGGCAGGAGCTGTTTCGACTGGTTGATTTTCTCCGGGTATTGGAATTTTAAGTTCTGGATTTTCAGCCATATTATTTGCTAATTGTGTTGATGAATTGCCCCCAGAAAAGAGTTCTGGGAAAAAAGTGGGGTCGCCAAAGAACAGGCCTGCCCAAACGACGCCTGCAAGTAAAATCAAGAAATAGGGAGTAAATCGTTTCCACAATGGTTTTGTTTTGAGGTAGTCGGGGATGCGAGAAGAAAATGGTTCAGGGGTATCCGCAGGAACTGTCTGTTGACTGGCGGGTACATTGTTTTTTTGACTTGGTGATGCAGCTTGTGTTGTTGCTGACGGGGAATCGGTTTGTGCCGCTTCAGATGCTGTTTCGGAAATCGCAACGTCAAGTTCATCCCCGGTTGAAATGGGGCCCAGAGCATAAATCCGCTCTCTTGTATCTGGATTAATAGTGGCTGGTTCTCCCAATACCAGCGTCAGTATTTGGTGTGATGCAGCGACTTCAACAAGATTGACATCGGAATTCAAGCAGATCTTTTCAACGTCCGCAACGCTTTCTGGAGAGAGGGTATTATCCAGGTATTCGGCGACCGTATTAGGGTCTGGATTAGAGCCAGGACCTTCCACTTCTGGTGCAGTGAGTCGGCGTCGGCGTAAAACGTCTTTGATTCGCTCAACAAGAGAAGAGGCGTAGCCACTTTCATCAAGCTTTTTGCCAATTTCTTTGATTTGAGTTGGTTCGAGAACATCATCTAAATAGGCGATTAAAGTTCTTAGGGTCAAACGCATAGGGCACCAATAGTTGTTAGGTTGAAGAAAGGGCGATCTGAGTCTTTACTCTCATTGAGTACTGAACTCAAATGTAAACCGGTCTCTACAGTAATTAGTGACCGCGCAGACCAAATTCCGTACAAAAAAATTGAAGAATTCAAAAGAAAATATTGGAAAATAGCCCATTAGCTGATTTCCAACTTTGTTACGACTCTCAATTTACAGCGGCTTAGTTGGCTTTGGGAGCGGTTGGCTCTTGTTTTTGTGCGGTCTGTGGGTCAGGACCTTGAACAATGAGCGGAACATAAAGTTCAGGGAAGTCGGAATCATTTGTTTTGATAACGACCAGCCCATTATGTTTTCCCGGTGGAACTACATTTTCCACAATCACATCTAACTTTTGCTGTCTGAGGCCATCGCTGACTTGCAGTTCTTTAAGTTCCACTTTCGCGTATTTTAGCGTACTTTCCACACTGGTGATTTCAAATTCTTTCCCTGCTCGGTAATCAGAGACTGTGATGGGGTGCACCGTACGTCCTGGTGTAAACTGGTAAACAACCAGCGCTTTGGGTTTTACAACAAGTCTACGGATGGGGAGTTCCAGTTTGAAAGTGAGTCGAGTCGAACGCTCCTTTGTATCTTCATATTTGAAATCAACAAAGTATTCTTTCTGTCCGGGGGACTCTCCTGCCGTCTCCATTTTTAGCCGAAATTCGCCGACTTCGTTGGGGAGATATACTTTTTTCTCCAGACGCGGTTTCAGGCAACCACAACTTGGGACTAATTCCTTAACTGTCACCGTTTGATCGCTGAGATTTTTGAAACGAAAACGGGCTGATACGACGCGAGTAGTTTCTTTGACGCGACCGGTGTCAACAAGGTAAGTTTCGAAGGCCAATGCTGGCTTTGCTTCACCAGCTATTGCCGTTTGGACGCGTGAACCAGCCCAGAATGCATAACTGGCTATGACAAAAGGTGATGTTGCCAGGACAAGCAGAACAGGTCTGGTCCATTTTGATTGTAAAATTTGATCACGCATGTCGGCATCCCTGCCTGTCAAAATGTCAATTTCAGAATTCGAAATCCAAACTGAGCGTATCTTTAACAGAACGTAAAAGTTAGGACAAGACCGGGTTTGCGGTCTGGGCTTACTGGACAATGTTCAAGTTTCAATTGCTGTGTCAGTGGCATGTGACTTAAGAAAACCCAGTAATAAAAGGCCAAGAACCATGATGACAGCACCAACCCAATAGGGGGATGTAATACTTCCTTGTATAAAACCGTTTTTTGTTCCTTTAAAAAGAACGATACCTGCTAGTGGACCTAGAATTCGTGCCAGAGCAGAAATGCTCTGGCCGACTCCCAGAATACCTCCTTGCTCATCCTCTGAAGTGTTGAGAGATAACAGTGACTGTAGAGAAGGGGTTGTCGCTGAAAAACCAATTACAGAGATAGGTAGCACTGCATAAAGCAATGTGTAAGAGTCTGATTTCCCAGCAACTCCGATTAACAAAAGACCCACCACCATCAGTACAATACCAGCCAGTCCCATGCGGTATTCTCCCATTTTAGGAATCAGTCTTCTGACGAGAATTCCCTGGCTTAAGGTCAAAATCAATCCGATGTAGGCAAAAATATAAAAGTTACTGCGTGCAGCGAATCCCAGTTCCTGTGTCAGCAGAGATAGTGTGGATTCAAATTGTGCGAAAGCGAATGTGGTCAAAAAGATGGTAAGCAGAATGATCCCAATTTTGGGTCTCGCAAGAGCGTGACGGAAACTAGCGACATCAAACCAATGATGACGTTTTGAAAGTGAGGCAGAAGTTTCTTTATCGAGTGATTCTGGTAATAAGAAGATTGAGAGCAGGGCAGCAATTCCTGATAGTACGCAAGCGACATATCCAGGGGCGGCACTTGGGGTGGCACCCGTCTCTGCGGAGACGAACGCGGCTCCGATTAAGGGGCCAAAAGTGAAGCCAATTCCGAATGCAGCACCAATGAGAGCCATTCCTTTTCCACGTTCCTTGGGGCCTGTAATGTCTGCTATATAAGCTTGAGCTGTTGGAATCGTTGCACCCGCGATACCTGCACCGATGCGTGTGATGAAAAGCCAGGACAAAGCTCCAATTCCAAGAAAGATACCTTCTTTACCCAGCGATGTCGCAAAGCCGAACATTCCATAAAAAACTGTTGAGCCTAATAAACCAAGAATCAGGATGGGGCGACGTCCTATGCGGTCTGAGATGCGACCCCAGATAGGAGCGAAGAGAAATTGCATCGCAGAGAAAGATGCCATCAGTAAGCCCAGCGTACCGCCATCTGCTTCAAAGTGTTCTCCGTATCGTGGTAATAATGGTAAGACAATTCCAAAACCGAGCAAATCGATAAAGACAGTCACAAAAATGAGTGACAGGCCTGCCTTGCGTCTTTTCGACACGTGGTTCCCCTTTGAACTAAGTAGTTGGGTTAAAAAGAAACAATGCCGAGGAGAGAATTCCTCGACATTGTTGAATCATTATAGAAAATTGGTTTGAATTCAATAGACAACTTTTATGCAAGTTTATCTGAGAACTCTGCTTCAGGAGTCGCTGGATCGTTAGGATCGAACCATTCTGGCTTGAATTCAATGCGAATTTTATGCTTCATTGCAAGATTAGAGGTCAATGCCATGATTGCATCCGCCATTGCAACTGTTCCGTTACATTTCAAACCGCCTTCAAAGGGACCTTTGAAATTATTAGTACGGATACAATGGCAGAAATGTTCCATTTCCTCAGTATAACCACGACTGATCTTGTCACCCATTGCTTGTGAGGTATCTGAAGCACCTGCAGAAGGGGCCGTGGTTTCATATGCATCCAACACAGGACCACTACCATCGTTTGAGTTAATAACCCATAGTCGTTGATCGGGGCCTCCACCACCGGTAGATGGACTGGATTCTTTGAAGAGCAAGGCTTCTTTTTCAGTCTTCATGATCAGTGTGCCACGACTACCCAAGACGGTTTCACCATAAGGCTCCCAGCGATTCGTGTTGATTGAGGAATACGTCACAATACAGACATCGCGTGGATTCGTTTCCGCATCATAATTGGGGCCGGGAAATTCAAAGGTCACATAGACATGGTCGTCGATTTCTCGATCATCTTCCTGTTTGTCTTTTGAGCCGATGCCTTCCACACCGTAGAAGTTTTTACCGCCATAGCCCTGGACAGCCAATGGATGAACTTTTCCAAGAAAGATACTACAGGCGTCTAATTGATGGCTTCCCAGTTCAGCCATCAAGCCACCTCCCGTTTTGTTATAGAGACGCCAGTTAACCAGCTCATCCATGTCGTCATAGCCAAATTCTTTTACTTTATCGGCTAACGCTTGAGCATCTTCTTTAGGAACTTTCTTACGCCAACTATCACGGCCTGGAAAACTGTTATTGCGATGCCATTGGGCACGAATATGTCTGATGTCACCAAGCAGACCCGTTTTGACAAGCTGGTTTGCGTTATCATAGAGCACACTGTAATGACGCTGGTGACCAACGGCGAGGAGGAGCTTCTTTTCATCGGCTTTTTTGATCAGATCTTTACATTCAGTGATATTGTGAGCCATCAACTTTTCTGAAAGCACATGCAATCCCGCATCTAAAGCAGCCATTGCAATCGGTGCATGCTGACTGAGCGGGACGGCGATCACAACAGCTTCCAGTCCCAACTGATCTTTTGCGGCAATGAGTTGTTTGTGATCTTCGAATTGTTGGATTTGTGATGCTTTTTCTTGCCCCAGTTTATTAATCAGACCGACACGGTGTTCATTTCCATGACCGTGGATTGCCTTTTTTCTATTGGAAGGCCTAAGGTCGGCAATCGCTACAATTTCCATGTATTCTGGCGGATGCTGAGTGATAAGCACGCTGCCTTCATCACCAGTTCCAATGAAGCCAACTTTAACGGGTTTCCCCTTGAGCTTCTCATACCCAAAATAGGCGGCGCCTAAACCGGTTGTTGTCGCAGCGGCAGCAGTGATGAAATCACGTCTTGTTAAAGAGACTGCCTCATTAAAATTGTCTTTTCCAATTTGTTCTTGTTCGGGAGTTAAATTCATATTTTTGCTCCTAATACGCAATGCGTATTTTTGCCGGTTTAAATGACTTTTTCAGTATTATATGTGGAATAAAGGTCTTTTGTTAGATGTACCCGAGTTTCCTACGAATATTTGACTTTTTAAACTAGTTTTGTTTTATGAGTTTTTGTTTTTGTTGAAAAAACGATAAAACATACGATCGATGCCAAACCAGCTTCCTGTAGGCAGACAGGCGATCGCTAGTAACGCAATCACTTCAATCAGATTTTTATTGACGATAAAACTGTGTTCAGGTCCCGGTGCAGCAGGAACTCCGGGCCAGGGGGGCATCACAAGATAAAACGACAGTAGCATTCCTGCGGCGGCAATGGCGGCAATTCGGGTTCCCAATCCAATTAAAAGTAAAATCCCCAGTATTGTCAGAGCAGCAATCGTCATCATGTTAATGCGATGCATTTCGGTATTTTCTGGAGGAATAGGTCCAGCAGCAAGTTGTTCTGGAGTCAGAAGCTTGTAAGCTTCCGTTTTCATGTCATCTTCCATCGCACGAATGGGGTTGACCAAACTGGCTCTCATTTCCTGTATTTCAGCCCAGATTTTATCAAGATGATCTCTTTTAAAATCCTGATCTGCTTCCTTTAGCTTCTTTTCATATCTCTCTAAGGCAATTTGATATTGTTCAAGTTCACCGATGCGCTTGCCATCAATGGTGCCTTCTTGTTTTTTGTCAACATGGCCGGCTACTTCAGGATTTCCACGCAGGGAGGCCTGCATTTTCTCGATATAACTCAGTCGCGCAGAGCGCGCATAAACTTTTTCAACGGCTGTATAAAAATCCTGGTCCAGCTTTGTACCGCCAGACAGTTTTCCATTTGCTTCTTTTGTCACTGGAACCATTGATTGCAGTCGATATTTTTCAGCAGGTGTTAAATGTTGATCGCCTTTGACAATCAACCGTTTTCGCTTGGGATCAAACTGAATTGCTTTACCTAGACTACCTCTTATTTCGACTCCCGGAGGTAGGGCACTCAGTTCTGCCGCAAATGAATCACTGCCACTCACCATTTGATGCAATTTCGATTTTTGGGCGTCTGTGATATTGGGGAAATGGTTCAGGAACCGTTGTTCCCAGCTAGACCACTTTGCTTTGACCTTATCTGCATCCAGCCAGTTCATATCATTGGGATCACCCGTCATATTACGGAAATGGTCCCGAAATGGTCCCTTAGCGTTTTTTAGATATCCTGCAGCAGTCCATGGTCTGTTGGAACTTAAAGTATCAATTTTCCAAAGGCCTTCATAAAGCAGTTGCCAGCCAATCGAAAGTCGTAGCAACACGATCAGCAGGATGGCAATACCTGAGATTTTTTTTAAATCTTTCACAAGTAAACCCTTTGTTTTTAAGGGGGATTTCTAAAGAGAACATCCTTTACTTTCGTCAAAAAGTACAGGGTTCTGGCAAGCTGGCTTGAACACTTTATATAAAGTGAACGTGAATTCTATCTCACAACGTGCCTGTCTTTTAATATTTCATTTATAACGACTAATCATTATGACAACAATTGGTCGCGATCCAGGAACAGAAACTCATTCGGAATTCCACGAATCACCGGTGAAAGTTTTCGGCCTTGGGTGGGGGCTGGAATTAAAATCGTACCGACTTCACCATGATTTTCGCAATACTCCAGAGCTTTTTCGATTCCGATTACATAAAAAGCAGTCGAAAGTGCATCAGCCAGAGCTGCAGAGGGAGCAATAACCGTTACAGACAGCAATTCCGAAACAGGCCATCCGGTTCGAGGATCGAGGATATGCCCATAACGTTTTCCTTCATGTCGGAAGTGTTGTACTGAGGATCCACTGGTCGACATTGCATAATTCTTTAATAAGATTGTTCCCAATCTTTGACTGGTAAAAAGTGGATTTTTGATCCCTACCGGCCAGCCTTGGAGCTGATTATGAGAACCTCTGGCAAGAATACTGCTAAATCCCCCATAAAAAAGCCAGTTTTCTAACTTTTGTTCTTTTAAAAACTGTCCTGCGACATCTAATGCATATCCTTTACCAATTCCACCAAGGTTCAATTCATTCTCGGGAAATCGATACTGTATGGTCTGATTTGAGTGGTCAAATTCAAATTGATCGATGCCTGTATGAGCGAGGCACGAATCAATTTCTGTTTGGGTTGGAATACGTCCTAACCTTCTGCGATCTTGCCAAAGTGCAATGAGAGGGCCGGAAGAAGGGTCGAAACCGCCTTCTGTATCTAAACAGATTTGACGAGACTGGTCGAGTACTTCAAACAGACGAGAATCAATTGAAACGGGACCTGCAGCAGCTTCTGCATTGACGCGCGACATCTCGCTGTTGCTTCTGTAGACCGTCATTAACTGCTCCAGTTCATGAAGCATGTCCAAGGCATCAGAGGCTTGGATTACTTGTTGACTACGGCCGGGATTCATGACCACAGCAAATTCCGTTGCCATAGCACGTGTACTCAATCTAATGGTCGAACCACCCGATGGTACTGTTATTTCTTCGGTCGCATCACTCAAGTAATCAGCCAGATTCTCTCCGGCTTGCTCAGCGGCTTGTTTTATAACACGTCCAGTTAGAAAGTCGCGCCGATTACTTTCCGATTTCTTTTCAGGCATAAAAATCACATTAGAAAAGGTGAGTCGGATTTCTGCTTCTTGTAGGAAATTCAAGCAAAAGATGTAAAGTAAGGCACAGTTGTTGCGCGTTCTTTTATTTCCTCTTTGCTTTTGAGTAATTGTGCCAGAAAGTCATAGGATCCCGAAGTCAGAGCAGTGCGTGCATTGTCTGGTAAAGTGCAGTCAAATTCTTGATCACCACAACTGATTTTCATCGTGAGCAGGTCAACGGTGATTTCCTGATCTGGTTGATTCTTAATTGCATGATCCAAGGTTTCGAGTGTTTCCTGGCTGGCGCAGACAGCCGGAACTCCTAGTGAAGTACAGTTACCGAAAAAGATTTCGGCATAGGATTCGGCAATGATTGCTTTAATGCCCCAGCGTATCAGTGACTGAGGTGCATGTTCACGAGAAGAGCCGCAGCCAAAGTTACGTCCTCCTACTAAAATGGATGCATCCTTATAGCTTGGGTCGTCAAAGGGGTGATTTGGGTCTTGGATGCGGTCATCTTCAAAAGCATGTTCCCCCAATCCTTCAAAAGTGACACAACGCAAAAAACGGGCCGGGATAATCCGATCGGTGTCGATATCATCTAATAACAATGGGATGCCAGTCCCGGTGATGCTTTCAACTTTTTTCATTTGTCGTTCTTTATTCTTTTGTATGTGATTGAAGGAGCGAATTATTAGAAAATTAAACTGTGACTGGGCTGATTACTTCTCGCACATCAGTCACACAACCATTGACGGCGGCGGCGGCAACCATTGTCGGGCTCATCAGTAGGGTGCGGCCTGTGGGGCTACCCTGTCTACCTTTGAAGTTTCGATTGCTGGACGATGCACAAAGTTCATTGCCGACCAGCTTATCGGGGTTCATTGCCAGACACATGGAGCAACCAGCTTCTCTCCATTCAAAGCCCGCGTCAGAAAAGATTTTGTCGAGCCCCTCTTCGATGGCTTGTTTACGAACCAGTTGTGAACCAGGAACTACAAGTGCTTTTACATGTTCTGCAACATGACGTCCTTCAACAACTTTCGCTGCTTCTCGCAAGTCAGAAATCCTTGAATTCGTGCAAGAGCCAATAAAGGCAACATCGATTTTTTGTCCCTTAATGGGCTGATTTTCTTCCAGTTCCATATAGCGAAACGCTTCTGTGATCAGCGTTTGCTCATGTTCCGGATAGCTTGAAATGGGTGGCAGCGTTTCTGAGACACCGACTGATTGTGCTGGAGTGATACCCCAAGTAACTGTAGGCTCGATTTCGGCTGCATCCAACTCAACAACATGATCAAACTTCGCATCAGGCCCAGATGCCAGGCTCAACCACCACTCAGAGGCTTTGTCAAAAGCTTCTCCTTGAGGAGAACAAGGCCGGTCCTTCAAGTAGTCGATCGTAGTTTGATCGGGGTTGATATAGCCACAACGAGCGCCCCCTTCGATGCTCATATTGCAAACAGTCATGCGTTCTTCCATCGACATACGCTCAAAGACTTCTCCCGCATATTCATAAGCATAGCCAACGCCTCCTTGAACACCTAGTTTTCGGATCACATGCAGGGTTACATCTTTTGCTGTTACGCCAGGACCAAGCTCACCATTGATTAAAATTTGGCGTACTTTGGGACGCTCCAGCGCCATTGTCTGCGTCGCTAATACATGTGCAACCTGACTTGTTCCAATACCGAGTGCAATTGAACCGAATGCACCATGTGTGCTGGTATGACTGTCACCGCAAACTATCGTCATACCAGGTTGGGTCAATCCTTGTTCTGGGCCGACAACATGGACAATTCCCTGACGAATATCATCTACATCTAACAGAGTGACTCCAAATTCAAGACAGTTCTTTTCGATGGCTGTCATCATTTGTTCAGCGAGATTGTCTGCAAAGGGTCGTGCCTGATTCTTTGTGGGAACAATATGATCAACAGTTGCAATTGTTCGTTCGGGAAACAAGACTTTCAAATCACGTTCACGGAGCATTTCAAATGCCTGCGGACTGGTCACTTCATGAATCAGGTGTAAGCCGATCAGGAGTTGATCCTGTCCCGATTCAAGAGTTTTAATGAAGTGTAAGTCCCAAACTTTGTCGAACAGGTTTTTCGTGTTACTCATCTTGGTTTTTAACTCAAAATATTTAATGGACAGATGAATTGAAGTATCAATTACACAATGACAGATTCAGTTTTGGCAGGATTGTTTTCGGTTGGACACCGTAACCAGTAGAACGGTTCCTGTATCTCATCAAAAGAGATAGTTTTCCGGGTGAAAAAGCGTGATCAAGAACCATACACGATTTGAGGCCTGAATATAAGGTTTGCAGACCTGACAAATCTGAAAATCAAAAGCATTTGCTCCGTAAAATTCAAATATTCAGTATAAATAAAAGATTATAGGTGGGCTTAATATGTCTGAGTGCGTTTTTCTGAAGAATTCTTATAACATTGTAGGAATTCTGATGAGCAAATGGGATAAGAATTTTAAAAAGAAGTGCTGCAACCGTTGTGTATTATTCGGTCACCTTTTAAACTCCACGGTTTGATACAAGTTATTACCTCATCATAACTTTGCGAATACCAGCATCATCGAGAGAATCGCTTTGACGTTTTAACTCTCTTTCAGTGCATAGGTTATGTGTGCGTTTTGCGCTCGCATTCTATCGTCAGATACCCTACCAGAGGTAGTACTTCCTTAGTTTTTTGTTTTGTGTTCAGTTGTTTTCATAATTAACGATTTGGATATCACAAGTGTTTGAAGGATTAACAGGCAATCTGAAAAATGCGCTCAGTGGTCTTGCCCGCGGTGGGAAACTAACCGAAGGCAATATCAAGGATGGTCTGCGCGAAGTCCGACAGGCGCTGCTGGAAGCTGATGTTAATTATGAAGTTGCCACTAAATTCATCGAACGGGTTACAGAGCAGTCCGTTGGAGAAAAAGTCCTCAAATCGATTCGACCTGATGAGCAGATTGTCGGAATTGTCCATCAGGAATTGATCAACCTGATGGGGCCAGTCGAACCTGATTTGGCTTTCAGGCCTTCCGGGATCACCGTCCTGATGATGTGTGGGCTGCAGGGGAGCGGAAAAACAACAACCTGTGGAAAACTGGCACGCCTGCTCAAGGAGCAGGGACGCAATCCAATGTTGGTGGCTGCGGATTTGCAACGTCCTGCAGCCATTGAACAATTGAAGGTGATTGCCGGGCAAGTTGGAGTTCCTGCGCACACAGAAGCACCCGAAGGAAACAATGCGGTTAAGGTCTGCCAAAACGGGTTGAGCCAGGCAAAAAAACTCGGGAATGTTGATACTGTCATTCTCGATACGGCAGGTCGTTTGCACGTTGACGAACAGTTGATGCAGGAATTGGAGCAGATTGAACGCAAGCTTCAGCCTGATCAAGTGATTTTTGCCTGTGATGCCATGACCGGACAGGATGCCGTTAATAGTGCGAAAGCCTTTAACGAAGCTCTGGAACTAGATGGCGTCATTTTAACAAAGCTAGACGGTGATACTCGAGGCGGGGCGGCTTTGAGTGTCAAAGAAGTAACCGGCGTTCCGATCAAGTTTATCGGTGTGGGGGAAGCTCTGGATCGATTGGAGCCATTTCACCCTGATCGGATGGCTGGTCGTATCCTGGGGATGGGAGACGTGGTCTCTCTGGTCGAGAAAGCACAGCAGCAGTTTGATGAAGAACAAGCTGCTGATCTTCAGAACCGGATGGCTTCAGGAAAATTCAGTCTGAGTGATTTCCAAAAGCAGATGGCAACCATCCGAAAAATGGGACCAATGCGGGAGATTATGAAGATGATCCCCGGCATGGGAGGACTCCTGGATACAAATCCGGACGTTGATCCGGGATCAGAAATGAAACGCATTGATGCGATCATTAGTTCGATGACTCCAGCCGAACGAGAAAACCCTGATCTCATTGATCATAGTCGCCGCCGCAGAATTGCGATGGGGAGTGGCACTGATCCTTCCGAAATCAGTCGTCTCGTAAAAGATTTTAATAATATGGCCGGTGTCATGCAGAAAATGGCTGGTATGGGGATGCGTGACAAAATGAAAGCCATGAAAGAGTTGTCTTCCGGAGGAATGATGGATCCCATGGGAGGGCTTACTAAGCAGAAAGCACGTAGCAAGCGTGGTGGTGACCCAGTCAAGCTGCGTGAGAAAAAGAAAAAAGAGAGAAAAGCAAAAAAGAAGCAACGGAAGAAAAATCGTTAGTGAAGCTGACGTGAGATGAATCTGAAGTTGTTTAAACGTAAATATTGTATCTTCCATAAGATGAGAGTTAGTATCCAATAAGGAGAATTTAGTGGCAGTTCGTATTCGTATGAAAAGAATGGGGCGTAAGCATCGACCCTTCTATCGGATTTGTGTAATGGATTCACGCAAACAACGTGATGGAGAAGCAATTGAGGAAATCGGTACTTACGATACCTCTGTTGCGGATAAATCAAAGCGCGTGGCAATTAACATGGAACGTGTTGATTACTGGATGTCAGTCGGAGCAAAACCTTCTGATAACGTGGCAACACTGATCAAAAAAGTGAAACAAAACAAGTTTGGAACAGCAGCAGCACCCGCTCCGTTGATTGCTCCTAAAGAACCTGCTCCCGAGCCAGAACCAGAAGCTCAGGAAGAGAGTGCAGAAGCAACAACTGACGAAGGTGCTACGGCTGAAGAAGCTCCTTCGGAAGAGGCTTCTGAGTGATTTAGAGAAGAGTTCGCTCCCTGAGAGAGCACAATGCGATTTGATATCCTGACACTGTTTCCCGAACTGTTTGATAGCTATCTTGAGCAGGGTTTGCTCAAAAGGGCGATCCAAAATCAATTAGTAGAGATTCAGCGTTGGAATTATAGAGACTGGGCAACAGACAAACATTCCTCAGTTGATGACCGCCCCTATGGTGGGGGACCGGGAATGTTGATTGGCTGCGAGACAGTTTTTAAATGTGTAGAACATGTTCGGGAGGTGATCCCTGAGACTGGTAAGTTGATCATGTTAACCCCGCAAGGGAAAACATTGGATCAAAAACTGGCCTTGGAATTATCAAAAGAACAGCAACTGACATTATTATGTGGAAGATATGAAGGATTCGACGAACGAATCCGCATTGGACTAAAACCAATGGAAGTTTCAGCAGGTGACTTCATTACCAATGGAGGGGAAGTGCCTGCGATGTTGATTATTGAGACTGTGATCCGGTTAATTCCGGGGGTATTAGGTGATGAAAGCAGTGCCAAATATGATTCTTTTTCAGAATCGGGGCTGTTGGAGTACCCACAATACACGCGGCCTCAAAACTTTCGTGGAATGGAAGTTCCGGATGTGTTATTAAGTGGGAATCATCAGGAGATTTCACGTTGGCGGCACGAACAGAGTTTAATTCGAACTCGTGAACGACGTGGAGACCTTTTAACTGAGTCGGAATCAAATTCAACTTGAACTAAACTTAATATAATCAAGTATGTTTTGAGTCTTCATTTCCGAGGGCAGAGAAACGTGCAAAGAGGATTTTGAGTCATGCAGGAATTAATGAAAAAAGTAGAGGAATCCAGTCTTCGCGAAGAACCACTTCAATTTGAAATCGGTGATACAGTAGATGTACATACCCGAATTCAGGAAGGTGACAAAGAGCGCATTCAGATTTTTAGTGGTGTCATCATTGCACGACGCGGAAGTGGAACGCGTGAAAATTTCACAGTTCGACGTATTGTCGCTGGTGAAGGTGTTGAGCGAATTTTTCCAGTCAATTCCCCCAAAATCGCCAAGCTAGAAATTAAGCGACATGGTCGTGTTCGCAGGGCAAAACTTTACTACTTGCGTGATCGGGTTGGAAAATCAACACGTCTTACAGAGCGACGAGCGAAAAAAGGCGAAGAGTAAGTCATTCTATCTCAGCATTGCAGAAGTACTAAGATCAGTTCAGTGCTTCTGCATCAGGCTGTCAGGAATCTGTTTCGTTTACATCACAACTTCCGTTTATGAGTAGTCACTCATGGCAGGTAAATGGCTCAGCAAGTTGTTGGGAGATCACGGCGAACGCGCTGCCATCAAATTTCTAAAGCAAGCCGGTTACTCGATTCTCGCGAAACAGTATCGCACGGGGCAGGGTGAGATTGATGTGATTGCCTTAGATGGGCAGACAGTCGTATTTGTCGAAGTGAAAACACGGCGGAGTGATTCTAAGGGAAAGCCGTTTGAAGCAATCACGCTACAAAAACAGAGCCAGCTCACTCGACTGGCCAGTTCCTTCCTAAAAAAACACAAGCTTCTTCAGCAGCCCGCTCGGTTTGATGTCATTTCTATTCTTTGGCCTCGTGCACATGCAAATTCAGCAAAACCCGAAATACAGCATTTTCAAAATGCATTTGCTCCTTCAGGTAAGTTTCAGTTCTTTACTTAACAGGACTGGATTATAAATTGTAAGTCTGTTTGCTTTGTTTTACATTAACAAAAATTTCGTAACAAAACTTCGTATTTGAAGGAAATGAGTATGTCTGTTGAACAGAAAGCTGCTGAGTTAGGCCTTACTTTTGAACCGATTGAACCTGGTTATCTGAATCTCTGCATTAAAACAGGAAACTTGTTGATGACTTCTGGTCATGTCAGTGACCAGAAAGGACGTTTGGGTGAAAACGTTAGTGTAGAAGAAGGACAGGCAGCTGCTCGTGATTGTGCAGTCAAGATTTTACGATCAGTTCGACATGAGCATGGAAGTCTTAATGGCTTGAAAGTCATCAAGTTGCTTGGCTGTGTGAATTCAACTCCCGATTTTACTGATCAGCATCTTGTGATTAATGGAGCATCTGATTTGTTTCATGAATTGTTTGGTAAAACCACTGATGGGTATCACGCACGCAGTGCACTTGGTTTTGCCGCTTTACCGACTGGAGTCGCAGTTGAGATTGAAGCGATTTTTGAAATCGTCGATGCATAAGTGTCTTTGTGAATAAGATGTGTTCAAAAAATCACATTTTTGAGGTGATTTACGGTAATAATGTGAGTCTCAGGCTTTTCTGAGAATTAGCTTGACAAAATGGATTACAAAGTGTGTAATGATTACCGATTGGTATCATTCAGGTGCAAGATATGGTTGATGGGGACCTCAATTATATTTATTAGCTTGATTTGATTTCACTCGAACCTATGAAAAGGATTTCCAACCTACTAATTTGGGAGTTTAGCTCTCTATCACACCTTTGCTTTTTAAAGCACCTTCCTTTAATTGTGGCTCATTCTGTGCGAAGCTTTGTCTTTGCAATAGCGTGATCAAAAACAGCGGCAGTGTTATAACCTGTTTGTTTTTGCTCGTTTAAGGATTAAATAGTGTGGGTTTGAGATCACTCTCAGATTTCTGGTTGTTGTTTTCCGATAATAAAAAATAAGAGAAGGAACTCAAATAAGAAGTTACGCTCAGAGTAATATCAGATTTTGTGTTAGTCTGAGGATTCCAACAGTCTTACAACTACAGTTTTAAAGCAATGATGTTAAAGGATTTGCATTGTTTTTCCTGTAGAAGATTTAGGGTCAAGCTAAGATGGCTGGGTCAAATCAAACACGTGTTGTTATTTCCGGTATTGGAGTAGTCTCTCCAATAGGTATCGGTATCGATGCATTTTGGAGAAGCATGCGTTCAGGTGACTCGGGGATTGATCGACTCAAAGCAGTTCCTACCGAGAATTTGCCTTCCAAGTTGGCTGCGGAAGTAAAAGACTTTCAACCTGAAGCGCACCTTTACAACAAAAAGTTCCTGAAGTTTATGTCGCGTGATATCCAGCTTGGGGTTTCTGCGGCCTCAGATGCAGTTCATGATGCGGGAATTTCGAGTGGTGTCGTCGATCCAGAACGCTTTGGTGTTTCATTCGGAGCCGGACATATTCCGACGAGTCCGGATGAACTTGTCGAGGCAGTCAAACGTTGTGGCGAAGATAATTCTTTCGAATTGACACGCTGGGGCGAAGACACAATGGGGCAGATCACTCCATTATGGATGCTTCGACAACTTCCTAACATGCCAGCTTGCCATATCTCGATCGAACATAACGCACAAGGCCCGAATAATACGATTACCAGTCAGGACTCCTCAGCACTGTTGGCTTTGTCTGAGGCTATGCGTTGGATCAAACGTGGTGCCGTTGATTGTATGGTGGTAGGAGCCTGTACTTCGAACATCAATCCCATTGATCTCTCTCGTAAGAATTTGATGGATCTCTTGTCACGAGACGAAGACCCCAGGCGCGCTTGCAGGCCATTTGACCGTGATCGAAACGGTACGATTCTGGGTGAAGGTGCTGCGGCATTTGTCGTTGAAAATTATGAACATGCTGTTCGTCGCGGTGCGGAAATCTACGCAGAAGTCATTGGGCTTGGTGCAGGGTGTGACGGGCATTCTGTTTCCAACAGCAATCAACAAAATGATACAGGTTTAGTTCGAGCTATTGAATCAGCAATGTATCAAGCTGATTTAAAGCCGAGTGAGCTTGGTCACATCAATGCACATGGTAAAAGTACAAAAATTGACGATCAGGTCGAAGCAAGAGCCTATCATCGTTTGTTTGGTGATGATGCTGCGAAAATCCCAATAACTGCACTCAAGAGTTACTTTGGTCATTTTGATGCGGGGTCCGGTGCCGTTGAATTGGCTGCAAGTATTCTTTCCATCCGTCATAGTGCAACACCTGCCACACTCAATTATGAAACTCCAGATCCATTATGTAATCTCGATGTGGTACATGGGGAAATTCGTCCGCTCACGATTCCGACCGCTATGACTGTCAGTCGAACTTCGTTCGGTCAAAGTGCCGCAGCAATTCTGCGTGCGATTTAAGTTTAAGCATCTTAGCCAAACGCTAGAACTTTTTTTGTTTTAGCGTTTTTTTGTGCGCTTCTTGTCTTCCCTCTTGAGAACATGAATGAAACCTATCAGAATATTGATAGGGACGAGTAGTAGTAGCTCTACTTTTAGGAAGCATTTCGTCCTTTGAAATTGATCCCGCTCTTCATTTTCTCAGGAGATTGAGTCATGGCGACAGACATTCTTGATACCGTAGCAGTTGCTCCTCGCATCCGACAGACTCAGCTACTCATTGACGGAGAGTGGCGAGACGCGGTTAGTGGTAAAACCTTTGAGACCGTGAATCCTGCTACGGAAGAAGTGATTGCGAATGTTGCAGAGGGAGATGCCGCTGATATTGATCTAGCGGTCAAAGCCGCCCGAAACGCATTTGAATCTGGTCCATGGTCAAAAATGGATGCACGTGACCGAGGTCAGTTAATATATCGTCTGGCTGATTTAGTTGAAAAAAATATCGAAGAACTAGCTGCATTAGAATCATTAGACAATGGAAAGCCAATTCGAGATAGTCTTGCTGCCGATTTACCGCTCGTAATTGATTGCCTGCGCTACTACGCTGGCTGGTCAGATAAAATAGAAGGGACCACGATTCCAATTCGGGGCAATCATTTTTGTTATACCCGTCGAGAGCCACTGGGTGTTGCGGGGCAAATCATTCCCTGGAATTTTCCGCTATTGATGGTGGCATGGAAGTGGGCACCCGCATTAACGGCGGGTTGTACAATCGTGATGAAGCCAGCTGAGCAGACACCACTATCATGCTTGAGGATGGCGGAATTGGCGATGGAAGCGGGGATTCCACCTGGTGTAATTAATGTCATTCCAGGCTATGGCCCTACAGCAGGTGCATCTTTGGTGAAACATCCTGACGTAGATAAAATTGCTTTCACCGGTGAAGATGCAACCGCAAAAATTATTATGGCTGATGCAGCGGCGACTTTGAAACGACTCACATTCGAGCTGGGTGGCAAAAGTCCGAATATTGTCTTTGCAGACAGTGATCTCGACGCTGCGGTTGCAGGAGCGGAATTTGGTTTGTTCTTTAATCAAGGGCAATGTTGCTGTGCGGGAAGCCGACTGTTCGTGGAGGAATCAGTCCATAAGGAATTTGTTGCCAAGCTTGTTGAGAGAGCAGCGTCTCGCAAGTTAGGCGATCCATTAAATCCGGAAACGACTCAAGGTCCACAGGTCGATCACGCTCAGATGGAGAAAATTCTAAGTTACATCCAAAAAGGAAACGCGGCAGGCGCACATTGTGTCACGGGGGGGACACGATTTGGTGACAAGGGATATTTTGTCGAGCCGACGATTTTTGATTATGTAACCGATGATATGCCCATTGCAACTGATGAAATTTTCGGTCCGGTGCTGAGTATATTGCCTTTCAAAAGTATCGATGAAGTCGTGAACCGGGCAAACAATACTCATTTTGGATTAGCTGCGGCAATCTGGACCAGTGATGTCAAAAAAGCGCATCATTTGGCTAACCGCATCAAAGCGGGGACAGTTTGGGTAAACTGTTACGATGTATTTGATGCAGCGGCTCCCTTTGGGGGATTTAAACAAAGTGGAATCGGTCGTGAATTAGGTGCAGCCGGTCTGGCAAATTATACTGAACTAAAAACAGTAACAATGAGTTTGGATTAAGCGGTCTAATAGAGTAAATCGCTGTATGAACTGAGGCAGAAAAGGTTAAACGTTCGAACTTATTGTCTCATAGTAGTTTAGTATGAATATTTTATGAGCCCATTTGTATTGTAAGCATCGACCAGCAAGCATTCTTTGCTATAATCGCCCGCAATTGTATTCAGAACACAGCGAACAGGAAGTTCAAATGGGCTCATGGCATATCATATTTACATTGGGAATCTTTCTGGCTGCTGGATTGCTATCGGGCACATTGGGAGAATTATTCCGTCTTCCCAAAGTGACTGCCTATTTATTAATAGGTGTTATTCTAGGACCAGCAGTCTTTGGTGTCATCCCGCATGAACATCTTGAAGAGTTAAACCCGCTTGCTGATTTGGCAATGGCATTGGTGTTGTTTAACTTAGGATGTCACTTCACACTGTCGCGTCTCAAACGTCTGTTTCATCGTGTGCTTCCGATATCTTTGAGTGAGATACTTGCTACTTTTTTTGCGGTTTATGTAGGACTAATGCTCATTGGCGAATCAGGAAGTGCTGCCATTTTGCTTGGTACTCTGGCAATAGCCACAGCCCCGGCAACAACAATTCTGGTTCTTAAAGAAATGGAATCAGAAGGCCCTATTTCCGAATATACGGGCATCATGGTTGCGATCAATAACTTAGTCTCCATTATCGCATTTGAGATTATTTTTGTTGCCGTTTACTTTTTTCAAAGTGATAGTCAGGTAGCTTCTGCATTCACTCAACTAGGACATCTGAGTCTGGACATCTTTGGCTCCATTTTTATCGGTGTCTTTGGTGGTTTGATGATTAGTTATGGAAACGCAGTCATCAAAGGTAGTCGTCGGATTATTATGCTCATCGCGTTAATTGCATTAGCGTTGGGACTGTGTCGGACGACAGGCCTGCCTTATATGCTGACTTTTCTTGCAATGGGTTTTACGGTAGCCAACTCTCTGGTTGAAGAAGATGTTCCGAAAGTAGAAACGGAATTAAACCCACTGACAGGTTTTTTATGCGTGCTATTTTTCATTATCCATGGTGCCGAGCTAGAACCCGAACGATTCATACATGCAGGCTTGATTGGAGGAGGCTATATCGTACTTCGATTATTGGGTAAATATTTTGGTGTCTTTATTTCTGCTAAAGTACGAAAGGAAGAGCCAGAAGTTTCTCAATGGTTGGGAACGGCACTTTTTGCACAGGCAGGTGCAGCCATTACCCTTTCAGCTATTGCAGTCAGTCGAGATCCTGTACTGGGCGGCCATTTGCAGACAATTATTCTGGGGTCCGTTGTGTTTTTTGAAATTGTCGGGCCAATTATGATTCGTCAATCTGTATTGAGGGCCGGTGAAGTTCCATTGATTCATGCCATTCATCATACCGCCGGTGATCCGATCAGCGAATTTCAAGCAATGATTCGACGTTTTTTAGTATCTTTTGGATTGCTTTCAGAGAATGATCAACCACATGACGAGATTAATGTCGAACAACTCTATCGGAAAAACGTCAAAGGAATATTACAGACTGCCACATTTAATGAAGTCATTTCGTTTATTGAGCACAGTCACGATAATACGTTTCCGGTAATTGGTTCCAACGAAGAAGTGGTAGGCGTAATACGCTATCAGGATTTGAGTAACACATTATTCGATCCCAAAATTGGTTCATTAGTAAGAGCGGCGGACTTGGCAAATAATCTCGAAACAGTCGTTTATCCTGATGACTCTTTGGCGCTTGTCTGGAGTAAGTTTCGTGAAGGTTCTTACGATTGTCTACCAGTTGTTTCACGCGAGCAACCACATCGCATGTTGGGTGTGATTAGACGCTGGGAGATATTGAAGTATTACATTAAAGGACATCGATCAGCTCAAGGTATCGATACTAAGCAAGGTCACTGAACTTTACACAGTAGCTGACATGGGGTAGATGCAGGCAGACTCTTGCGAATAAGTAGAAAACTCCTAAACTGAATAAAGTAGTATAATCACAGTTCTAATATTAGAATATCTCACACTTCGATACAGGATCTTTTGCGGTGAATCGAGTTGCTTTAATCTCAGGGATTAATGGTCAGGATGGTTATTACCTTTCCAAGTTGCTGAAAAATAAAAATTATGAAGTCCATGGAATCACCTCATGCAGTAAACCGGGAATTGGGGAACCTCCACAAAATCAATATTATTGTGATTTTGCGGAAGGATCGAACCTCAATGAGATCCTGGATAAAGTTCAGCCAGATGAAGTTTATCATTTAGCAGCTCAAAGCCATGTCCGCCTTTCATTTGATATTCCCGTTTACACTGCAGAGGTAACAGGGGTGGGAACTCTCAGATTGCTGGAAGCATTACGGCATTATGAAAAGAGAAGTCAAAAAAAGATTCGTTTTTACCAGGCTTCCTCCAGCGAAATGTTTGGTAAAGTTGTTGAGTCTCCGCAGAGCGAAACAACTCCCTTTCATCCACGAAGTCCTTACGCTTGTGCAAAGGTCTTTTCTTATTGGCAGACAATTAACTATCGAGAATCATATGGTATGTATGCGTGCAATGGGATTCTCTTTAACCATGAATCTCCCCGACGAGGCGAAGCTTTTGTAACTCGAAAAATTACTAAAGCGGTCTCGCGTATTAAATTGGGAATGCAAGACAAGTTGTATCTTGGGAATATTGATGCAAAAAGAGATTGGGGTTTTGCAGGAGATTATGTCGAGGCAATGTGGCTCATTTTGCAGCAGGAAAAACCAGATGATTTTGTGATCGGTACGGGAGAGACTCATTCCGTGCGAGAGTTTTTGGAGGCTGCGTTTGGTGCCGTTGAATTGGACTGGAAAAAATATGTAGAGATCGATCCACAGTACTATCGACCCGCAGAGGTCGAGTTGCTTTGTGCTGATCCAACGAAAGCACGTCAAAATCTGAATTGGGAACCTAAGGTTACATTTGAAGAATTAGCGCGATTAATGGTCGAGGCAGACATGAAATTGAGCCAGCAAGAAAAAATACTAAACGAAGTGACTTCCTGAGATCCCCATTTCTTTTCTTCTTCCAACGCGGATTATCAACATGTCAATTCGAAAAGAAATCGAAGAACTTCGTAACAAAATCGAACATCACAACCGCCTCTACTATATTCAGGCAAAGCCGGAAATATCTGATCGTGACTTTGATCAATTGATGAAACGGCTAGAAAAGTTAGAAGCCGAACATCCGGAATATGATTCACCTGACAGCCCCACGAAAAAAGTGGGGGGGGCTCCCATAGAGGGTTTTCAGACTGTTGAGCATCGTTTGCCAATGTTATCAATTGATAATATTTTTGAGCAAGAAGGACTCAAAGACTTTGAAACTCGTATTCGTAAGCTCCTTGACGAAGAACAGATTGAGTTGACAGCCGAGTATAAAATCGATGGAGTGGCAGTGTCTTTAATCTATGAGCAGGGACATTTGACACAGGGAGTTACACGTGGTGATGGTCAGCAAGGAGATGATATTACGCACAATGCGCGAACCATTGGTGGCGTTCCACTACGGTTAAACACAAAGCGTCCCCCTGATTTATTAGAAATCAGGGGAGAAGCGTTTATTTCCAATTCAGATTTTCAAGTTTTGAATGTGGAAACGCAAGAACAGGGAAAAGAACCGTTTGCAAATCCACGGAATACGACTGCCGGGGGATTAAAGCTGCTTGATCCCAAACTCTGCGCAATGCGTAAAATCCGATTTTTTGCACACGGAATTGGAGCCGTTGAAGGAGTCGATTTTCAAACACACATAAATTACCTGGTTGCACTTCAAAAAATGGGGGTTCCTGTAACACCCAATGTAGAGGCATTTCCAAATTTAGATTCGACTCTAGAACATGTCCAGAAAATGATGGATGACTTACATACATTGGACTTTGAAGTCGATGGTATCGTGCTGAAGGTGAATCAATTTGAACAACGTGAATTGCTGGGAAATACTTCCAAGAGTCCTCGGTGGGTTGTCGCTTATAAATGGGAGCGGTATGAAGCGGTAACTAAGGTTGATTCTATTAATTTTCAGGTTGGTAAAACAGGCACTGTTACTCCCGTTGCGAATTTAGAACCAGTTCAAATTGCTGGTACTACGGTTTCCAGGGCAAGTTTACATAATCGGGATGAGATGGAACGCCTGGAAATCCAAATTGGTGATTGGGTCGTAGTTGAAAAGGCCGGGAAGATTATACCTCATGTTGTTCGTGTGGAAGAGCATCTACGGGATGGAACACAGCAAGAATTGGAATTTCCAACACGCTGTCCCGAATGTAAAGCGACTCTCATAAAGGATGAGGGAGGTGTTTACATTCGTTGTCCTAATCCAAATTGTCCTGCCTCGTTACGCGAAACATTGCGTTACTTTGCATCCCGACAGGCAATGGATATTGAGGGCATGGGGATTAAAATGGTTGAGCAACTACTCGATCAGGGGATCATTAAAGGACTGGCGGACGTGTATCGGCTTCATGAACATCATGATCAGCTCATCAGCTTGGAGCGCCAGGGGGAAAAATCGATTGAAAATTTGCTGGAGGGGATCGAACGCTCCAAACAACAACCATTATGGCGGCTATTAACGGGCTTGAATATTCGACACGTAGGTACCAGTAATGCACGTATTCTTGAAAAGCAGTTTGGTACGATTGGTGAGATTTCCAAACAAAGTGTAGAAGATCTGGCGGCAGTAGACGAAATTGGTCCTGTGATTGCAGAGTCAGTCTATACCTTCTTTCACTCTGAGTTTGGTGTGGAACTCATTCAAGAGTTGCAAACACTGGGACTGAATATGGGGAGTCCCGTTGAAAAAACTAAGAAAAAAAAGGGGCTTCTCGACGGAAAAACGGTTGTTGTAACAGGCAGCTTGTCACAATTCACAAGAGATGAAGCCAAAGAACTAATTCAAAAACACGGTGGTAAGGCGTCCGGAAGTGTTTCTTCGAAAACCAGTTATTTGTTGGCTGGTGAAAAGGCAGGCAGCAAATTAAGCAAAGCACAGGAACTGAATATTCCTGTGTTATCAGAAACTGAATTTTTAGAATTGTTGAATAAAGAGTGGTAGGGATTCAGCAGGGTGATCATGCAGTCGAAACTTTCTGGAGTAGATTCATCTGTTGTAATTGTTCCAACCGATCATGCAGATTAATCTCATTTTGATAAAGTCGTTCCAGACCCCAAAGATCCATAAAAACTCTTCCTTGCTTTAAATTCAAGCAGGCCTCCAATGTTTCTTCAACAGAGGAGAGAAGTGGATGAGAAAACTGCCCTGTCTGTTCCAGTTGTTCGAGTATACCGTTTCCAGAACGTGTCGGAATCAGAGAGCAGCAATCTATTCCCAGAGAAAAGGCGTATTCAACAGAACGAATGGCCCACTCAATTCCCTCTTGCTCATTCATGAATGGTGGCTTCAATAATATAAATGCTCTTATCTGAATGGAGTGGTTTAACAAAAATTCGACGGCTTTTGAGAAATTCTCTAGCGTCATTTGCTTGTTCAGAGCTTGTAAGACATTTTCGTGGATGGTTTCCAGTCCTAACGCGATTTCCAGTTGTCCGCTTATCATTTGTTGAAAGTCCAGGCAGTGCTGATTGCACAACAACGGATGGTTTTCAACGATCACTCTTTCAAAATTATGAACCTGAGAGGCAATACTCGGAATGTCTTTTTCTGGAATCGCTTTGCGATCAAAGAAGTTACCGCTGTTATACAGTTTCACTTGTTTAGCCGGTGGCAGTCTCTGAAGGGCATAGTCGATTTGATGTGTGATCATACCTGGAGTAAGTGTCTCGTCCAATGTGTTTTGCCAGAGATCACACATCAGACATTGAAAAGGACACTCACGGTTTGTAAGAAAGATCGTAGATATTTCAGTCAGGGCTCCATCTGAATCGCACTCTGTTTCATTTAAGAAAGCATAAGGTATTTCGGGAGATACCTGATTTTTAGCAGAGCGGGCCGCTTGAATTTGCTGATTCGTAAATGAGGGAAGAATGTGATCCATGCCAGGTAGTGCTTTGAGCCTCGTTTCTCTATTGGTAAAGCGATAAAAGCGTTTGTCGATATTCATTCTCTGTATCAGAGAATACTGATTCGAAAGAATCGTGATTTAGAGTCCCCTCTTGAAAACGACGTTTGGGATAGACTGGCATGGACAGACCAGTAATCTGCTTGATTCCTCTACATACAATATCACCTTTGAGGGCATATAGTTTGTTGTGATCCCAATTTGTCAACTCGATAAAGGGGATTCCTTCCGCAACTTCAATGACATTGGGTAATGCATAAGGGCTAAATCCTTGAAATCCAAGACTTCGAGCAGGTGCATAGGTTCGAACGTGTCCACGGCTCTGGCCCCCCGAATAAGTTAACGAATGCTTGACAGCTTCAACTCCCCAGCCTTCCTGGTAGAGCATCAAATTATTGAGCACACTGCGTATAGTAAGCTCAGGATTCGCTTCGATAGGGTAGTCTTTCAGATTCTCGTCTCCTCCATCGCCGTCGACCAAATGGATCCAACGTGGATAAAGGGTACGGATTTTTTTGCACAAAGCGTAAGTCATCGTTGCAGCTTGAACATCAAGTGATTTATAGTCTTCCAGAACTTTCACTGTTTCTTCAAAGTCCAGGCTACTGCGAGGGACTTCCAGCACTTCGAGAAACAGATTCAAATTCATCTGTTCCAGAAACTGATATGCTTGTTGGCAATCACTGCCTTCCCCATCTATGGAAAGAGAAAACGCTTTGAGACGGGAAGGCGATTCATTGCGCGAAATCAGTGCATGGTATACCAACAGGAAGAGGGCGCCACTGTCAATGCCTCCGGAAAAGAGCACGCCGATAGGCTCAACTGGAGGAATAGAGTCTAGCCATTTATGAATTTCCTCAGAGACCGTCCCGATATACTGTTTTCCAATTTCATCTAACTGATTTGGAAGAGAGTTTCGAGTGGGAGTAAAGAATCGAGTTGTCTTGGGATTGGGGTCAGGGCAGCCAAGTAATTGTAGCTCAAGAATGTAATGCGCGGGAACCATTCTTGTATAGGAAGGATGAAATTGTGTGTCGAGCCCTTCACTTTTGAGAAACTCATATATTTCGTCAATTCTTTCAGCAACGACGAGACATGGTCCCTCAGCGCGTTTCGCCAGAAAAAATCTCATTGGTCTACCGATAGACCGGGCCATCCGAATACAAGTACCCTCTTTATGAATCAGAGCAAATTGACCTTCGATTTCCCTTACAGCCTCTGGTGAACCTGTTGCCACTCGCTCTGTTGCCTCTTCAAAAGTCATATTGAAGAGAAGATTTGCTTGAGGATCCAGCAAATTAACAAGTCGTTCCACGTATTCTTCATGAATCATTAAATCTAATCCTGAGATTTAATTGAGGTTGTTCGCGATGCTCTGAACTACTCAAAAATTTTATGAACCACCACAACAAATGAAAACTCTTGGTGGGTGAAACCTCTGTATTTAAAAAAGAATTTGATGTCTTTCGATTATTGTTCATAGGTCGAACAGTCGCTGTTAAAGCACGTAATGAGTTAAAAATGAGAGCTATAAATGAAAAATAGAGTTGAGAGATTTGCTCCAGTCTGGTACTTTTTCAATATATAGGAGAATACTTATGAGTAGTCGTTCATCTCATGCTGATAATTTGTTTTGTAATAGCCTTTCGAGGCGTCACTTTTTGCAACTTGGCTCCTTTGGCATAGCGGGGGGAGTATCTCTATCGCATCGATTCGAGTTAGAAGCAAAACTAGCAAAAAAAATGAGTCAGCAGTCGGTTGTGATGATTTACTTGCCGGGTGGGCCGACTCAATTCGAAACATTTGACCCCAAACCGAATGCACCCGCGGAGATTCGTGGTTCTTTTTCACCAAGCCAGTCAAAAGTACCGGGGATCCAGTACTGTGAATTGCTCCCTCAGTTGTCAGCTATTGCAGACAAGTTCTCAGTTATACGCACATTGGTTGGTATGGAAAATCGGCATGAATCCTTTCAATGTTATACAGGCCGACCCGGTGGGATGACTACTGATGGCGAGCCTGCGGGAGGCTGGCCGACCTTGGGTTCGATCGTTTCCAAGGTATTAGGACCAGGCAAAGAAGGGATGATTCCCTATGTCGATGCGGCCCCGAAGATGAGCTACGGCCCTTACAATAATAACGGAAGTCATTTGCAGGGTAACCCTTCGTGGCCCGGGTTTACCGGTTATAAACATGTTCCTTTTGCGCTCGAAGGCGAAGTGAAATCTGATTTGGTATTAAATGGCATTGATGTCTCGCGATTAAACGACCGCCGAGAATTGTTACAATCATTCAAAGATCGTCAGCAATACTTTGAAGTCGATGGCAGTGATAATTTTCAAAAGCAAGCTTTTCAAATGCTGACATCTGGTCGTTTTGCAGAAGCGATGGACTTGGAAAAAGAACCCAGATCAGTCCGTGATCGATATGGTGAATTACAGAAAACAGATCCCAGTTTTGGAGGCGCTCCTCAAAGTCCGCAGCAATTGTTATTAGCGCGTCGTTTGATCGAAGCTGGCGTGCGTTGTGTTACTGTAGCCTTCGGTGCCTGGGATTGGCATGCGAATCGGGAAGGGACAATCGAGTATTTATCAAAAAGATATCTACCTGTGTTTGATCAGGCTATAGCCGTATTTCTACAAGATCTGGATGAGCGGGGACTGTTAGAGCATACGACAGTCGTAGTGTGGGGAGAATTTGGCCGTACTCCGCGTATCAACGCTAAGGGAGGTCGTGATCATTGGCCTGGAACACAATCTGTTTTACTGGCTGGTGGAGGAATACAAGGAGGGCGTATTGTTGGCCAAACAGATCAATCAGGTGGTGTTCCCATTAATCGTCCAGTTCATGTGCAGGAAATCTTTGCCACGCTATTCAATAATCTTGGCATTAATACACAAACAACTCAGATTACCGACTTGTCAGGCCGACCCCGCTATTTGCTTGACGATAATCGACAGCCTGTACGTGAGCTATATTAACAGGACGTCTCTTCTATAGACTTCTAATTCCTTAAAGTTGTTTATAAGTTAATTCTTGTCATGGCTTACTAACGGAACAGTGCGTGAAGCGTTGACGCCTCAGTATTTTCGAATATACTGCAGACATTACTGAAACAGTTTGTCCCGCGCCAGGGCATCAGTCAAAAAACCACTCTTTGTGCGCTCGAGACGCAATCATGTGTTTCCACATATCTTGCGCAGTGCCTCATTTCATTTTTTCAAAAGACAAGTAATTATGCTCAATCGAGAAGCACCTCGGCTTTCGCCTCCCAGGTCCCTGAAAGCAAATTCCGCACATTATAGTGAACAATTCCGACAGGCTTTGGGGCTTGATGAAAATGGGAATGCAACATGTAATGAAGATCGGGATGAAATTTTACGATATCTGAATCTTCAACTGATTGCCAACGGATACCCGGCCGCCTTAACAGACGCTGATCGAACATTTATCGATATCGCAAAGGGTTTTTTGGATAACCACCGTCAAAAAAATCGATTGTTAGCGAATCATCGCTGCCCCATTGATCAACGGATTGAAAACTTTTTGCAGTCACACTTTAGTGATGTTGCAGGTTCAGAAAATCTGAAGCTACCGAATCGGTCATTGGTATTAGATCGATTCGGACTGGCGCGCGAGCTTTCTCTTCCGATGGATTGTGATGAATTCACGAGTGATTTGGTGAAATCTTATCGCGTCAAAAATGGAGTGTTGCACAATCCGAAGCATGATCGGCGTACAACCAGTGGTACGTTTCATATTGCCGAAGGCGGATTGCCTGTTCCTGGCGATAAGCGCGCAGTTCCGCGTGAGACATTCGTAAAATTATTTCTCAACGCCATGAACCCTCCTGAGAAAATGATGTTATTTCCATTTACATCGAAGCTGCCAGAGCCAGCATTAGGCTGGGCTTCATTGATGCTAAGACCGATTGTCTGTCCTGAGGTGATGGGGGTGACACCGGAAAAGCGGATGGAGATACGGTTCTTCGCTCCGGGAACTTTGGTGAGCAATTTGGATTTTGTTGAGTCAATTTTTGGAAATGCAGGGGATCCTTTTGTTCCGGAAAATGATGCAGGTCTGGATGTCATGCATTGGACAGGGCATACCGGTGCTGTCATTTTAGCACCTCATCTGATTTCCCTTAAAAAACACGAAGTAGGGTTACCGCATTGGGACGATGCCACCGAACGTCAACGTCATGATGGCATGTGCTGGAAGGAAAAAGACGAACTCTACAACGATGGTCAGGCTTTCAAATTGGCTTGTCGTACGGAGGCGGGGGTGGTTGTGACTCTGATCGCCGATAACTATTTTGGTTATTGTAAAAAAGAAGTGAAGACTCAAATCAGTTATTCTGCCAACTTATTTGGAAATGCTGAAGAAGAGCATGCTGGTGGAACACTTGCGTATCCCAGTTACAACCTGGGAGAAGGATTTCAAGTCAATAGTGTTCGCTATAATGGTCGAACATTTGATGATGTGATGCGCGATTATGGAGAGCATATCGAAGGACAAGAGGCAGGCTATGGAGTAGACCGGCGCTACCCTGATTTAATTTATATTCCTGAGGACGCTTATGCTAGCCTTCCTGAGCAATGCATCCGCTGGGAACGAGAAGGGGAGAAACATTCGATCCCACTTCTACCGGGTCGTGTTTACATGGCACCTTCTGGTTATCATTTGCGCATGGAGAAGCATCCCGCCGCACCTTCCTGGAGGATTGTCGGGACTACGGGTGAAGGAATCTTCTGTCACAAACCTTGTACGGTTTCAGGTGGTGGTAAGAGTGAAATCAGCAAGTCGCTTTTAGATTACATGCTTTATGGACCCGTGTTTGTATCTGATTATGAAACAGACATGGAATATGTGCGACAAATTATTGAGAAGGATTATTCCGATCGTTGGTTGGAACCATTACCAGAAGGTCATCCTGACCTACGTCCCAGTCGCCGGGTGCTGGATCAGGATCGCTCACTTGGTAGTGTGATTAAGTTGCTAACTCCCTCTGCTGCCTACACATCAGAATTTAACGACTGGTTAAATGCAATTCCTGATCATATTCGGGCATTGGTCTTTATTATTAAACGAATCTATTGGTCCAATTGGGGTGACGACTGGGCCGGTCACTTTGGTGTTGATATCGTGAATGGAACGCATGGGCATGAATTAAAGTACCGCGAGAGAAAACTTGTGGGAACCTATTTACGAGTTGGTTTGTTTTCTCTACTGGGGTGGCGCACTTTCAAAGTACGACAAGATTTTATTGCTTCCATGAAGATTCAAACAGAAGACGATATCAGTGCCTCCGTTACCGTACCATCACGTGCACTCAATCATTTGGCAGAAGGCGAAAGTGGATTTAGTTGTAAATTTGTAATCAATAGTGAGTATCGTTTATTTCAACGGCCAGATGATGCCATCGTGAGGGGGCTTGATAAACAGACTGAAGCCGATCTCTCCCGGCCTGGAAATTTTATCTCCAATTTCGAGCCGCTGACTAATCAACAAGTACGTGAAATGAGTAAATATGTCGTTGACTTCGACGCATTCAGTCCTCCCATGCAGGAGATGTTACGGGCGGCTGAAGAGTCAAACAGCAGTTATGTCGTTTGTTCAGCTAATCCACGTCAAATTGATGGGAAACCTACCAAAAATCCGCGTTATCTTCAGACACGTTCTGACTTGGTCAAACCATTTCACACGTATGTGGCCAAGATGGCTACGCGCCTGTTCCGGGCTGTTCCTACAGACGAGCCAGTACACAATCCTGTGAATGCGATAATGGTGGGACGTCGTAACAACCCACCTGATCGAGAAAAAGGTATTCGCAGTCTTGCAGTGTACTCACCGATTCATTATCAGGAACTACCTGAGTTATTTATGGATTTTATCTGTTCGTTGACTGGGAAAAGTCCTTCGACAACCGGGGCAGGCAGTGAAGGTGCTTTGACAAAAGGACCATTCAATGCGCTACGTCCCGCTGCTGATCTGAATAGTGCCCTGGTTGGATTCATATTAACAGGGTATGCAGGTTTTTCGACAGCCGCCGGTCATATTGGTCCCAATGTGCGTGTAGATCATGATATCAGCCTTTTGATTCCTGAAATCTGGTGTCGAATGCAGCCAGAGGAACGTGATCCAAAGTATCTGATCAGTGAAGGCTTACTGGAACCAATTTTAGACTTTGAACATCATGGCGAATCCATTCCTGCGAGCCGATTAGGGTACCGAATTACTGAGAAATTCCTGACTCGATTCTTTGGTCGCGTATTTGATAATCCGGCTTCAGTTTTTGATGAGACAATTTTAAAGCCAGAAAAGCAAGATCTCGATTCCTTCGTGGATGGTATACAGTATATTGCCGAGGCTCATCAACGTGTTGCATTACAATACATTGAGGATCATGCTTATGAAGAGGCTTGTCCTCCACTACAGGCCATTCTCTCAATTATGGCCCACGGTGCATGGCAGGGTTATACGATCCATGACTCCGAAGTGCGTACGTTGTTCACACGCAAATCGTTGCTCAAGAGTGAATGGTATCAAGCACGGCTTGTGGCACGACAGAAATGTGAAGTTTCACTGTTAAAACGTCACATGGAATACCTCGATGAGTTTTCCAGGCATCCTGGCTATGAGAGAGAAGTGGAGCGTTTACACATTTCTGAAAGACGAAAGTGGGTCGAACAACGGCTTTTGCATACTTCAAATTCAGAATATTTGAACGAGCTGGTTGGCATGATTGGAGCCCAACCAGTGGAAGATTTGAATCGCTCTGCCGAATAAAAAGCATGTCGTATGCTGTTTCTCTATTCAGATGATTTGCTAGAATGCCCTTGATATTATTACAAGCATGTATAGTACATCGTTGTGATTGATATCGTGCCACTGTTAGCTTGTCTGATCATGTACGGGTCTCCTTATTCATAAAGACGACATGAGTCCCACGGCTTTAAATGTGACAAAACAGATACCATTTTTAAAAGAGTACAGGTTTTATATGTCTAATCGCTCTGCTCGAATTGAAGCTCTCTACAATGCGATCCAGGAACGGATTCTGATTCTGGATGGAGCGATGGGGACGATGATCCAGAATTATAAACTCAAAGAAGCAGATTATAGGGGAGAACGCTTTGCAGATTATCATATGGATATTGCAGGCAACAACGACTTGCTCTCGTTGACACAGCCACAGATTATCCAGGACATCCACCGTGAATACCTGGAAGCGGGAGCTGATATTCTGGAAACCAATACGTTTAACGGGACTCGATTATCGCAAAGCGATTATGAAATGGAGTCGCTGGTTCATGAACTAAATTTAGCATCAGCACAACTGGCGCGCACCGCTGCAGATGAAATGACCGCGAAAACACCAGACAAACCACGCTGGGTTGCTGGTGTTCTGGGTCCCACCAGTCGTACCTGTTCAATTTCACCTGATGTCAATGATCCGGGAGCTCGCAACGTTACCTATGACGAACTTGTCGAAAACTATTTAGAATCCATTGATGGACTTGTCAAAGGGGGAGCAGATTTACTTCTGATCGAGACGATATTCGATACTCTGAACGCTAAGGCTGCAGTCTATGCGGTGCGCACTTATTTTCAGCGCGAACAAGTCGAGTTACCAATAATGATCTCCGGTACGATTACGGATGCATCCGGTCGCACGTTGTCGGGACAGACCACGGAAGCTTTCTGGAATTCTCTGGCACATGCCAAGCCGTTTTCTATTGGACTCAACTGTGCTCTGGGGGCCCAAGAGCTAAGACAATATGTTAAAGAACTATCTCGTGTCGCTGATACCTATGTCTCCGCTCATCCTAATGCTGGCTTACCCAATGAATTTGGTGAATATGATCAAACGGCTTCCGAAATGGCAACCATCGTAGATGAATTCGCCAGCAGCGGGTTTGTTAATATTTTGGGAGGATGTTGTGGGACGACTCCGGCACACATCAAAGCGATTACAGAATCGATGGCAAATCATCCTCCTCGTAAAGTGCCAGAGATTGAACCTGCTTTACGTCTTTCGGGACTGGAACCGTTTAATGTGACAAAAGACAGTTTGTTTGTAAATGTGGGTGAGCGTTGTAATGTAACCGGTTCAGCCCGTTTCAAACGTTTGATAAAAGAAGAGGATTACGACACGGCATTGGAAGTGGCTTTACAGCAAGTACAAAACGGTGCAGATGTTATGGATGTCAACATGGATGAGGGCATGCTGGATGCAGTTGCTGCCATGACATCTTTTCTGAATCTGGTTGCAACGGAACCGGAAATTGCCCGTGTCCCTGTAATGGTAGACTCGTCTAAATGGGACGTCATTGAAGCTGGATTAAAATGCATTCAAGGCAAGCCAATTGTAAACTCCATTAGTCTTAAAGAAGGAGAAGCGGAATTCTTTGAGAGGGCACGGCAGTGTCAACTTTATGGAGCGGCTGTGGTGGTCATGGCATTTGACGAGGAAGGACAGGCTGATACCAGACAAAGAAAAATTGAAATTTGTGAACGATCTTATCGCTTGCTAGTTGAAGAAATTGGATTTGCTCCACAGGACATTATTTTTGATCCTAACATTTTTGCTGTTGCGACGGGTATTGAAGAACATAATAACTATGCCGTTGATTTTATTGAGGCTACAGACTGGATCCGAAAAAATTTACCTCATGCAAGTGTGTCAGGCGGAGTGTCGAATGTGTCGTTCTCATTCCGGGGTAATAACCCGGTCCGCGAAGCCATTCATTCAGTTTTCCTCTATCACGCAATTCGTGTTGGCATGAATATGGGTATTGTGAATGCCAGCCAATTGGCTGTTTATGATAACCTGCCTACAGAACTCAAAGACAAAGTGGAAGACGTTATTCTGAATCGCACACCCGAGGGGACAGAAGCGCTGCTGGATATTGCAGAACGTTTTCGTGGAGATGGTTCGACTGGTTCTGCTAAAACAGAAGATTTGTCATGGCGCGAGTTGCCTGTCCAAAAACGGATTGAACACGCACTAGTAAGGGGAATATCAACATATATTGTAGAAGATGCTGAGGAAGCGCGCCAGGAGTTGAATCGACCGCTCGATGTCATTGAAGGTCCATTGATGGATGGAATGAATGTGGTGGGCGATTTGTTTGGGGCTGGTAAAATGTTTCTGCCTCAAGTTGTGAAATCGGCACGTGTAATGAAACAGGCTGTTGCTTATTTACAACCTTTTATTGAGGAAGAAAAAGAAGAAGGAGACAGCCAATCAAACGGGCGGATTTTAATGGCAACGGTCAAAGGGGATGTTCACGATATTGGTAAAAATATCGTGGGTGTTGTTCTGCAATGTAATAACTTTGAAGTCATCGATCTGGGCGTTATGGTTCCTTGTGAGACGATTTTACAAACCGCACGTGAAAAGGAATGCGATATTATTGGACTTTCAGGGCTGATTACTCCCTCGCTGGATGAAATGGTGACGGTGGCCAGTGAGCTCGAGAGGCAAGAGATGAATTTGCCTTTATTAATTGGGGGAGCAACAACATCCAAGGCACATACAGCGGTTAAGATTGACCCTCAGTATAATAGGAATCAGGTTGTGTACGTCCCCGATGCGTCTCGTGCTGTTGGTGTTGCGGCTTCGTTGATGTCAGATGAATTATACGATAATTATGTGAAGCAGATTCAAGACGAGTACGTGACAGTTCGAGAACGGGTTGCCAACCGCAAGCCACAGGGAGCACCTGTTTCTTATGACGAAGCCATGAAACAAGGCTTTCAAATTGATTGGGAGAATTACACACCTCCGGCTCCCACGTTTACAGGGACGAAAGTGCTTTACAATTATCCGTTAGAAAAATTGGTGGATTATATTGACTGGACGCCATTTTTTATCAGTTGGGATCTTGTTGGGAAATATCCGAAGATTTTTGATGATGAAGTTGTAGGTGAAGCGGCACGCGAACTCTATGCAAACGCACAGACAATGTTGAAGAAAATCATTGATGAGAAACTACTGACGGCACGTGCGGTGATTGGTTTCTGGCCCGCTAACCAGGTCAATGGAGAAGATATTGAACTCTATGAGAATCAGAATCACAGTCAAGTGATTGCCCGATTGCATCATATTCGTCAGCAAGTTCGAAAAAGGGGGCAGGAAGAGAAACCCCTTATGTCACTGGCCGATTTTATTGCTCCTCAAGAGAGTAAAAAGACAGACTATATTGGTGGTTTTGTAGTTACTGCTGGCATCGGTGCTGAGGAGGTGGCAAAATCGTACGAACAGGAACATGATGATTATAGTAGTATTATGGTCAAAGCCTTGGCTGATCGGTTGGCAGAAGCGTTTGCCGAGCATTTGCACGAACGAGTTCGAAAAGAGTTCTGGGGTTATCATCCGGATGAGTCCCTGGAAAATCAGGATTTGATCAGAGAGGAGTATCGGGGAATCCGTCCTGCACCAGGTTATCCAGCCTGTCCGGACCATACTGAGAAGGATACGTTGTTTAAGTTGTTGAATGCAGAAGAGGAAATCGGAGTTAAACTAACAGAACACTTTGCTATGTACCCGGCAGCAGCAGTCTCTGGCTGGTATTTTTCTCATCCCGATTCGCGTTATTTCCATACGGGTAAAATTGACAAAGATCAATTGACGTCATTGGCAGAACGCAAAGGCATGAACATCGAAGAGATGACTCGCTGGTTACGTCCTGTGCTCATGGATGATAAATAATTATAAGTTTGTTATTTTGTTTCCTGTATTTGAATGCCTCTTTCATGTTCCTGATTGGGTTCCCATTTTTTTGTGATTTCATCAGTTGTTAGCTGGTCTTCAGACTGAAGTATTCTGCCCAGAACAAACCAGAAATCGGAAAGTCGATTCAGGTAGAGCGTCACCGCGGGATTGATCGCCTCTTCAATGTCCCATACCAAAGTCTCAGCTTGTCTGATCGTCGTTCGAATATCGTGAGCCAGTAAAACGCGCAAGCTGCCTTGAGGTAAAATGAACGAATCCAGCGGTTCCAGAGTCGGAGTGAGTTTTGAGATCAGTTTCGTGATTTCTTCTGCTTTTTCGACAGGGAAGCGTACGATGGTCTCTTCTGATTTGATAGGAGTGCTCAAGTCCGAACCGAGGTCATACATCTCCTGTTGAAATGAATTTGCAAGTTGTTCCAGATTGAGCACACAGACTCCTTCTTCTGGAAGAGAGAGTTTTAATTGGTCTTGTCTACATTCATGAATGAAAAAACCTAGCTTTACAGATATAGTCTCAATCAGTGCCAGAGCTTTGATTCGAGTAGAAGCCTTAGATACGCGAGAACTATCGTTTAAATAGGTTTCCCCCTGATCACCAGTTTTTGTTACGATCATATTCAAATGAACTTTGCCTCGTTCTGACATTGTCTACATCCTCATTTTTTCTGAGTTTATTGGCTAAGTGAATCGTAATAAGAATACTGCTTGAACTCGAATCAGCACCCCATATTTCAAATGATAGTAGAGATCATCTAAAAAAAGAGGGAATTATTTTTTCGATATTTGAGCAATTGTCAAAAAATTTCTTCTGGTTTGAATTTTCAACGAAACTATAGGTAAAGACAGCGTTTTTCAGTCAAAGTCTAGATCAATATGAGACTTTACAAGCTTGGAAAGAGTCTATATACTTTCGTCCGAAGCCCTGATTCTTATGGAGTTTCTGGCTTTTGGAGAGGTGGCAGAGTGGCCGAATGCACCGGTCTTGAAAACCGGCGTGCCGCAAGGTACCGGGGGTTCGAATCCCCCCCTCTCCGTTTACTTTTACACATTCTTTTTATTTTAAATGAGTGTTGTAAAATAAGTTGCGTCCGCGAACCTGATTGGCACCGTTGAACTATGCCAATCAAATTTTTAGCGAGAAGAACTTTAGTTACTTTTCTTAGCACTGCTGGGGTTGATGTCTCCAGTTTTAGTAAAAAATTCCCACACTCAACATGAGTTGAAACTGCTGCTTCCTGGTTGACTAATGCGGGCCATTTGTCATTGTGATTCTCCGTCAGCCAGATGGTAATAACGATGCACTAGCTTCTCTCCGGTATCCAAGCCACTTCTAAGGATACGTTCTGCGATCCCAGCGTTGGCACAGACAGAGCAAAAGTAATGTCGAAGTGAGTGCCGCCGACCATCGGTCGTGTGTGTTAATGTTTCAAGCACATTCCTCAGATCGGCATGACTCAGAAATAATCGGCTATAACCAGACTTGGTAGAACGCCACTCACGCGAACTTTGTGGACGACTTGTACTTTCATCACTCAAAGTGATCATGCCTCTGTTGAGATCAATGTCAGACCAGTGGAGGTCAGCCAACTCGCTGATGCCGAGCCCTGTTGTCGATAGCGCGAGTACCGCTGATCGTAACCAAATCAATGTAGTTGCTTCACTGTCTTTCAAGATTACCTCAACCTCTTTAGGACGCCAGCAGTGAGTGAAAACTGTTTTTCTCGATACTGAATTTCTCTGCACCTGCGAATCTGAGTACTATAAAACCCACTGGTTTCAGCAAGATTTCTATTGGAAGCGCAAAAACAACTTCCCGATCTTCACTACTTTTTGTACCCAAAATGACCCGATTAGCGACAAAATCAGACCACAATTGGCCACGAATTAACCAACTCTCAGACAAAACTGCGCAAATCATATGCTTGCCTACCTCGCCTCGTTTGTAAGGGTTGCCGAAACTCAACCAACAAACCCTCCACCAACGAGAACACAAATGCAACAAGATGAACACCAAACACCACATCCCCGAACTCCTTTCCCGGACAATCAAAAAAAATCAATGTTCGAACGGATCGAACCATCTTCATACAGACAAAATAAATCCCGAGCGAAAAAGATTCTACCCGATATCACCCAGCAACGCGGAGATGAAAATCGGTCAGTGGTGATGTAAGAGCAGTGAGCGGAATTTCATGGGAGGATGACGTGAAAAAAGAGGTCGAAGAGTTCTTTGGCTTTCAAAAGACCAGGCCAGAATGACATTCCCTCCATACCAGAATAAAAAAAGGAATTTTAGCGTAGTCTATAAAGCAACATTAAATGGACCTGACACTGACACTTTTTTCTTTCTAGTTTGTTGATGCAGATGAGCTGAAATAACGTCGACGGCAAAAAATAAACACAGTGTTTGGAGTAGGTAGCTGAATTCTTTAGTTATTTTCTGCCTTCGACGACTGTGTGTGATCACAATTCTATTTTCTTTCACATAAGCCAGGCCTCGATTCAAGTGATCTTTCCAACGCAGCTACTTCAAAGTGGAATAAAAGTTTGTTGGCTTTGTTCATATCAATCCCGCAGACCGAGTAAGGTACACTGTGTTCAAAAGAATAATAGGTAAACTGATTGGATTAGGATGTTTTGAAGAGCAAAACAGATAGCTTTCTTAATGAAATTAAGATTTGTTTAATCCTCAATTACTAGCGAGAAAATCAGTTTTAATAAAATTCTTCTATACGATTATAATTAAATTGTATTTTATTTTAATCAATTGTATATTAATAAACTCTTGTATTAAGTAATTTTAGAACACTTGGACTAATTTATTTTTAGAAGGGTGAATTATGAGAAACAAGCTATATTTGAGGGAAAAACCACATCTTTGTGGCTTCACTTTGATTGAATTGTTGGTCGTAATAGCGATCATTGCGATTTTGATTGCTTTGTTGTTGCCAGCAGTCCAGCAGGCCCGCGAGGCAGCAAGGCGGACTCAATGCAAAAACAACCTGAAACAAATTGGTTTGGCGCTGCACAACTACCACGATGCGCACAATGCGTTTCCCCAGGTTGCGACCTGGGGACGGTGGAACGGTTCGGCTTATGCAGCGTATCACCACACAGGGATCGCCGCGATTCTACCGTATCTCGACCAGGCTCCATTATACAATCAGATCGACTTTAATCTTCCTGCTTGGGGACAACCTCACCTGGAGAGACAACTTCCTGCCTTGCGCTGTCCTACTGATACACCGGGCTTTGATACACCAGGTTCGACGCATGGAGTGGCCGTGACCAATTATGCATTTGCACACGGCTACGATTGGTGGTCGCGGGGCCGGCTTCACCGACAGGGCGGTACGGAGATTTGGTCCGGAGGTATTTTTACACCGCAAGCCTCCAGCCGAATCAAGGATATCATTGACGGGACTTCCAATACAGTGGCGGTCGGTGAGACCAGCACGTTGGGCTTTAAGGCCAATATCGTCAACGGTGTCAATCAAACACCACAACACACATGCGGGACGGGCGTGATACGACAAGGGGCGGGAGAATCAGTCTTTCGTGCTGCTTTTGTGGCTGGTTCATTCACGGATGCGATGCATGCCGGAGGGCAGGACCTGAATGGTCAGGTCTACGTTAATCCGGATGGTAGTGCGATTAGCGGGTGGTTCCGTGCAGGCCCACACTTACTGGCGCCTCACTTTCAAAGTTCGTGGGGAATTAATACAGATTGGCCCGGCGCCAGTAGTCAGCATGTAGGGGGCATACAAGTAACAATGGCAGACGGTGCAGTGCGGTTCGTGAGTGAAAATATAGACTGGTTGGTTTGGAACGGTCTAAATACCTCCCATAACTCTGAAATTATTGGAGAATTTTAACAATGCGATTCACCTATATGTTAATGGCTATGTTTGTGGCAGGTTGTGGCGGCGGCGATGACAGACTTGAGGTTTACCCGACCACAGGACAGTTACTACTGGATGAGAAACCATTCGGTCCAACACAGGTTTTATTGGTTCCGTTAGGTACATCAGGAAAATCTGATGAGAAGACAGGGAAGTCTGTAGCTGGGACAGTTGACGAATCAGGCAAGATGTCCTTCACAACCTATGAGGGGGGAGATGGCATTCCAGCTGGAGAGTATCGTGTGGCCGTTGGACTTTCGATGACTAAGCCCCCACGCCCTTTCCCGGCCGTTTATCGAAATATGAAAGACAGTCCGCTCAAGGTAACAATTACCGAGCAGGAATTAAATGAACTGACCGTACAGATGGATTCGTCGGCTGGTCCGATGGTGAAACCACCTTCCTTCGGAGGAGCGGCGATGAGTAAATCGCTCCAGGATCCGGCCTTTTCGGCGGGAGCGCAACAGTAGTCGGGTTTGAAATAACTATTTCGCTTTGTATGTTCCCAAAATTCATTTTCTCAATTGACGGTCAGTCAGTGTATGCTGACTGACCGCTTTGTATGACCATAATTGAGATAGGACGTTGCCGCTGCCTGGGGAGCATAAAAATTCGTAAAGCAATGATTTCACAAAGAGAAGATTTTCAATCCATCTCATAAAGGCTTTTGTTACAAGCACTGAGAGAAGATTTGCAATGAAATATTCCTCGTTTTCTGATAAACGCTTGCTTCTTCTGCCAGTAGCAGCATTAGCGTTTTTTATTGCTTGGTGGAAGGCCGGATCGGAGAATGTAAACGTTGAACAACAATTTCGTGAAGTTCAGATAGCAATCGAGCGAAATGACATTGAAGAAGCGCTGGATCTGTTAGACAACATTCTTGAGCGTAGTCCGAACCACAGTCAGGCCTTATTATATCGCGGTCAGTTACGGAGAGACGCGGGAAACCTGGCAGGAGCAAGTAGTGATTGGAAAAGTGTGCCGGATCATCCACCAATGACTGGTGGCGTTGCTCGTTATTTGGAGGCTACCATATTATTGGAGAAGGGAAAGGCACGTCTTGCTGAACAGAAACTTCTGCGTGCTGTTGAGTTACATCCAAGTTATCCTCAACCGAATCGAAGGCTGCTCGAATTGTATATCGTCCAGGGACGAAGAGATGATGTGCATCAGCAGCTCACTCGGATTGCACAATCCCGAGCGTTGGCAATTGACGAACTGGTCTTCCGATTCGTCGCTCCGGAACGAGCGACGGTACCTGCCGCTGGCTCGGAACTAATGCGTTCCTATATTGCCGCAGATCCTGAAGATCAAGACAGCAAGCTGGCGCTGGTCCGATATCTTCTTGAGGAAGAAAAGTATTCTGAAGCCGATGACATCCTGCAACCACTGATAGTCGCGGATCCACAGGACGAACGAGCCGTCGGCCTACTGGTTGAGATCCTGCTAAAACAAGGTAAGACACAGCACGCCGGGGAGATCCTTTCAAAATACTATCGAAGAAAGCCTTCACCGGAATTTTCGAAAAGCGTGGGTTACAATGCTGCGGAAGTGGAGGATTGGGCCACAGCCGCAAAGCATTATTTGTATGTGGCCCAAGAGCGACCGGAGGATACGGGTTCATTATATCGTTTGGGTCAAGTATTGCAGCGTCTGGAATGCGATGTGGAAGCTCAGCAATGTCTGAGGCAGGCCAAACTAATGGACCGTCTACAGCGCCAGGCTTTGCGGCTCGTCTGGGGAAGTCGGGATAAAGTAGACCTGATGGTTCCAATTGCTCTCGAAGTAGGAGACCTGTTAGCACAGTTGGGACGTCGTACTGAAGCACTACTCTGGTATGAACAGATTCTCGCTGTTCGTCCAGGTTATGAACCTGCACTGGCTGGATTACGTAAGATTACAGAGAATCCCGAACATCCTGAGACTCAACCGTATCGGTCCGAGCGATTGTTATCGAAAATCTCCAAGCTTGAACTAACAAACTTTCTATCCGATGAAGCCTCTTTAACAGTTTCGCCGTTGACTGACAGATCGACTTCGATTCGTCTAAGTGATGTGCATGCTGAGGCTGGAGTGGATTATCAATTTATTGGTCGGTCCAAGTTCAAATATCCGCCAGAGAGCACCAGTGGCGGGGTGGGGGTGCTTGACTATGATCAGGATGGATGGCCTGATCTCTACTTTCCTCAGGGTTGTCGACTACCGTACAATCCCGATGATTTTACCTATCTCGACCGTCTCTATCGAAATAGAGGAGATGGGACGTTCGAAGATGTCACGGAAAGAGTCGGATTGCGTGAAAATCGATACGGGCAGGGCATCACGGCAGGCGACTATAACAGCGACGGTTTTCCGGATTTAGTTGTTGTGAACTTTGGGCGGAACACCTTTCTCCTCAACAACGGCGATGGATCGTTTACTGACATCACCAATCAAGTCGGACTGACCGATGAGGTGATGAGTTCCAGCGCGGCTTTTGCAGATCTCGACAGAGACGGGTTACTTGATTTGTACGTGGTGAACTATCTCGATTCGATAAAAATTTGTCATAGCCCCGACGGAACGTACAGTTCCTGCAACCCTTCCAATTTTGAGGGTGAACAGGACCGGCTGTACCACAATCGGGGTGACGGAACGTTTGAAGACATTACCAGTGAGTCTGGAATCGTCGTCCCGGACGGCAAAGGTCTGGGGATCATCATTGCGGACCTGAACGAGGATGGTTTACCCGACGTTTACGTTGCCAATGATACAACACCTAATTTTCTATTTCGAAATCTGGGAGCTGAGGACGGAATTCGGTTTGTGGAAGAAGGGTTGCTTTCCGGTGTGGCGCTTAGCGGAGACGGACGCTCAGAGGCGGGCATGGGTGTTGCCTGCGCGGATCTGGATGGAAACGGTGCGCTCGATTTGTATGTAACCAACTTTTATCAGGAGACGAACACCCTGTATCTCAACCAGGGAAGCGGCGACTTTCTCGATTCGACCCGATTAGCAGGATTAGCAAAGCCAACGCATTCGCAACTTGGCTTCGGGACCCAGGCAGTCGATTTGAACCTTGATGGTTTACCTGAGTTGTTCGTTGCCAACGGCCATATTGACGATTTCGGATTTCGTGGGGAGCCCTGGAAAATGCATCCGCAATTATTTGAGAACGTCGGTGAGGGAAAGTTTACCGATGTTTCAAGTCAATCTGGAAATTACTTTCAGCAAAAATATCTTGGACGTGGTGTGGCACGTCTCGATTGGAATCGCGATGGTCGCCCGGATTTATTTGTAGTTCATCAGGATAGTCCTGTCGCTCTCTTGAAGAATGAGACTTCAAACGTCGGCAATGGTGTCGTGATCGAGTTGCATGGAGTGAAGTCAAACCGTGATGCAGTGGGAGCGCGATTACGTGTGACCGCAGACGGACTGACACAAGTGCTCGAAGTCTGTGGTGGCGATGGTTTTTTTTGTGTGAACGAACGTCGTCAGTTTGTAGGTGTTGGGAATGCTTCCCACATCGATGAGTTGGAAATTATCTGGCCTAATGGAAACCGGGAAACACACACTCAATTACCTACCCATGCGAAGTTGGTATTTATCGAAGGGAAAAGCCCACTCGTGATGAGGGATCAGTAAGTTCTCGCACTGGAAACACTTTTACAATAAGCTGCTAAAACAAACCGAGGTACAAATCCAAAAACATGTGTAAAAACGCGAAACCCAAACACCACATCAAAGAATTCCCTTTCCAGACAATCAAATAAAAATTACCGCGCAGAAAGAACAAACACTCGCACAACGAAAAACAAACCCCGCCCGAAAAAGATTCTATCTGATATCACTGGCCCGTGCAGAGATAAAAATCCAGCAGTGGTGTTGAAAGTGCAGTGAGCGAAATGGTCAACAACAAGGGTAGCCTATAGAGAAAGTCTGCGTAGGGCATCATTTCGTCGAGGGAAAACGACTCGTCTAGCGTCCGTCGCCGGTTTTTAGCACAAGACGGACAAGAAAATGGAAAAAATCACTGCGCGATTGACACGGGGGGGCGCGATATTATGATGGAAAGCAATTCCGGCGTGGAGCGGTTCCAGGCTCAATCCACTTCAACCCAAATAGGAAATATCTGGTTGAATAATTTTTCAATTATGGAGACCCTACCATGCTTAGAAAAATCTCATTAGCCTGTGCGATCAATCTCGCCATATTATTCTCATCGGCGTCGGCCCATTATCTTTGGATCAATGTCGATACAAAATCTGGCGATCGAGGAACAACCAACTTATATTTCGAAGAGGGGCCCAGGCCCGGCGATGGTAAATATTTAGATCCTTTCATCGAACGAGGTACCACCTGGATTCACACGGTTAAAAATAATAAACCCATGCCGTTGAATATGTCGGTCGTCAAAAAACCTGGCAAGCGCTGGTTAGCAAACGAGTTGCAAGTTTCTGCCCCGCGAAGCATCGAAAGTTTCTGCAAATGGGGCGTTTACAGCTATGGCAAAACCGAAGTGCTGTTGCACTATTACGGCAAGCACATTGAAGCGGATTCGTTAAAAGATAAAAACTCACTGGCGCGGGCCAAGCAATTGGATTTGGATATCGTACCGACATTTTCAGATGACGGCGTAGAAATTCAAGTTCTCTGGAAAGGCAAACCAGCTGCCGGACGTCCGTTTAAATTACGGGGCGTCGGCGGGTTGAATAAGAATCTCACAACCGACGAAGAAGGCCGCGTGCGGTTCAAGCCGTTAGCCAGTGGTTTTCATTCGATGAGAACCAGCGTCGATGAACCAGAGCGCAGCGGTACTTTTGAAGGAAAAGAGCATGACATCGCACGGCATCATAGTTCATTGACAGTGAACTTAACCGTAAAGAATACAGAAAAAGGTTCCTGACCCGAATGGCACTGCCGTTTGTAGCGTAAGGATTTACATTCATATGACAGCCTTTCATTTTCTATGGTAATGATAACTGGGCAGAAAAAGGTGTCAGGAACAAATGGCACTGTCATCTTTCAGTTTATGCGTACGTTGGTCTATGACAGCTATGAATATTTTGTAAGCAACAATAAATGGACCTGACACCTTTATTCTTCCTGAAACTGCTCGAGGTAAGTTCATTATGGATGAAAAGAAAGAGTCAAGGTTCCTTCGATTTGCGTATTACGCAATTCCAATATTGCTAGCAGTTTATGTGTTGAGTATGGGCCCTCTCGCTGTATTTATGTGCTATTCAGATGGAACTGCTAGACATCCTGAGTACATAGACATGCAGGAATCATTTTATGCTCCTTTGGCTTTTTTCGTAATTCGCTATGATCCATTGAAATGCCTGTGCAGAGAATACACGAAATTTTGGTACATAAATTTCTCTCCCACGCGCAAAAGCTGCATAAGGTAGTTCGTATGTCTGAGAAAAAGAGATGGATAACTCTTCGATTTCTCGGCTATGCCATTCCGATGTTTTTAGTGGTTTATATTTTGAGTTCTGGACCTGTCCTTGCTTTCATTCTCAATGAAAATACATTTTATAACGACGTTGATTTTGCATTGTCAGTAATAAACTTCTACGCACCTATGATTCTAGTGGCTAGAAGCAACACGATGTTAAGCGATTGCTTTGACGTATACATGGACTTCTGGAATAAACTTATTTAACACTCTCCCGTACAAGCTGATACTGCTCGAGGCAGTTCATTATGTCTGAACGAAAACGCCATATCATTTTCCGGCTTGTTGGTTATGCAATACCATTCATGCTCGTTGCTTATGTCTTGAGTATTGGGCCTTTTAGCTTATTGATGACGATCCCTTTAGATAATGGGCAGGAAACTATATTCGGTGATGAGTATGAGACTTTAGACTTTTCCAAAACTTTTTATGCACCGATAATGTATGTAAGCCAGAGAAACAAATTTGTTGAGTACATAATCATTGAATACATAGATTTCTGTTGCAGTTTTGTTTAAACACTCTCCCGCACACGTTGAGAGTCTAAGGCTTCTTATGAATCATAATTTACTGCTTCGAATTGTCGTATATTTCCAACTCTTGGCTACTCTTTATATCTTTTACATGGTTCGTGTAGGACCTGATGATTTAAGTACAATTCATCGTGAACTTATTTTTGGGTTGATTCCTGGTGCAAGCTCTCTTTCCCTCGTTATTTTTTACTGTCTATTCAATGACTATCAATATTCATGGAAACAGTTGCTTTTTGTCTCTATTAGTTGGGTCGCAAATTCCATTTCAACGGGAATGTGTATAGGGATGTTCCGAATCTAGCAACCATTTCTGCATCACTCCTCCTTCAGTTTCTTAATCACTTCTGCCTGATTTTTTTATCAAATTTTCCAATCCACGCGTGATATTCGATTACTTCCTACGCCTTTAATATGTAGCGACAACTAGATAGTTCTGTTCAACTAGATCAAAACCAGAGGTATTAGTGTGTCTGAGGATGATGAAATACAAGATGGAATAGATGACGAAATTTTGATGTTGACTAAATCAATCTTAGCCATATTTACAACAATTATTGGTATCGCACTCGGTGCAGTCATTGGATTTTATGGTCTTTACTATCATTGTTTGATGATGGACACAATTCACGGAGGAACGGGCCCGGGTGGTGCTGTCGGAGCTGGTTGGGCACTTCTATTTATTACCATCCCATTAGGAATGTTACTGGGTGGTGGACTTGGTTGTTTCCTTCCGCTTTATATTTTAAGGAAGAAGAAGTAACTATTTTTATATCATTCCCCGTTCAGCTTCTTAATCACTAAACATCTGCAAATAGAGTTTTTTTGCTAACTCTGGTAACCGATCCAGCTCAACCACAACCAACCAAGGTTTCTTGTTTCGCCGGTGACACACAATAGGTACCTCATAATCCTATGCGTCGTTCTTAGCCTTTTCGATTGCTGGATAGATACTTAAACGCCTCAGCTCGTTTGCACTCGATATGGACGCCTGGAAGTGAGAATACCATGAACCAGAGATTCGGTAGCATCAATTGTGGAAATGCCCATTTGAAGCCAGCAACGATTGCGGCGGACACGACTAAAGCTACAACAGAAATTCATATGAGAGATGTGGGATTCAGTAATATGAGATATAAAACTACCCACATACGCCGAGTATATGCTCATCGTGGAATAAACCAAGCAAGCTCGGGTTTTGCTGTAAAGAATTTCCTCATAATTCACTACACGGAACTCATTGAGATTAGCTTTGGAAATATTATTTTGAGTATTTAGCAATCCATATATCAACAGAAAAATATTACAAACAACAGTAGTATTTCATTTAACGTATCGATTAATGAAAGGTTCAAAAAAATTATGAATCAGGAAAGGATGTAAGTTCTCCTTAAATCAAACTATTTCCCAGACTCACCTTGGTAGAGGAATGTATTCCTCTATTTCGTTGTAACAGTTGTACCTAGTCGCTATATTTGTACGTTGTGAGTGAATTCTGCAGATAGAAATGCATATCCGAAAGCGGGAGTTTGCCATGTCACACGCGGAAGACCTCTGGGATGGATCGGAATATGCACACAATTCATCGATGCAGTATCGACAGGCCTTAGAAGCTCTAGAGCGTATTGACGTTAGTTTGTACAAACGGGTACTCGATATCGGATGTGGAAACGGTGCCGTCACCAAATATCTGAGTCAGCAAATACCCTCTAGCCAAGTCGTCGGTGTGGATGTCTCTCCTTCCATGGTCGAATTTGCCCGCCGCACGTACGCCGAACCGGGACGACTCGATTTTCGGCAGATGAATGCCGATCAGCTCGACTTTGACGAATCATTCGATTTGGTTTGCTCGTTCAGCATCCTCCATTGGGTGAAACGGCAATGGGCCGTCTGGAGTGGTATCCATCGCGTGTTGTGTAGCAGTGGTCGTGTGCTGATCGGATTCCAAGCCGACCACGAAGAATTTTGGGACGCCGTATCCATTGTATCAGAGCGCAGCCATTGGAAGCCGTTGTTATCGGACTTTGAAGATCCGTATCATCATTGGACGCGCGAGTTCATGATGCGATGTATACGTGGCAATGGATTCTATGTCGATCGCTTCGACGAAATTATTGGCGATGAATACTTCGGCACACGGCAGGCTTTGGCCGATTTTTTTTGCTCCTGGGTACCAGTGGCCCGTCACGTATCGGCTGAGATTCGACAGGATCTCATGAACGAAATCCTAGACCTCTACTACCAGCGAATCGACTCTGAATTGGTTGAGAAAGCAGGAGTGCGAATCCGTCGCTATATTATCCAAGCCTGGAAACGATGAAGAACTGCCGCTACGGTTGTTCGCCATTATTCTACCGTATTCTTTTGCGCAGCAGGCTCGATCATTCCCCGACGTGGGCAGCCAAAACTGAGCAACGTCGGGCCACTCAGCACAATTCATCTTGGATTATCGGGGGTTCCCTCTAAGGGTTCTCGCCTGGCTCAGTTGTAGACCCGTCTGGTTTCACCGTCGGGACGCTCAGTAGGGTTGGCGTCACGGCGATGGTCAGACACTTTTTTAATATCTGCCCCTCTTTGGACTTCTCCTGAGATTGTATTGAGCTTTGGCCGCCGATCAAAATCGTTTCGCCCGGCTCGGCAAACACTTGCGTATTGACGCGGCGGCAGGTCAATCCCGGAACGACGTTTCCGCTGATATTGACAGCGTTATTGAAGTCGCAATTAGAGGCTTCAACCTGTAGTTCCAGACGAACCTTTCCATCAGGCATTATCGCTGTGACAGTGTCGACGCGAGTACCGAACTCGCGCCACTCGACGCTGGTTTTGCCGGATTGCTGAGGAATGAGAATCGGAAACTCTCCCCCGCTTAGCAGATTTGCGGCCTGTCCGGGAGTGGTCATGAGTGATGGTTCGGCAATCACTTTAAGTACTCCCGCTTTGCGAAGCCGCTGCCCGGTCGTCGTGAATTGACCGTGCTCGTCGAATAGTTTTTCTGGCGCCTCTTGTTTGCACTTCTCGCAGTCTGTTTTGCGCGCCAATGCGGCTTGATCGATGTCTGTTTCCTTTGAGCAGAGGCCCGACTTGCAGGTGTTACACTTTGGCGCTTCTATGCTGAATTCGCACAGCTCGACCCCGTCTGTTTTAAGCTTCTCCAAATCGAATTCAATGAGCTTCACGTCTACCTGGATTTGCTGGACAACTCCGGTCAGCCGATACAGTTCGCGAATTTCATCTTGCAGTTCGTGTAGAGCTTTGAGTTTTTCTTCCAGTTGCCGCTGATTGCGCAACGACGAAGCCTGACTGCGCAGACGCTGCGCTTTGTCGTTGAGCCCGGCAGCTTCGAGGTGCTTGGCGGCTTGTTCCAAATGGAAGGCTTTATCGCTCGACCCGTCCACCAACTTCGGAACCGTCTGCTTGATCTGCGCCACCGAATTCGCCGGAGTCGGTGCGTTGGGCAGAAGATCGGTCTGCGCGTACGAAGTGCTGGCAAAAACTAAGACGAAGATATTGCAGAGATACGTGCCTGTGTGCATGATGGGACTCCATTCCACAAACCGGGAGAAATTCGCTCTCTTCCACAGGGAGCTTCGCGCGGAAGTGTACCATTATGCAGACAGGCGGTCAATTGGTCTTGACGCCCACTGAGAACTGAGTTCGCCCGAGCTTGATCACTTTTCAGGCTCCAAGAAGTGTCCCACTAAACCACAAGTTTTACCTGTTGTTTGGTTTAACAACCATTTTGCGGGCACTTCATTTTGGCTGGATGAGACTGCGTTCGATTAGCGAAAAACAATCTGCTTGAGATACCTGTAAAAAATTGTTCGCGTAATTCATCAAATGTGGGACAGTCAAATCAAACAAACGATACACAGATTAAACTCGAAACCATCCGGATACGCTTCCGAGCGATTGCTTTTCGTAATGATGAGATTTCAAAGATAGCTCGTCTTTGATTGGGATAACTGATTCATTCAGGCCTCAATGGGTTTCGTCGGATAGAGCCAACTTTTCAATAACCAGCTTAAAACGGGAATCATTACCCAGGTCATGAGGGGAACGGTAATGGTTGTCGTGATTGCACTACCAATGAGAAAATGTAATTCACTAGTGACAGGACGTATTAAATTGACAATAGGAATCACAGTCATATATACGGCAATCCAGACGATAATTGCCATTTTGTATTTGGGGGGATGCTGAGAAGGATGTTGCTCATCATGATGAGTGAATTCAAACCATGTTTCCAAACCGACATTATGTTCAATCGCTGGCGGGACATGTTCGAGTGCATGTAAGCGTGAGACCCAATGTTCTCGTTCGGGTGAGCTTTTCCATGCCTCCAAATTTTCTAATTGATCAAATCGAATCACAATTTGATATGTTGGTTTCAGACGAGATTCCTGTTTGAGAACAGTCGTTCCCATGTGGCCTGGAAATTTTAACGATTCCTGGATTGTGCTGGTTAAAGTCTGTTCCCATTCTTTTTCATTTCCTGCAGCAGGATGGGCTGTCACAACCATGGTGATTGGATCTGTATTGATTGAATTCATACAGTGAATGCTTTCTGATGTAGTTCAAGTGCTTCGAAATATTGTAATCAGCACAAAAATTTAAGAGTGGAGATTTTAAATATAAATGTACTCATATTACCGGCGTATTATATTACAAATAACAGATTTCAAAAGAGTGTCGTTGTAAAATAAAACGCTTACTAATCTTACGAGCGTTACTTATTTTGTTTTCAGATCATTGAGATAATTCGGTTTGAAATTTCATCTATACAACAAAGAAATTATCTGATAATGAATCGCCACTTTCCCGATACTTTTACAGGCGGTGCTTGTTTAATCACTGCTTCTCTGATCTAACAACCGGGATTGTAAAAAGTGCAAAGATTGGGTGAAAGGATTCACACAAATGGACTACTTGTCATATAAGAAAATGTTTTTGCTTTTGTTGCTCTGTTTAGTGCAAGTGGGCTGCAGTTCCATGAATCATACTCAGGCAGGTGCAGCAAACGGAGCAGGGATCGGTGCGGTGACTGGAGCGATTATTGGCAGTCATTCTGGTAATGGAGGCGCTGGTGCCTTAATTGGCGCAGCTACTGGTGGACTCGCGGGTAGTTTGATTGGAAATGCAGAGGATGCAAGAGAAGAACGTGATGTTGCCATTGCGCAGGCAAACCATGAGCGTATGGCGCGGTCGGCTATAAAAAATAGCGATGTGATTCACATGTCTCATAACGGTGTGAGCGATTCGGTCATTATTGGAGCCATTCGGAGTCGGGGAGGTGCCTTCGATCTAAGTCCTCAAACAATCATCTCACTGAAACAACAGGGAATTAGTGATCAGCTGATTGAATTTATGCAGAAGCATAATTATGTTGCCGGAACTGAACCGGTCATTGTGAAACAGAGACCAGCGACCGTCGTAACATCACCGTCTGTCGTCTATGTGACTCCACGCCCAAGGCCTCGATTCAGGCCTCGAACAGGAATTCATGGTCACTTTCACTTTTAAGGACTCAATGTTTTTGTTGCTACCTGATTTGAGTCTGAATCCTTCTTTTTCCAGTCAACGGTAAGCCATAATATTGCCTGACCATCTTGACTGCCGGTTGCGACATAGCGTCCATTGGGAGAGAAGTCTACGGAGGTCACTCCCTGGGAGTGATTGCTGAGAGTTAGAATCTCTTTTCCCGATTCTGCATCCCAGAGCTTTGCTGTACCATCATCGCTGGCGGTAAAAGCACGGCTGTCATCCGGAGAGAAGACGACTGAGGCAACGGGAGCTGTATGTCCTGCAAGGATCGTTTTTTTCTGTGTCACGATGTCCCAGATAATAGCGGTGTTGTCTTCAGAGCCCGAGATCAGTCGTTTGCCATCATGTGAATAGGCCACTTTTCGAATTGGCCATGCATGACCTTTAAAAGTCGACAGTTTTTTGCCAGATTTTGAATCCCACATCACTAATGTTTTGTCGTCTGAAGCCGTAACGATTTGTGAACCATCGGGAGAGAATATGGCGCTTTTGACATGAGAACCATGGTGATCCAGAGTAAGAACGATCTTTCCAGTCACAGCGTCCCAGACTTTTGCAGTTCCGTCATCGCTCGATGTCAAAATCAGTTTACCATTCGGAGAATATCGGGCAGTATTCACGAAACCCTGATGTTTCTGTTCCAGTTTCTTTTCCGCATGTCCCGTTTGAGTATTCCAGATTTTGGCAGAGTTATCCCAACTACCGGTCACGAGCCACTTGCCATCCGGTGAAAACGAGGCTGATGCAACGACGCCATGAGGATGAAAGGCCATTTCCTGTTTTGCCGTCATTCCATTCCAGAGTCGTGCGTCACGACCTCCTACAGTCAAAATTGAATCATGATAGGGAGAGAAGATGGCAGTCCACAACATACCGCCTTTTGTTCTAAAATCCAGAAACGCATTCAGTTGACCATTACTACCGGGACTGAGTAACTCTTTTCCTGTATCCAACGCCCAGACCTGAATCACTCTCTGTTGCACATTTGCAGTAAGCAGACGTTTGTTATCATGCGAAACGCTTACCGAGTTGATCAAACCGTTTGCAGGTTGAATGGTTCGAATGATTTTAGGAGTGACAATATCCCAGACTCTCACCAATCCATCGGCACAACTCGTGACAGCTTGTGTACCATCATTAAAGACTGACATCGAAAGAACAGAATCTGGGTGTTTGAGAATTAAACTTTGATTTTCTTTACCTGTTGAAATGTCCCAATGTCCTACTGTGTTGTCACCACTTGCACTAAGCAGTGATTTGCCGTTGCTTAAGAACTTGAGGGCGGCAATTTTACGTGTGTGGCCATCTAGCTTGTGTATTAATTCTCCTGTCTTAACATTCCAGAGCATGCAACGGCCTCGGACATCTCCACTGGCACAAAAACGCATATCAGGGGAAAATGCGACGGCACACACCTCAGACTTGTGGCCCTTTAATTCTTTAACCATTTCACCGCTATCGATATTCCAAATACGAACGGTTTTCTTGTCACTACCAGTGATCAAAAAATGCGAATCAGCAGAAACATCAATGGCAGCACTGCGCCCCGTGTGCTCGAAGCGTTTGTGTTCCGTTCCTGATTGAATGTTCCAAATCCGTACCGAATTATCAACGGCTGCCGTTGCCAGACGTTTTCGGTCAGGGAGGAAGATCGCATTTGATGCCAGGAAGGAGTGGCCTTCGGTAAATTCTTTTCGGACCTTTCCTGTAGAGACATTCCAGGAAATGGCAGTTTTATCGCGACTGGCTGTAACCAGTTGTTTTCCATCTTTGGAAAAGGAAACATCTAGAATCGCATCGACGTGATGGGCAAGGACGCGTCCCTTTAAAGTTCGGATTTCTTCATAGCCCGCAATATTCCAGAGTTTAAGATGGGCATCGTGACTTGCAGAGAGAATCCACTTGCCATCGCTCAATAGTGTAGCCGCCTGGACCCAACTGTCATGGCCACGTAATGTCTTCAAAGCTTTTGTGGTGGCAATGTCCCAGAGTTTGACAGTATTATCATGGCTGGCACTGATGATCATTGTGCCATCATTTGTGAATTCGGCGGATTGAACACTTTCCTGATGACCCTCAAATGCGATAAATGGAGGGGGTTCATTTTTCTTACCTGCTACGATTTTTGAATAGTCGTAAGGAACGAGGTCCTCCGGTTTCCATAACAAGACACGCCGATCATAGCCACTGCTGGTGACATGCCTGCTTTCAGGATCAGGTGAGAAGTGGGCAGAATAGACGGGGCCCTGATGGCCGGTGAAGGGAGCCCCCTGTTTTCCTGTTTCTACAGACCAGATAATAGCAGTTCCATCCTGACTCGCTGTGACAATCCGGCGTTCATCTGTTGAAAAATTAGCATCCCAAACCCACCAGTTATGTCCCCAGAAGCGTTGTAGCTGTTTACCGGATTCAACTTCCCAGAGTCGTGCCGTTTTATCATACGAACTGGAAAGCAGTCGCGTTCCATCATTGGAAAATGAGAGACTTAACACGCCTTCGGTGTGGCTTTTATCGAACGGATTCTTCCCCTCTGAGTTTTGAAATGTTCTAGGGATTTGTGTTTGTGAATTCAGATCCCATATTTTGATAAAACCTTTTGGATCTTCACTCCCTGTTGCTAATAACTTTCCATCTGGGCTGAGCGCGACTGCCAGTACAGGGTGTTTATTATGGTCGAATTCACCAATGACTTTCCCGCTCACCCGATCCCAGAGACGAGCGAAGCCGTCTTTTCCACCGGTTACAAATTGTGAACCGTCTTTAGAAATTGCTAACGCATCGATTGGAGCTTTGGCGTCAAAGTCACGGCTACTTTGAGAGCAGAGGTGCATTAAGCGTCCCCATTCCCAGTTTCTTAATTTTTCGGGGCATTCATTTAATAGTTCAATGGCACTTTCAAACGCATTTTCTTCAATCTTCGCAGCTGCCAGACCAATACGAGCAATATAGGCTTCGTACTCTTCCCTTTGCCTTGCTTGTTCTTCATCGGCTCTTGCTTTATTTGCTACATCTTTTGCTTTGATAGCTTTGTCACGATCAATTATTGACTGTTGTAAAGCAATCTCTTCTTGTTCTTTTGCATCTTCTGCTTTTTTACGTGCAATTTCTTCCAGAGCACGTGCATCATCCGCTTTTTTCCGTTCTAGTATTGCAGTATCCCGTTCACTCTCAGCAACTTTTTCTGCTTCAAGGGCACGATTTGCTTCTGCTCGAATCCAGAAGAAGGCACCGATGACGACAAACAGGAAGGTCGCCAGTATACCGGCAGAAACCCGCTTTGCTGCACGGAGACGTTGCTGGCGCGCATCACGTTCTGTTTGAGCCGAACGAATCTTTGTGATCAACTCTACATGTGATGTGTCCTCTTCACTTAAGAGTGAGAGTCCGAGATCGTAATCTCCTTTTTCATAAGCGGTACCGGCATAGCTTAATGTGGAATTCTGAATTCCTTCTCTCGCTGATGAATTTTCAGGCCAGAGTGAGAGTGCTTCCTGGAATCCAAATAATGCTCTTGAAAACGATTCATAATTTTCTGTTTTGATTGCGGAATTTAAATCTTCTTCAGCTCTTGTTGTTAGAGAAATACTTTCGGAGTGTGATTGATACTCCATGATGGCTTGTTGAAAAGCCTGCACGCTGGGATAGCGGTCCTGGGGTTGTGTTGCCATCGCTTTCATGGCAATGTCAACCAGTTCTCCTTTTTTCTCAGTTGGTACAATACTATTCTTTGCGGCTGCCATCAGGCATTTCATCGCGGTTTTGCCTGTATGTGGCGGGCGTCCTGTGAGGATTTCGTAGAGAATGGCTCCTAACAAGTAAATATCAGATAGTGGCGAAATTCTGTCTACGGGTCCTGTTGCCATTTCAGGAGCCATATAAGCGGGAGTTCCACCCATACTGGACGTTGTAATAATACTATTGGACTTCCGAAATCCGGTCGTAGATTGTGCCAGCCCCCAATCCATGACCAGTACTTCACCAAATTCACCAAGCATCACATTTTCGGGCTTTAAATCACGATGCACAACACTTCTTGAATGAGCAAAAGCAACCGCATCAGCGACTTTCATCAGGATATTCAGATTTTCAGCAAGCGAGTTTTTACGAATACTCTTTAACCAGGGGCGACCTTCGACTTTTTTCATTGAGTAGAACAGGGCACCACTGTTGTTGCTTCCAACGTCATAAATCGGAACGATATTTGGATGGTCCAGTTCACCGGTAACCACGGCTTCCGCAAGAAATTTATGTCGTTGATCCTGATTTTTTGCTGTTTTGCTTTTCAGCATTTTGACAGCGACCTGACGGTCGATTGATGTTTGTCGTGCCGTATAGACTACTCCCATCCCACCCTGGCCAAGGACTTCAATCAGTTCATATTCAGCATCCGCTGTAAATTCAGCCGCTGTGGTATCACTGAAATTTCGTTTTTTGATGACCAGAGAAGTTTGATTGGTAAGGTCTTCATCAATGAATTCTTGAGCTTTGATGGTCATTTCAGGACCTTCAGCCATTGTCGCCATTTCTGGTCCCCAGGCAGAGTTCATGGTTGCCATGAGTTCTGGAGGAACATCATCAGAGACAAGAGTGGCATCGATGTCGAGCGGTTGATTCCCATCTTCGATTAATGTGGCATTGATGTCCGAATTTTCTACTGGTTCGTCGAGCACCAGTGTTTGGTCGTTCTCAGCATTTGTATTCTTTGTTGGAAATTCACTGACTGTTTCTGTTTCCGATCCTTTAGATTGATTTCCTGCTATTTGCGATTCATCGGCATCGGTAAGCTCAGGATCAATGACCGTTGCGTAAATATCATCTGATGGATTGATTTCGGCAACCGTTTGCTGATTCGCTGAGAGATCATCCACAGTGTCTGAGTCTGGAATCGATTCATCATGCGTCTGATATTGATCTCCTGAAGCGACTTCTTCGACCGTTTCCTGTCCTGCGCTGGAGAACTCCTCTGAAGCCCATTGATCCGAGATGATGGTCTGGTCGTTTTCATTACCAGAATTCTCTGAATCAGATTGTGATTCGCTTTCAGACTGCGCATCGTGTGTGTTCAGTTCGTCCGGCGATTCCTCATTTTGTTCTTTTTTGTCCGGAGTGTCGTTCATAAGGTTACCCGCATGTTGCCGTTTCGTTTGAGTAAGAAAAAACGACAGTCTCTTTGAAATATAATGTAAGTTGTTTTGACCCGATTCTCAATTATTAAGTTATACAAAAGATGATATCATTTAAGGTCTTGGATTGTTAATTTCTTCTGAAAATGTTGTAGTGACGACTCATTAAACGTTGGCCATATTTTTCCATCGCCGACTCATATTCTTCCGGTTTCGTCGGTTTTTTGAAAACCGAACGCCCGTGGAAATAGCCTGAGAGCAGAGCAGAGCTACTCCATGCTTTTTCTACGGCATTCGTCTGTGTGTTGTTTGAGTGAGAGTTAGGTTCTGGAATATCTGCAGGAGCGTAAGTCTCTTGCAGAGCTTCGGTTGTATAGGCATCTGTGGACTCAAATGTATTTGGGAACTCGGTTCGTTCCGAGATTGTGTTAATGACAGTTGTAACTCCCTCAAAAGTGTCTAATTGAACATTTTCTGAAGAAGAAGCAACGGGTGACTTCATGGTCTCATTTTGCGTTGTACTGTCAGATTCTGCTGAATTTTGATTATCAGTTGAGGATGGCTGATTGGGTTGATCTTCCGTCACATCCGTCGCTTTTCCACCACGAATGTCTACGTCCATCAGAAGACGAATGCGTTCTTCACCAGCTTCTTTTAAGTAGATCTGATATCGTCCATCGGGAAGTGATTTAAACAGCTTTGGCAGATTGTCAAGATCTGTTTCCTGTAATGGCACGTCTTCAATCAGATTGCCATTTGGTGCCAGAATTCTTAAGAAAACAAGACGCTCGGCGTTTTTATTGGCTTCCTGAAGTGCGCCTTCAATCGTCAATGTGTCCTGGACAACAAATAAACTTTGCTGATTGGAAGTCGAATCAAGAATTACTTCAGCTTGAGGAAATAGCAGTTGAGGAACTTGAGGGGTCGTGTCGATGGCGATGTTTGCCAGTCCTTCACCAGGTGTTTCCAGAAGACCTGCTTCACTGGTAAAGTCGAGGCTTCCATTACCATCTGTGAACGTAAACTGCATGTCTCCCTGCATGGTTACCAAAATGGGGATATCGGCTGCTGGGTTTTGAACATTGGGGTTTAATGTGTAAGTATGATTAAATACAAACGAACCTGGGTCAGAAAAATTGAAGGTTTCGACTGTGCCATCACCCCAGTCAATAGTAATGAAAAAGTTTTGTTCTGTGAAACGACCAAAGTCTCCTGTAACAGTTGCATCTCCTGTTGCCAGTATTTGAGGAGTTCCCAGGTTTGTTAACACAGGAGGGACTCCTGCAATGGCGCCTGTTTCCGAATTCAGAGTGGTGTTATTATCAATGATCACTCCACTTGTACCATGGCCAGAGAAGACTCCGGTTCCCGCAACACTATGATCCGAAGCAGCTCCCGTATCATTGATGGCTAAAAATCCGTCATCGGCATTGACATTAATATTCCCGTTACCGCCAAAGGCTCGCACAGAGGCATTTAATGTTAAGTCTCCGGGGCCCGTTGATTCCAAGCCAATATTTCCACCGGAGCTATTTGTCACTGGAGCATTCACAGTGAGTGGGCTTGCGTTTGAAATGAAAATGTCACCAGGTGTATTCGCCGAATTTGTGACACCTGCCAACCCGTCAACTGTGCCGATAGTTAATAAGGCGCCGCCCAGGTCATTGTGGATTTGAATATGGCCTGAATCAGTATTCAAAGCAGCTAGAGTCGAAACGGCTGTTTCCAGTGGATCTGCTGAGCCAGCGCCAGTAGCGGTTCGGAGGACGACTTCCTCTGCAATGATGTCTCTGCCGCCAGAGTCACCCGCATCCACAACGCCTCCTGCCGTACTGGTGAGGCGAGTCAAGGTTGTGGTAATCAATTGGCCGATTGCGATATCATCGCCTGCCTGCAGGTCAACAGTCCCGGTTCCCGCATTGAAGATGGTGCCATCGGACATGGAAATGCCACCTCCCCCGGCTCCCAGTGATGCTGAATCTGCGAGTAATGTGATAGTTCCATTGGAAGAGTTAATATCTCCTTCGCTACCGAAGGTCAGGCTATTTTGCGCGGTCAGGTAGATGGTGCCACCAGCCGTACGGAATCCATCATTGATCTCGATGGAAGAATTCACACCCGTCGCAATGACTTGAACTGTGCCTGCTCCATCCGTTGAAACGACATCTGTCAACACGCCCGGATTCTCAAAGAGAATCGAACCGTCAGTTTCGATTGTTATATCAGAACCAGTAGTGGTAATTTCCTCGAATGTCGTGTCTTGTCCACCCGTTTGCAGATAGTCAATCGTTCCATTGCCGGTGGTTAAACGAGAGACGCCAACAGGGCCTGTTGAAAGAGAGGATACGTTGGATGCATCAATATTCCCTGTTGTTGTATTGATGGAAAGCGTTCTGCCTGAGAGTTCAATCCGTTCGTTATTCCCAATGCCATTGATTGCCTGTAATGTAATGGAGCCGGATGCAGCATTCAGGTCGATTTCAGGTGCAGCTTGATCATTGACGGCATCATTGATTTCTCCCGCGGAAATGACTGAAATTATACCATCCAGACCGGTGACACTGCCCAGCAGGATATTTCCAAAACCAATGGTGGAAACATTGATTTCAGGTGTCGTTCCACCAGCAGTGGTTGAAGTTAAAGTCAGAATGTCAGTCTGAGCATCACCCTCATTCGAGATTGTAATATTTCCATCGAGGGTAGAAGCAAAATCAATCGTAAGTGATTCATTCCCGATTTGTTCCAGCGCAATATTTCCCTTGCCTGTAGAAATACTGGAAGCGGTAGCAGAATTTGTCGCCGTGTTGTGAAGCAGGATGTCACCGTTGGTTGTATCAGCCGAGAATGTATCCACGCTGAGTTCCAGTGTGTCGCCCACGCCAATTCCCGTGATCGCGTTCAGGTCCAGATTGACGGCATGGATATTTAAGGGGTCTGGTAAACCATCGTTTTGGTCGATAATTGTACCCTGCGTATCAAGCAGCACATCGCCTGTCGTCGTTTCTATCAAACCGGAAAGCAGAATGTTTCCACCGGCAACAACGCTGATGTTACCAGCAGTAGTCTGCAGGATGTCATGTATGATAACGGCATCCGTTTCAATAAGCTGAATTTCACCAGACGTCTGGTTGGTAATATTGACCTGATCGATTTGTGTTTCAATTTCCCCATTGATGTCTGCTAATTTACCAGCACCCAAAGCGGCGATGATCGTAACGCGAGCCCCCACTTCGTTCGCGACCAGGTCTTCTCCCGTACTGTCACCAGCGTCAATCAGGCTTCCATCTGTCTCAAGATGAATCGCGAAGTCCGTCGCATTGGTTGTTACTATATGACCAATCGTAATGTCATCAGTGGCAGTGAGATTGACGATTCCATCGCCGGCATTGATGAACGAACCATCTGCCATCGTGATGCCACCGAATAAGCCACCAGCACCACTATCTGCATCAGCGGTCAACAGCACACTGCCCGATGTACTCGTCAGATTTGTGACACCATTGAAGATGATATTATTGGCAGTCGAAATCGTCACACCGCCTGTACCACTTTGAATGTTCTGATTGAGGACCAAATCGGCGTCTGTGTTTGTGGTTTCCAGGTTCAAAGTACCTGCCCCGAGTACCTGAATCAGATTTGTAACTGTGATGCCGCCTGCTGACGTCAGTGCAATATTCGTGTCAGCACCACCTGTGAGGGCAGTCACATCGGAGTTCAGGTCAATGAGCTCAAGGGCAGGGGAGTCGTTGATGATAATGAAATCACTGCCTGTGGCCGTACCATCAAATTGTTGAGCGGTAATTTCGACCGTTTCTGCCGAACTAGAGTGAAACAAAATGGCATTGACCGCATTGATGTCAATATTTCCGCCACCAGTATCGATAATATCAGGAGCGTCCAAACGTAGATTCGAGGTCTGTAATCCGGTTGGTACTGTGATGGAAGTGTCAGACACAAAGCCGATATTATCCTGTGTATTGCTGATGCCTGTTGTTAAAGAAGCGTCCAAGGCGCCGCCGGTTGCTCTGATAAAAGTCGTTCCGGCAGTGCCTGTGCCAGCATCCAGATTGATTAATTCAGGTGTTGTACCTGTATTGTGAATGGCAATAATATTGCCACTGGTCAAATCGAGATGATCTACTGAGGTTTGCAGCGGATCAAAATCCGTTTCTGTAAAGATACTTGTGATTCCACCAATATTGCGACCGGCAACAGCTGTCAATTGATCGCCTGATGTAATGTTGAGGTCAGAACTGTCAGAGTCAAGAATGTCACGGTCTGAATTGAGTGTGATGTCTGCCGTATTCTGAGCAGTCAATGTTGTGATGATGATATCACTTGTTGCTCCCGTTGCAGTGAGCATGATACCGTTGTTCGTATCGGAAGCGGAATTGTTTTCAGAGACCACGTTTAATACTTGGATCGTGCCTCCCGCATTGACGGTGATGGGGCCATCGGCTGTTGTAAGCTGAGTCAAGATAATGTCATCAACTTCATCGATGCGGATACCACCGGCATTGGTATTAACAACAGCGGTGACACTATTCACAGACGTGTCGACGTCAATCCCGTCTTGTGTACCACCAGCACTGGTGGAGGTCATCATCAAATTATCGGCTGTAATCCGGTTTGCATCGGCACCGTTGGTGTCGAGAATACCGTCATCGGCTGTCAGGGTAACATCTGCGTTACCAGTGGCAGTAATCGTTGTCACCAGGATATCACTGTTGGTACCTGTTGCCGTGAGTGAGATATCGTGACTGTCACTGCCCGAATTGTTATTGGAAACCACAGATGTAGCAGTAATTGTGTCTGTTGCATTGATTACGATTTCTCCATCGAAAGTCGAAACGTCCAGCAGTTCGACGGCAATGCTGTTGTCGATAAAGAGACCACCAATGTCCGACACTGTTGCAGAGAGTGTACCGATTGACGTTTCCAGTGGATTGCCATCACCAATACCAGTGACTGCGTTCAACACGGCCGTGGATGCGATGATGTCTGTGTGGGTGTCACCGTTATCAATGATGGCTGCCGACAGAGAATCCGCGTTCACCGTACCGGTAGTCAGCAGACCTCCCAAAAGAATGTTGCCATCTGTGGTGAGGTTAATGTCTCCCGAGCCGGCATCGATCAGGGCACCATTGGCCATGGAAATGGGGTTGCCATTATTACCAGCGGCATTGTCGGCGGTGATAGTCACAGTACCGGATGTCGAATCAATCAGCGCCACACTGCCTAGTATCACATCATCTTCAGAAGTAAAGGTAACCGTTCCAGAATTACTGTTCACAGCTGCGTTAAATTCAATACCGCTGCCGGTCCCCGTTGATTCACCCAGTAACTGAAGGTTCCCCGTGCCAGTAATCGAAATACCGGAACTGTTTGAGATTTCAATTCCATCATCGCCATTCGAGGTTCCGTCGATGGTAATATTGCCATTAGTGGCATTGACCTGGCCCGCAACCGTTTGGATTAATACACCTTCCGAGGCAGTTCCTCCACCAGTTGAACTACCAGTAATCGCGATATCCCCATCCAAAGATTGCACATTACTGGTAAGCGTCACACCAGCATTATCAGAGGTTGTGGTACCATTAATGGTAATGGTCGCTGCATTAGCACCAGTACCGGTGGAAACAACTGCTGCCTGATCGGCTAGTAGAACCCCATCGCCATTGCTACTATTGGCAACGATTTGAACATTTCCGTCGACGCTGGTTATGTTGGTCGATGCACCTTCAATGAACACACCTCTGTTGTTGTCAATTCCTGTACCGCCCGTCCCGTTGATGGTAATCGTTCCGGCTGAGGCACCTGTATCGGTTGACGTTACAGAAGTTCCTGAATGTAGATGAACGCCATAATGGTCACTTGTCAGAGCATCAGCTCCACCAAATCCGGTGAGTAAGATATTTCCCTCGCCGGTCGTTTCAATCGTGGCGTTTTCTGCTTCTATACCACTGAAATCACCGGCAGTGACTCCCCCATCATTGGCCAGTAATGTGATCCCGCCGTTGACAGTTCTCAGGTTACTACCATTATTGAGTTTGATATTGCGTGTGGAGGTGAGTAACAATGCCCCGGTTCCAAACGTGGCTATGGTTGTTGCGACGTCAACTGTAAGTGTATCTGTGGCGTTCAATTCAACGGAGCCTGTGGTGGATTGAACATTTTCGGTAATGTCGAGTGTGCCCATGACATTGACCAGAATATCTGAATCGGCATCTAATCCAACCTGTGCCGAAATGTTACCGATAGTCAAGTTGCCCATGTTATCCAGGAAAAGGCCGCCTGTACCAGCATCTGCTTCCAGAAACGAAATAGCCGTGTCAATCGCATCTGCTAATTGGCCAATGCCCGTATTGGAGTTCAGGACCAGTTGATTGGCGGTAACATTTTTGGCTGTTGTGCCATCATTGTCTGTGATATTCCCATTGGTTGAGGTGATATCAACGCGACCGCCTGTGGTGGTAATCGCAGAGACAGCGATATTATCGTAGGCCGAGAGCTGAACCAGGCCTCCCTGGGATTCCACGGTACTACCGGAATCCATAGTAATGCTACCCGCATTAGAGCCGTCATTGTCGGCCGTCAAGGTAATCGAGCCACTCGCCTGACTGACAATTCTTGCGTTAGAGCTGAGAGTGATATCATTATCTGCCAGAACAGAGATGCCTCCGTCCACGCTGGATAGTTCTGATGCGATGAGAATATCGGCTGTTGCTCCCTGAGCACCCAGCAAAATGGTACCAGAACCATTAACGGTGATCCCACCATTGGTAATCGAAATATTACCAGCAGAAACATTGACGTCAACGCTACCACCACCTGTCCCAGATGTAGTAGTAAAGCTGCTATTTAGCGCTGTGAAACCGGTGCTGGCATCAATGTCAATGATGCCACCATTCCCCGTCAGAACTGTGCTGTTTGAGAAATCGACCATTCCCGCATTGGAAGTAACTGCAATAGAGCCTCCTGAAGACGTGCCGACGGTTGTATCGATACCTGCACCAGTAGAGGTGATATCTCCTTGTGCCTGGATTGTTACACTACCTCCCTCACCAGTATTCACTCCATCGTCTTCGAGGGTGACCATGCCGGTGGCATTGATTGAGATGTCACCAAGAGAATTGACACCAGTATCTCTGGTCGTGACGTTTCCGTTGTTGGCATCTATTGTGATCGAAGTGGCGGAAGCGTTGGTCGTAGTCAATGAGCGTGTGACGACGTTGGCACCATCAATATCAATCATTCCCGAACCAGCATCCAGGCTTGAGCCGACCTGCATGGTAAAGTCACCAGTCCCTGATGTGTCTGAATCAGCAGTTGCTGTAACATTGCCATCAGTTGTGAAAGAATCGTTCAGGATGATATCGCCGGTCGAACTGATATCGACGGAAATCCCGACTCCCCCAGTCACCGAGGAATTAAATGTGATGTCACCGGTGGTAGTCGAAGTAAAGCTCGTAGACATTCCCAGTAAGACGGCATCATGATAGGTTTGCGCGCCAGTTGTAGTAATACTGCCACCATTGATGTTCGTTGTTCCATTAGCGTTGGTGGTGAGACTAGTTAACGCAACACTGTTGCCAACCGTGTCGTTGAAGGTGGTGTTGCCGTCGGTATTGATGTCGAGTGTGAAGGCTCCATTCAGCGTCGAATTAAATGTGATATCGCCGATTGCCGTACTGGTGAGAATCGTATTGGCTCCCAGCACAACCGCATCATTAAAGACTTGGTTGCCGGTCGTATTAACACTGCCGCCATTGATATTCGTCGTTCCATTCACGTCGGTGGTGAGGCTGGTTAACGCAGCACTGTTGCCAACCGTGTCGTTGAAGGTGGTGTTGCCGTCGGTATTGACGTCGAGAGTGAAGGCCCCAATCAGCGTCGAATTGAATGTGATATCTCCGGCCGCGGTACTGGTGAGAATCGTGTTAGCACCCAGGACAACGGCATCGTTAAAGATTTGACTGCCGGTCGTATTCACGCTGCCGCCGTTGATGTTAGTGGTGCCATTGGCATCGGTGGTGAGACTGGCCAACGCAGCATTGTTCCCAACCGCGTCGTTGAAGGTGGTGTTGCCGTCGGTATTGATGTCGAGTGTGAACGCGCCATTCAGCGTCGAATTAAATATGATATCTCCGATAGCGGTACTGGTGAGGACCGTGTTGGCTCCCAGCACAACCGCATCATTGAAAGTTTGATTACCGGTTGTGGTGACACTGCCCCCGTTGATATTGGTCGTTCCGTTCACATTGGTTGTGAGACTGGTTAACGCAGCATTGTTCCCGACACTGCCGTTGAACGTGGTGTTGCCGTCGGTATTGATGTTGAGCGTGAAGGCCCCATTCAGCGTCGAGTTAAATGTGATATCGCCGATTGTCGTGCTGGTGAGAATCGTGTTGGCTCCCAGGACAACCGCATCATTAAAGATTTGATTGCCGGTCGTGTTGACGCTGCCCCCGTTGATGTTCGTGGTACCATTGGCATCGGTTGTAAGACTGGTAAGTGCATTGCTATTCCCAACGGTGTCATTGAAGGTGGTGTTACCATCGGTGTTGATATTGAGTGTGAAGGCACCATTCAGTGTGGACTCGAATGTGATGTCTCCGGCCGCCGTACTGGTGAGAACCGTGTTCGCACCCAGCAGAACTGCATCATTAAAGATTTGATTGCCTGTGGTGTTCACACTCCCGCCATTGATGTTCGTCGTTCCATTGGCATCAGTCGTGAGACTGGTCAATGCAACACTGTTGCCAACGGTGTCGTTGAAGGTGGTGTTACCATCAGTATTGATGTCGAGTGTGAAGGCCCCATTCAGCGTCGAATTAAATGTGATGTCTCCCGTAGACGTACTGGTGAGAACGGTGTTGGCTCCCAGGACAACGGCATCGTTAAAGATTTGACTGCCGGTCGTATTGATACTGCCGCCATTGATATTGGTCGTTCCGTTTACGTCAGTCGTGAGACTGGTTAACGCAGCATTGTTGCCAACCGCGTCATTGAAGGTGGTGTTACCGTCGGTATTGATGTCGAGTGTGAAGGCCCCATTCAACGTCGAATTGAATGTGATATCTCCGGCCGCCGTACTGGTGAGAATCGTGTTAGCACCCAGGACAACCGCATCATTAAAGATTTGATTGCCGGTGGTGTTCACACTCCCTCCATTGATATTCGTCGTGCCATTGGCATCAGTCGTGAGGCTGGTTAACGCAGCACTGTTCCCGACAGTGTCATTGAAGGTCGTGTTGCCGTCGGTATTAATGTCGAGTGTGAAAGTACCATTGAGCGTAGAATCAAAAAGGATGTCACCTGTCGTGGTACTGGTCAGAATCGTGTTGGCTCCCAGGACAACTGCATCGTTAAACGTCTGGTTGCCAGTCGTATTAATACTGCCACCATTGATGTTGGTGGTTCCATTGGCATCGGTGGTGAGACTGGTTAACGCGGCACTGTTCCCGACCGAGTCGTTGAAGGTGGTGTTACCACCGGTATTGATGTCGAGTGTGAAGGCCCCATTCAATGTGGATCCAAATATGATATCTCCGATAGCAGTGCTGGTGAGAACCGTGTTGGCACCCAGGACAACCGCATCATTAAAGACTTGGTTGCCAGTCGTATTGACACTACCTCCATTGATGTTGGTGGTTCCATTGGCGTCGGTCGTGAGGCTGGTCAACGCGGCACTGTTCCCGACCGTGCCGTTGAAGGTGGTGTTGCCGTCGGTATTGATGTCGAGTGTGAAGACCCCATTCAATGTGGATCCAAATATGATATCTCCGATAGTAGTGCTGGTGAGAACCGTGTTGGCTCCCAAGACAACCGCATCATTAAAGACTTGGTTGCCAGTCGTATTAATACTGCCGCCATTGATATTGGTCGTTCCATTAGCGTCAGTGGTGAGACTGGTTAACGCGGCACTGTTCCCGACCGAGTCGTTGAAGGTGGTGTTACCACCGGTATTGATGTCGAGTGTGAAGGCCCCATTCAATGTCGAATTGAATATGATGTCTCCGGCCGCGGTACTGGTGAGGACCGTGTTAGCTCCCAGCAGAACCGCATCATTGAAAGTTTGATTACCGGTGGTAGTAACACTGCCCCCGTTGATGTTGGTGGTTCCATTGGCGTCGGTGGTGAGACTGGTTAACGCAGCACTGTTCCCAACCGTGTCGTTGAACGTGGTGTTGCCGTCGGTATTGATGTTGAGTGTGAAGGCCCCATTCAACGTCGAATTGAATGTAATGTCTCCGGTGTTGGTACTGGTGAGAACAGTGTTATCTCCCAGGATAACTGCATCATTGAAAGTTTGATTTCCGGTAGTATTGACCGTACTTCCATTGATGTTTGTGGCACCGCCAGCATTGGTAGTCAAACTGGTTAAGGCAGTGTTACTTCCAATGGCTCCATTGAAAATCGTATTGCCTGTCGTGTCGATATTTAAATCGATACTTCCATCGACGGTTGAACTGAATTCAATAGTGCTTCCACCGGTACTGGTGAGCGTGGAATTAGTGACGAAATTGACAGCGTTGTTGTAAAGCTGAGAACCCGTTGTCGTGACAGTCCCGCCATTGAAAGTTGTACTGGTGACACCTGAAGAGCTGATGTCGGTTGAGGCTGCGTTGATGTCTGCTAGAATGTCAACGCTTTCTGCAGTGACGAATAAATCGCCCGTGCCCAGATCGACTGCTGTCTGGAAAGTGACCGGGTCATCACTGCCGGCGAGAATCGTCAAGCTGGCATCAAAGAGGCTATCGAGACTGTCAATCTGAACGGTGTCGACTCCGACTGGTGTGCCCACGCTGTCAGTTCTAACAGTGAGGGAGTTAGTCGGATTCAGAAAGAGAACTGATTCACTGAGTGTGGAATCGATGAAAGAATAATCATCCCCGGCAACACCGTCATCAGAGAGTGAAATCGTTTCAGTGGCATCGGTGAAGTCGAAATCACGGTCAGCGACAAGCAGGTTGTCAATGATCGGCTCAAGTCCCGTGAAGGTGATCGTTGTGGAACCATCGCTTAGGCTGGCATCGGTGATTGTGATGATTCCATCTTCTCCCTCGGCTGGCACAGCATCCGGTGTGAAGATATAAGAAACGGAGTCGGCTTCAACGGGCGTATTGTGATTGATGACAAGTGTATCACCATCTAATCCGACCGTTCCCAGAGCATTACCATTATTATTCTGAGATCCTCCATTGAAGAGTATCCCACCTGTTGGATTAGCAAACTGATTATCGGGTTGATTGATGATCATGACATCATCGCCACCCAGTCCGTTAAAGGTGATGGATGTAATGTCAGTCAGGATGACGGTTTCCAGTACTTCGTTCACACCTCCCACATCTCTAGTCAATACGAATGTCGCTGTGTTTTCGCTTGTAAATGTCAACTCCAGCAAGTCATCTTCGTCTGTACCGAAAATGACAATATCACCAGAGCCAAATACTCCGGGATAGAGTGTGGGAGGATTCTGAAACGCGCCAATGTGAGGTGTTGTCGTGTTCGTGTCACTAGCAAATTCTGAAGAGGTGTAGGCGGCTGAAGAGCCAAAGCCAATCGTAAATTGCTCTTCCAAAGAAGGAGTGTTGACAAACAGCGGGTTGCTTTCATAGGCAAACAACGGGTCACCAAATACATTGGTGTTATCTAACGTTACATTGGAATCAAGGTCGTTGTCATTAAATGCATTGAAAGTGACGTTGGAGTTGAGAGGCGCGATAACTCCAAAACCTTCAATCGGTGGTAAAGGTGGTTCAGCCTGAATATAAAGGTCAATGTTTGTTCCGCTGTTTCCGGAAACAATCGTCGTGCCGGGGGCATCGTCCAGGTTCCAGTGAGCGACCAGACGTGAATCTCCCGCGAGGTCTGCGACGCCGTTTACTCTGATTGCATCCCGGTCTGTTTGGTCTAAAACGTCATTGAACCATCCGATGTCATCCATGAGTCCTTCGAAGAAACGTCCACCGTCACCCGGATCACGACCGACATTCATTAGACCGTTGATCGTGTCGGTGAAATGTGTGCTGTCAAATCCAGCCAGATTTTGATCAAAAGAGGAGAGATACGGCTCTTCAGAACCATCCAGGTAAATATGCATTTCACCGGTGTCGGCATCCCAAGTATATTGAATGTTGGTCCAGACGCCTTGAACGCCTGACTGACCACCTTGCTGAATTGTGAAGTCAGCTCCGTCTTGTGTTCGGCCAAAGAACTGTCCGCCACCGTTAGAGCGATACTGAAACTCCAAGCCGCCATTATCAGGACCTTCAAAGAACTGGTTGCGGCGCCCGGTATCGTCCATATTGATCCAGAAGTTTAATGTGCCTTGTCTGCCAACATCAAAACTGGCATCCTGGAACGTGGCAAAATCGTCGATTCCGTCGAATTGTAACGCGCCACCAAACTGACCGGCAGCAGTCTGGAATTCGGGACCAAAGGGAACGATGCCATTGGTGGCAATCAGCATCTGAATGCCGTTTTTGTTATCGAGGGCGATCTCCCCTGATGCCTGGTCAAAATCCCAATGAGCGACGAGTCTGGCATCCGCAGCGAGAGCGGCAACACCATTGTTCCGGATGTTATCGCGATCAGTTTGATCCAGGGCTTCGTCAAACCAGCCGACATCATCCATCAGTCCATCGAAGTATCTGTCACCGCTGGCATCACGGCCGACAGTAATTAATTCATTCACCGTATTAACGGTTGCGACCCACTGAGTGAGATCTGAATCGAAAGTTGTATTGAGGTACCCGACTTCGACACCATCAATATAGATGTGCATTTGGGGATTCACGCCGCCATTGAAGTCCCACGTGTATTGGAGATTCTGCCAGACACCTTCTGTACCACCAGCGCTACCGTCTTGAATGACAAAATTATTCGAGTTGCCAGCACGGCCCGGACTACCAAAGAATTGACCACCACTATTGCTACGAAACTGGAATTCAAAACCAGCACTATTTAAGCCTTCAAAGAACTGATTGCGGCGCCCCTGGTCATCCATATTCACCCAGAAACTGAGTGTTCCTGATTCTCCAACATCGAAGGTAGCATCTTGAAAAAGACCAAAATCATCCACGCCATCAAATTCCAGTGCACCGCCGAAGACACCACCGGTGGGATTCCACAAAGGCTCGGTAGTAGGTTGTGGTCCCAGATAAGTGAACCCGTTGAAAATATTGTCCGTAATATTGACCGTTCCCACGGGGACGGAGAGGGAAGGATCAAAGAAAATTCCACCCGGTTGTGCAAAAATGCCGTTCGCGTTTGTCGTCGCGGAGTCCTGCCAGTCAAAGGTGTTGTGGATGATGTCAATCCCATCAGCGGTCATACCACCGTTGGTGATGGTGACAGTATAGTTTTGATCGCCCGCTTCCTGGAAAGCACCAGCTTCGAGGCCGTTGCCGAAGTAATTAAATGAGATCACACCACTAAAAGCAAAGTTATTAGGATTACCAAACGTTCCCTGAGGCCCAATAGCGATCGGTCCCCAACGGAAATGGTCTGCCCGAAATTCATTGCGCGTGATCAGGAAGTTCTCGCCGCTGCCACCGCTTCCATCACGAATTGCCGCACGTCCGAATTTTCCTTCGAAAATGGAGTCGGAGACTTCCAGATTATCAGCGCCGACAAATACGACGGCACTTCGGTAGTTGTCGCCAAATAACAGGCTGTTGAGTGTGGTATTATCGGCCGTTGTGAGAACAACATAGCCTTGGTAGTCAGTCGCTGAAGTATGCGTTTCCCAACCAAGCTGAGCCCCTGAGATCGTGACATTATCTGCTGTGATGTTGACGGCAACGTCAAAATTACTTGTAGGGTCACCCGTTTTTCGAATTTCAACGACATCACCGCCTGCGCCCAATATCGAGACTGATTCGTCAATGTCGAGCGTGTCAGCTGTGATATAAACGCCTGCAGCGACATTAATGATTCCGCCATTGCCTGCTACATCGACAGCGTCCTGGATGTCGGCACCGCCGGTTGATCCCAGTACATTGACGGTTATAGCATCGCCGGAAACATTCGTGGAAACGAGATCGCCATCCAAGTTGACTTCCGCTGCATTTAAGGCGATGCCTGTCGCCGTCAGTGCGATACCATTGGCCACGTTAATTGTTTCAACATTGAATTCAATATTATTGCCGGCATCGAGTGACACGCTGGCATTCGCATTGAGCGTGTCTGCGCCATCATTGCCGTTGATGATGAGTGACGCCGTGAAACTAGCGGTTAACGAGTTGATGTCAATAATGTCATCGCCATCACCAGTGTTGATTGTCAGTGAATTCGTGGGGTCAGAAAAGGTCAGCATTTCTCCGGCTGTGGAAGTCACAGTAGTTTGACTACCGCCTGCATCGGAAATGGTAATCGTTTCAGTGACACCACTGTAATTCAGTGTGACGTTCGTGGCATTAATGGTTGATGTGATTGGCTCCAGGCCAGTGTAAGTAATGAAGTCCGTCAATGCGCCATCAATGCGGATACTGCCAGATGTGATATCGGTGAAGAAGTATTCCACCGAGGTCGCCGTTCCCAGCAAATTCAGGACATCTCCCGGATTTGTAGAGGTTTGGCCTTCACCATCGTAGTCAACGGTAATGCCTTGTGCTGCCAGGGCACTATCTACAGTCAGACTGTCATCTCCGTCGCCGGCATTGACTGTGATGCTGTTTGTTTGAGTTAAAGAACTGGTGCCAATCAGTATTCCACCAAGGCGGTATTCAATGTCTGCTCCGACGACCAGGATTTCAATTGTATCGTTGTTTGTTGTTCCATCAATTTGAACGTCTACGATTCCCGAAATCGCGAAGTCTTCAATCTCACTATAAGTAATTGTGGGAAACGTGCCAGATACGGAACCAGAACCATCACTATTGGAGGTAACCAGAGCAGTACCAGCAGCAGAAGTATCTACATTGAGTTGATCGCCGAGCGGATTGCTGGTGGGATCGCCGCCGACAATGTTAAATGCTTCGGTGTCAGGGGTGACATTGAAACTGTCGGAATCACTACCCCCTATGAGATTGATAAAGTTGCTGAATTCGAGTGTGTTGGTGCTTTGATAGGAGTTGGTTCCGTTGATCGTCCAGTTGGCAGCACTGTCGATTCCAGTCAGAGAGTTGGTGCCGGTGCTGCCGGTGATTTGATCGATATTCTGGAACGTGGTGGATGTTGCCGACTCGTTGCCATCAAAACCATCTGTACTTCCCAGGCTTGTTAAGATAACTGAAAGATCTGTTGTTTCGTTCGACAGGTCGATGTGATCTATGCCAGCTCCACCATTGATGGTTCCATCAATTTGGCCTCCCGCCTGTATCACGAAAGTATCTGCATCGTCATTGCCAGTTAAATTTTCCACGCTTGTGAAGGTGACTGAGTCAGACAACAGGCTACCGGCATTGACTCCATCAATATCCCAGTCATTCACCTGATCCGAAGCCACTAGTGTGTCGGATCCGATACCACCGTCAAAATTGATTCCCCCTGCAGGAATGATGTTACCTCCGCTTGCATAAAGTCGAACTGTGTTGTCAAGTCCATTCCCGGTAATGACCACGCTGGAGACATTGGTAAAATTGTGCGAAGGGACGATTTCGTTGAGTGTACCCGTTTTCAGAACACGCAGTTGACTGCCATCCCTTACAAGAGTGATATCGTTAACAGACCAGTCAGCAGAATCAACGACCAGTGTTTCAACGAGGTCGTTCAGATTGATCGTAATCGTGGCAGGGGTAGTTAGACCAGCGTTGTCATCGACCAGGATATCGAGAGTGAACGTGGGGTTGGTCTCGAAATCGAGTAAGCTCTGGTCGGCAACGACGATCTGTCCATCTGAGGTAATGTCAAATGCTGCAGAGCCCGTGCCTCCAGTTTCACTAAACGTCAATGTGTCGCCTGGGAGATCGTCGTCCGTGGCAACGATGACAGCTCCCACATTGGTGCCATTGATGGCATTTTCATCGACACTGCGTATCTGATTGGCGACAACAGGGGCATTATCGTTCAATGGATTGAGGTCGATCGTAATTGTAGCAGGGGTTGTTAGACCGGCATTGTCGTCGACCAGGATATCGAGAGTGAACGTGGGATTGGTCTCAAAATCGAGTAAGCTCTGGTCAGCGACGACGATCTGCCCATCTGAGGTGATGTCAAATGCCGCAGCACCCGTGCCTCCAGTTTCACTAAACGTCAATGTGTCGCCCGGGAGATCATCGTCCGTGGCAACGATGACAGCTCCCACGTTGGTGCCATTGATGGCATTTTCATCGACACTGCGTATCTGATTGGCAGCAACAGGGGCATTATCATTCAGTGGATTGAGATCAATCGTAATCGTTGCAGTGTCGGTTGCTCCAGCACTGTCGGTGACCAGGATTTCAAGATCAAAGGATGTTGTGGTTTCGAAGTCCAGTTGACTCTCGTCAGCAACAGTGATTTCACCAGACGTACTCACGGCAAATGCTGTCTGACCTGTGCCTCCGGTAACGCTAAATGCCAGACTGTCGGGAGGTACATCCGGATCTGTAGAAACGATGGTTCCCAGAGATGTTGAGTTGCTCGTGTTTTCATCAATGTCAAACAATTGATTGTTGACAACAGGCGGAGTATTCACGGTCAGGGCAACATCATTGCCATCACCTCCCTGATAGGTGATATAGACCTGATTTCCATTGAAGGTCAACAAAGTTCCTTCTGGGAGACCGGCAAAGGTTCCTGTGATGGCATCAGCGCCGTCATTCTCAATCAAGAGGAATTCATTCCCCGCTGCGGCGGTAAACGCACTGATGAGGTTAAGTGTTGCTCCTGTGAGATCGACGGTGCCGGTCACCTGAATTTGATCATAGTCTGTTCCCGCCGTTGTGCCATCGATTTCGATGTCTAAAGTGGATCCAGCACTGAGTGTTAAATCTCCAGTACTGATGATTCCGGGGCTGGAACCGGGAGTCAATACACCACCGTTGTTGACGGTGACGGGCGCGTCTACCGTGCCATTTCCTCCCAGCACTGCACCCGTTGAAACAATGACTTCGGAAGTAGTTAACGATCCTTCGATTCTGAGTAAACCACCTTGTACGCTTGTGGAACCTATAGCAGAACTTGTTCCAGAGAGAACGACAGTACCCATACTATTTTTGATGAGATTCGTTCCATTCAATTGTGCCTGGACTGTTCCAGACCGAAGATCCAGATCTGATTGGGTAGACAGGATGCCGCTGGTGGCGATGACGGTTCCTTCTTCCAGCACAAAACCATCAACAGTTTCGTCGAACGCGCCCAGGTCGAGAGTTGCTCCACCTGAAAGTGTCAGCGTTACTGTATCAGCCAGCAGGTCGCTACCAGTCAATTGGTAGGTATCACCTGACTGTCCCGATATGATCAAATCATTGGGAGCAAAGGTGGTATCAAACGAATTTAAGGTTACGACGGAGCTACCACCGGATGTATTGATTGTGAGCGAATCTGTGGGCGAAGCAAAGGTGGTGAGTTCGAAAGCCGCACTCAGGCTGCGGATTTGCATTTCACCCGGAACTAAGGAATTTTCCAGAACGGCATCCAGTGTGGCATTGGGTAGGTTGATTACAACATCGTTGGCGGTGCTGGATCCACCAAATACCGGTTCTAAGCCAGTATACGTGATTTCCGTGATTCCATTCCCACTGAAATCAACCGATCCTGTACCTGGTCCTGTCAGATTATGGGTGATTGTATCGAACACACCATTAGAAAACTCGAGCGCATCGTTTCCGCCTGTTCCACCATCAAAAGAGATAGTGATATCAGTTAAACCTGATGAGCTATAATCAAGAGTTAGAAAATCAGTTTCTCCGTCAGTTCCAAAGACATTGATAGAACTCAAAGAGCCCGCAGGAGTGGAAAAGAGCAGGGGATTAGCAAGGTCAGGATCAAGAATTTCCAGGTTGGGACCATTGATCTGAATAACAAACGCGTCATCGGCATTTAATACATTCGGCAGAATGACATTGAGTTGGTCTCCCGAGAGTTCAAACTGTCCCAAATAGGTTACCGTGGAGGCTGAGTTGAACTGTGGGGACTCACCAGGACCGACCAGAAGTTCGATACCGATATTCACATCACCAGTAAAACTGGTAGTATCAACTGTTCCAGAGAGAACCAAATCTTCCTGACCAAGGAAATTGACGATTTGTGATGAATCTGTTCCAGTCACGAGGATTGAAGAAATCTGACTCGCATCAAATTGCAAAATACTGTCAGGGAGTCCAAGTCCATCATCAACTTGAATTGTTGCCCCACTGTCGACTACCGAAACCGTTGCTTCATCATTGGCTGTATCTAGATTCAATTCGAGTACGTCGCCAGTGACACCTGCACTCACGCTTAGCACGATTCGATCTTCCAGGCGAATCAATTCCAAGTTCGCATTGCTGTCTTCTCGAAAGCTATCAAATTGTAAATTGGGTGTTACCTCGGTTTTGCCAAGATATCGGTTCAGCCACTTTAATAATCCCACTCTGAGACTCTCCTTCGAGTTCTTTGAAAGCTTTATCTTTTGACAGCACAAAACTTGTAACTACTTTTTGTAGTAAAGCTTTGGAGGAGATTGAGAAAAGGAGAAATCTAAGTTCAAGCTGGCCTGAAGGTCTTCTGCGCGGGCTTCTCGTTACCCAGAAGTGTACTAAAGGATATGCTTAAGGTTTTGATATCTTTCTCGCCCCCCATTATCTTTACTCACTAAAAGGTATGTCAATCATTATTAACGCAGCTTAACCATCTACAAAAAATGTAAAGCCCATGGTTACACAAACGTCACACTCGGTCTAATCAATTAGATTGATATTCTTTATCACGAACTCCTATTTCTTAACTGGTATACGCTCTATTAACGATAAATTGAGAGCTTTGACCATTGCCTATTCAATTTTAAAGTGAGAATAACTCGTAAACACAATGATTTTTATTAAAAAGTGACTTTATGTATACTTTCGGTTCTGTGTTGTATCCATCAGGTTTGTCGAGGGTAGATGGGAATGATACAAAGACCTTACTGCTTAGAGTGTCATAAATATCCCACAGAGTAGAACTGTGCCGATAAAGGACAGTGAGTACTCATATACATTCGATTCCAGCTAAAAAGCTAAAATCACTTACCGGAGCACCTGAATTGATGAGGTGGCTGACAATTCATTTATGGGTCGTTACATACCTGAGCTGCCTTTTCATAAGTGGTTGTTCTGTAAAACAAGGTGCGCATTTTTCTATCGCTCCCGAACTAGATCAAAGCAAAATCGAAGCCATTTCCAAGTCTGCCAGTCTGAGAAATCACTCCCATAAAAATAAGACGTCTGATGTCGCAAAAGCTGACCATTTCAGGGTTACCGGCTTCAATAAACGAGCAGAAAATCATCAAAGGCATCAGAACGCTTCAGAAAAAACAGAGCCCATTCTTGAATTTGACGAGTTTGAAGATTTTCATTCCATCGAATTAGCGGAAAGGGAATTCAATCCGCAAACAGAATCTCAAATGGAACTGGAAATTCCTCTTGTAGCGCAGAAGCCTGTGCTATCTGATCTCACGCCGACTGAGACGCCCGAAATCCTCAGTGAAAGCGAAGTGATTTTTAATACAAACATCAATTATGAGACCGAAGAAAAAAAGACAGAGTTACCGAAATCAAAATCGCCTCAACTGGTTGAACTTGGTCTGACACCGCTTTCTCAGTTAACGATCAATATCAAGCAACCGGCAGGAGAGTTACCCCAAAATACCGCTGCAGAACATTTAGATAAGATTCCAGCCCGTCAAGTTGTGATGGGAGAATCACGAAATTGGGCGGTCACAACAAAAGAGTGGGAAGCACCGGGGCTTGTTTATAATCCGCTTTATTTTGAAGAGCCTTATCTAGAAAGATATGGATATAATTACGGTGCACTTCAGCCATTTATTTCAGCAGGTCGCTTCTTTGGTCGAATTCCTGCTCTGCCTTATATGATCGGTGCCTATCCCATACACGAATGCAGATATCCTCTGGGTTATGCTCGTCCAGGAGACTGTCCCCCATATCAGGTTGAAAAACTTCCTTTCAGTCCGCGTGGAGCATTATTTGAGAGTCTGACTGTCACAGGTCTGGTGTTCCTGATTCCTTAGTTGAATCGTTAACTGAACTTCCAATGCTGTTCTCTACAAGTGAGTTTTTTGAGCCGATCTTCGTTGACTGTGATGCCCAGTCCTGGGCCTGCTAATGGTGGAGCAAACCCTCCCCATTTAAATGATATGTCTTCATTAATCACGTTTTCGGTTAATAGATAACGATCATAGCTTCCCTCCAAAAACGTGATTCCCTTGACGGCTGATGCGAGATGTCGACCAACTGCCGAAAGGATCCCCGTTTCACCAACCTGACATCCGAGTTGATATTGTCGTCCTGACTGCTGAGCCAGATGTGCTATATCCAGAGTTGGAATGATCCCTCCCAACTTTGAGATACGGAGATTAAAAGAATCACAATAGCCGTTCGAAATAGCCGTTTCTGCATCAGACATGCTACATAATGACTCATCGAGCATAACTGGGATTGAGATCTCATTTACGATATTTTTCAGAGATGAGATTTCACAATGTGGTACAGGTTGTTCTAGAGAGCTAATCTGAAATGATGCGAAGTCGGCGGCTTTTTGTTCGAGTATTGCTCTGGTCCATGCTTCATTTGCATCGACTCGCAAATCCATCTTGCTGCCAAGAAATGATCGACAATGTTTCAATAACGTTCGATCATCAATCTCTGGAATTCCTACTTTCACTTTGCAATGTTTGAATCCAGTGAAACGATACATGATTGATAGTAAATATTGTTTCGCAGGCCGCATGGAAGTGAGCACAGCACTATAACGAACGGGCTGATGTGGTTGAAACAGGCTTTGATGCTGTTGCAGATGTTTGAAAATTGACGAAAAGGATTCGCCGCTTGCTCGAGTCGCTGCATCAATCAGACTGACTTCCAGAGCACAACGAGCAGCGTTTCCAAAGCAGCCTCTTCGTGTGTATTCAGGTTCGGCACCTGCTAACTTCGGTAAAGCGATCTGCTGGCAGATCTTGACCAATTCATCCAATGAATTCCAATCAGCACCCAATAATGAATGAAAATCTGTATTTTCATAGTGAGAAAAAACAGAATCGACAGTCTCTCCTGTTACATACTCGCGTGGAACAGACTCACCCCAGCCGACCGTCCCATCTTCTAATTGACAGCGAATGATAATGGAATCCGATTCCGAGCGACTAAATGATGCGTGCTTGATTTTCCGACGTAATGGGATTCGTACCTGATATGCCGAAAGTTTGGCAATTCTCATAGTCTTTGTTTTAGGACCTTCATTAACTCTATATCTTATTGAGACATACGTGAAATATTGGGGGTGACAGGGTTTCGTAAAAGTGCTATGACTCCTATTCTGAATGGATTTGGATGTTTTCGCAAGATGGAGGCGATCGTGGGCGTTCCCCTTTCCCAAATGTGGACCGTAGCAAAGTATGTTTTGACACAACGCATAAAAGGTGTAAAGCGTTATCCGCTGGTATTGATGCTGGAGCCCCTGTTTCGCTGCAATCTCGCTTGTGCCGGTTGTGGTAAGATTCAATTTCCCTCGCATATTTTGAAGCAGCATTTGAGTCCTGAGCAATGTTTTCAAGCCGTTGATGAATGTGGTGCTCCGATTGTCTCAATTCCTGGTGGCGAGCCATTATTACATCCTCAAATGCCAGAAATTGTTGCTGGGCTCATTGAGAGAAAAAAATTCGTTTATCTTTGTACAAACGCAATCTTACTCGAAAAACATTTAGCGAACTATCCGCCTTCGAAATATCTCACATTTTCGATTCATCTGGATGGGATTCGAGAAGACCACGATGCAGCTGTCTGTCGAGATGGCATCTACGATAAAGCGATCAGTGCCATCAAAGCTGCCGTTAAAGCAGGGCACCGTGTGACGACGAACTCGACGCTCTTCGATAATGCAGATCCAGAGCGTGTACGACAAATGTTTGATGAGTTAGCAGAATTAGGGATTGAAAGCATGATGCTCTCTCCCGGGTACCAATATGAGAAAGCGCCTGACCAGGAGCATTTCTTAAAACGTAATCAGACGATTCAAAAATTCCGAGAGATTCTCGCAACTCCGAAAAAACAGTGGAAATTTAATCATTCGCCATTATTTTTGGAGTTTTTAAAAGGGAACTGGGAGTTAGAATGCACGCCGTGGGGTAATCCGACCTATAACATTTTTGGCTGGCAAAAACCCTGCTATCTTTTGGAAGAAGGCTATGCAGGTACCTTTGAAGAGTTGATGAGTTCAACTCGGTGGGAGCAGTATGGTCGCAAAAGTGGGAACTCGAAGTGCCGTGATTGTATGGTGCATTGTGGACATGAACCTACGGCAGTGGATCAAACCTTTTCCTCATGGAGTGGCTTTTTGAAAGTGGTTTCGCTTACGTTATTTGGAGCGAAAGATTCCAACAAACCAATTCGAGACTACTCGACTGATAATATTCCGGCCCCACATTATACTGTAGGGGATCGTGAACTAGTTCAACTGGAATTCACGCCTGCGGAAGATGAATCATGTGAAGAAGAGGCATTGAATCTTTCAAGCTAAGCGTCTGTACTTTTTTGTTTTTAAACTACGAAAAGCATTTCGGCTCACGTGCTTCTCAATTTGCAGATAAACAAATCAATGCATTTACGATTCTAAGTGCAAGACGAGCTATGTAACTCTTGCATGGAATGGCAAAACAATAATCTTTTCGTCAGGCTAGACGAATTCCATAAGTCAGTCGAATAACGGTTTATTCTAAATGATGTCACTACTCATCTAAGTGGGCTTGCTAGTTGTCAGAATCGTGCAGGATATATTAGTATTCTGAACATATTTTAGCAACCAGTAAAAAAGTACATCAGCTTACATTCTTAATTGAATAGATAAAATGAAAATTCATCAATTTGCTTTAGGTGGAAGTCAACTCACTGATGCATTGCGATATTTTGCATTAATTATGGTGACAGTCGGAGGGTTTACATATTACTCGCCAGACTTGATGGATCTGTTACCGAAACACTACGAAGTTGATGAAATAAATTATAAAGAAGAAATATTTGAGTACTTGGTTGAACAAATCGGAGAAAATACTGGGCAATCTGTTTCTGTAAAATTCAAACCTTATGAGTATTACTATAGCCTCGCACCAAATGAAACTTCGAGAGCGATTCAACCTGCTGAAGTAATTTCTCTATTCTCCAATCAAGAAAAAAATGAAAAGTTGGAAGTAAGATTTCAAACATTTTACTATGGCCCTGAAGATCATAAAGAACGTACAGGCGATGATGGAAAATATCTCGCACAACTAGACAAACATAAAATTCTTTTTAAGCGATTATGTTCCGAACATAGAGATATTAAAGTGAGAGGGTATGTAAGTAATGAGAGTGGAACAGTGCTTGTTAGAAAAAGGGATTCTCAAAAAAAATATACCGAACAAGAAATAGAGAAATTACTGGTTGAAAAAATATCCAGATTAGTACTTATTTGTCAGTATTTAACATACGAAGATGTTGATGGAGTTGAGCATCGTGTCGATATCACAACAGGTTCAGATGAGATAGAAAACGCGATACTACACTGTGATCGGTTTACAAATATATCTAAAATTAGAGTGAAGTAGTTTCAATAGCCTCTAAACGATCCCAAGAAAAAGTATTGTATATCCCAAACAAAGTGTTTGTAGTTTCTATTTTAACCATGAAAATTACGAATGATGACGACTTAAAATCATAAATGTTAACCTTAAAGGATGGGTTCTGAATTTAAGAGTTTTAAACTCATTTCCGTCGTTGAATTTAATCACGTTGCCGCAATTTGTAAGATTTTATCAGGCTGAGTTTCCGCGGTCTTGGGTTCAGTTTCTGTGATAATCCACACAATTCATAAAAATGTGTTTGACAAATTGCAAATCCACGATTACTATAAAACCAAATCTAAATAACCAAATATTATTGTGTAGATCAGAAATCAGTCAAGGATGCCCTATGGCCAGGCCAAAAGCGAAAGAAATAACTGAACGTGAGTTAGAGCTCATGCATGTTTTCTGGGATCGGAATCAGTCAGAAACCGAGACAGAATTAACCGTCTCTGATGTGCGTGACGCCCTGCAAAAGAAGGGACGCGATTTAGCTTATACCACTGTAGCAACTTTGGTCAGGATCCTGATGGAGAAGGATTTTCTGGAGCAGACGAATGAGGAGCGTCCTTTTCTGTACCGCGCAGTCCGTTCATTTGATGAAGTTTCCGGCAGTATGCTGGGCGATATGATTCAGAAAGTGTTTGGTGGCTCGCGTGAAAAATTACTGGTGCGGCTGATGGAGGAACGAAGGCTGACGAAAAAGGAACTCAAGGCTCTGGAAGACATTTTACGGGAGAAGCCCTAATGCATGACCTTGGTGTAAGCGTTGTCTGGTTGAGCCTGCAAGTAACCATTGTTGCTGTTGCCTCAGCTTTTTTGTATCTGATTTTGTGCAGTCGAGGCCCGTTGTTACGGTCGCTCGTGATTTCTTCATCGATGTTAATAACCCTGTTGTTAGCCTCGATGGCATTCAGTCCCTGGCCCAAATGGAGTATTGAAAGAACACAGCAGTCGATAGCTCAAGTCCCGCAAATGAATCAGAGGGTAATCGCCAAAGCAAACACAGTAGTGGCTGAATCTGATTCGATTAATTCAAATGTTGCGCCCGTCAAGTTAGAATCAGTGTGGAGTTCTGCCTGGAGTGGATTCGTAGCAGGTCTTGAAAATAAGCATCCTGTCGAAAACTTAGAGGAACCGTACTCGTGGCCTGCGATCATTGGGTTCTTGTTTCTTGGGGGGATCTCACTAGGGTTAACTCGTCTCTGTGTGGGCTATTTTCTTTTAAAACAAGAATTGAAGCATACGACTGATTTAAATGGCACCGACGTGCGGGAGCTCCTGGATGGTCTTTTAAGGGAGCACAATTACTCGTCAACAATTCGTTTGCGCGAGACTCAACGATTAGCAACAGCAGCGGTTGTTGGCTGGTGGCGTCCGGTGATCTTGTTGCCCCATGCTTGGCGCACATGGTCTGTTGATCAAATGACTGCAGTATTGACACACGAACTGTCACACATTCTTCAGAGAGATTTCTTGTCCAATCTTTGTGCAGAGATTAGCCGGTCGATCTATTTCTATCATCCATTAATGCATTGGCTGGCGGCACGGCTACGGCTGGAACAGGAACTTGTCGCTGATGCGGAGGCTGCACGTTCGTCAGGAGGCACGGATTCGTATTTAGTGATTCTCGCCGAGATGGCAATGGCACAATCCAATCGAAGTGTGCGGGGACCTGCCCGCGCATTTTTACCCACACAGTCCACTTTTTTAAGGCGAATTGACATGCTTAGAGATAAAGCTCCTTTTAGAGGAACCGTCACTCACACGACTCGTGTTGTTGCTGTCACATGTATTATGTTAATTGGCATTGTGGCTGTTGGAATTCGGGGGGATCGAATTATTCAGGCACAGGACACTGCTCCCAAAGTGGGGATCTCTTCGAAACAAAAGGTTGAACAGAGCAAATTGAGCATGGATTATGTTCCCAATCATGCTCTGGGAGTAATCGCAGTACGACCGGCAGAGATTCTTTCAGAAGAGGTGATGAAACCAATTCGAAATTTGCTTGATGCAGAAGAACGTAAGCAGCACGGCTTTAGTGTGTTAGGACTGAAGTTAGCTGAGATCAATGCTGCGACAATCATTTTTTTACCTCCAGAAGCTGATAAGAAATTACCTGAGTCAGTTGCTGTGATTCAAACGAAGCAAAAAATCGATCGCAAAAAATTGATGGAGAAATTCAGTCGGAGCCAACTGATTGAAACGACCTACCTGGATAAATCATATCACAAAACAAGGGCTGTCAATGGTGAATCATTGTTGTTTGTAAATGATCGAACGGCGATCGTTGCCAACAAAGAGAAATCGCTTCAACAAATTGTTCAAGCGATGCAGCATGGTGGTTCGAATCGCTGGTCAAAGCAATGGCAGACTGTTGAAAATAATTCTCTGGCAGCACTGTTTAATATTCGATTGGCTCGTGAGATTATCTGGAAAAATCAGTCAAATCTAGTGATCATCAATCCCATGATTCAGGGGCTTGTCTCTCCAATCTGGGAAAATACTGATGTTTTATTACTAGGCTTAACTATAAACAAAAAGATTGATCTGACATCTATGTTATATCAGGAAAAAAATGGTGAGAGCATCAAAAAAACTCTGGAAGCAATTCTCACGCTCTCATCAAATATGCTTGACCAAATGAAACAGAATATCGGTAGTAACAATGTACAAGAGCGATTGTCACTGATGTCTTTGATGGACATTGCCGAAAAGATGATCAAGTCAACGAAGGTGACTCAAAAAGGTGAAAACATCAGTTTCACGATATCGCTGCCAGATGATTCTGGTATTCAGATGGTTGCTGTCCTTTTACCCGCAGTTTTGCAGGCGCGTGAAGCAGCCCGCCGTACCCAGTCCATGAATAACCTGAAGCAAATTATGCTGGCATTGCATAATTATTATACAGTTCATAAACACTTTCCTCCAGCAGTTGTTATCGGACCGAATGGCAAAACTCCCCACAGTTGGCGAGTGGCAATCTTGCCGTATCTGGGACAAGAAGCATTGTACGATGAGTATCAAAAGAACCAACCATGGGACAGCGAGCAAAATCTCAAAGTACTTGCGAAAATGCCGGATGTGTATCGAAGTCCTGCTGAAGACGGCACTACAAATAATACATCCTATTTTGCTGTCGTAGGTAAGAATACAGCGTTTGGAAAGAGTTCCAAAGTTACTGGTTTCGGTGCAGGGGGAGGGGACGGCGCTGCCGGTGGTTTCGGAGGATTCGGTGGTAAAGGAGGAGCTGGTGGTAAAGCAGGAGGAGTTGGTGGTAAAGGGGGGGCCGGTGGCGGTGCAGGAGGAATTGGTGGTAAAGGAGGGGCTGGTGGCGGTGCTGGAGGAGCCGGTGGCGGCCTATTCGGTGGAGGAGGAAGGGGCCGTCGTCAGAGGGGAGTGAATGATAAAAGCGGTGTGAGTTTTATCGATATCACAGATGGTACATCGAACACCATTGCCATTGTTGAAGCAAAGCGAGATATTCCATGGACAAAACCGGAAGATATCAAATTCGATGGTAAGAAAATACCGAAATTTGGTGGCTTTTATCAAGGTGGTTTTATTGCCGGGTTCTGTGATGGTTCAGTCAGATTTCTCTCAGAGAATATTGATCAAAAGACATTGAAGAACTTGCTTACAATCAACGATGGTTACCCTGTAAAAATCCCATGAAATCATTATTGATGTGAATGGAATTTTATACTCATCCGAGAGAAATGGGTGAGTACGATTAGAGCAACTACTAGCTTGAGTCAACTCAAGATTCAGTCACCGGGAACTGAAAAGATTGATGTGGTCACCATATGATGACTGCTAAAGTCGAACGCGTCCCGGTGCTTCTTCTGGTTCACTGAATGAATCAGGAGAGCGAAATGGGTTTTCTAATGGTTCGTCTTGAATGTCATTGGCTGGAATGGTTTCTGGTTCTTCAAAGCCGATTTGTGTGGGCTTCCATTCTGGTTCAAAGCCTGGATTGCCTTGCGACCAGTCTGGTTCTTCGAGTTCAGCAACACGGGATTCTATGCGTGTGGGGCGTCTGAGGGAGGCTTCTCTTTGGGGGGGCTGATTGGGAAATCCCGATCCAAGATCTAAAACCGGGTATCCAGGAATTTGTGGAAGTCCCCAAACTTCATTGGGAATACCTACGGGATTCACATCAATGTTCGCCATGGTCATCGTTAAAACAATTCCAGCTTGGGGCCAGTCCAGTTTGATCACATGCGGTAGTGTTGCCCCTGAGTTATTACAAACGCGGTATTCACCCAACGTCGCAGTCGCGATGCGTTGTCCCCGACTGTCATACAACGATTGCTCAATAATATTTCCCGTGCAAAGGTTAACAACCAGGATTTTCTGAACCAGTTTGCCATTTGGTAGCAGACGGTCTGAGATCAGTTTGATGTTTGGAGAGTTCTGACCTTCTTTTTGAATGGAAAGTTCTTTTTCATTTAATGGCACCACCCGCAGGGCTTCAAGTAACCAGTTTGGTTCAAAGGGAATATTTAATTGTGAACCCATTGATTGATACTGGTCATGCCGAATTGTAAAGACTCGTTTTTGTTCATTCCGCTTAACCCAGAACCAGAATCGTTCATTGTTCGATCCAAAGTCCACTTCTGCTCCCAGGGGAGAGCTGGCACGTAAGCGGAACCGTTTTGGCTGTTCCACAGCCAGCATGGCATTTAAACTGATCGGAATGCCACCTTGCTGTCGTGCACGAATTTTGACATTCGACGCTTGCCAACCATAGACGCCATTCGTTTGCGAGTTCAGGTGGTTGATAATTTGTGTGTAGCTGGCATTTGGTGGCAGGACACACTCAGGGGCTTGTTGTGGAAGAAATGTTCTTACAGAGGAACAAGATGTAATCAATAGAATAAAGAGGATCATGATAGTGCTGTGCACGACACTGAAAACTCGAGCATATCGCTGCGGGTGCGTTGCTGTTTCTGTTCTTCCCTGAACATTAAACATAGTCGTGATCCGTTATCGGGGATGAACCCCTTATTCCCAGTCTTCAAATAATTGTGTATTTAGTTGTTGTTGCAGTTGTTCAATTTCAGATTCTTCCAGGCTCTGATCACGAATCTCGAAGTTTCCTTCTCCATGCGTTCCTGATAATTGGAGATAAGATGTCTGATCTTCATTTCGTGAGCCATCTAATTTCAATCGGCGTTTTTGCACCAGAAATAGAGCAAGAACGTAGAGGAATTTTTCCTGAATTTGGTTGGGGTTTTCGTATAGTTGTTCAAAGTATTGCATTAACGCGTCGGCATCGACTTTTTTAGGGCCTTGTGATGTTGGCTCCGGCACTTGTAATTTCCATTCACCTACTGCACCTTCCGGAGGTCCGTCCCACGCATCGTGTGAATAGTCAAGTCGTACTAGTTGTCCATTTTGCTCGACAATCACGGAATGGACTGTTTCACCTGGAGTAAATTCTTTTCCTGTAGCCGAGCACGATTTTCCTAATGGCTTTAAATGATAGTCCATTTAAAAAACTCGAAGCTAAAAACTCGAAATCGAACTTCGTGAGGCCGTTCTAAGCCAAATGATGGGTTCGTTTGATAATCTTGGTCGAATACTAGCCTATAACACGATTTAGCTCAAGATGAGTCTGGCAGCTGTAAACAAGCTCGTTTTGCAGAAACTGGAGTTTTATATTTGCCTTAAAGTATTGTAAATCAGAGTGTTATGAACCCGTAAAGAATTTGTCTGAGGAGCCACCCTCTTTGACAATAGGGATCTCGATCCGAGAAGCACATTTAGGACAATGACCGGCATAAGCAGTCTTGTCATGATTCATGTAGATGTGGGAATAGACGTTACAGCACTTGAAATGGACACCAACATGTGATCGTTGGGGAGCATGCGAGTCACGTTCCTCTGTCATGATCGACTCCAGTCAAATTCAATAAAGTGAAATCACTCCAATGAGTTTCACATTATTTACGAGAATTCGCTGAATAAATCAAGAGACACTGATTCGAAGTGAGGGCTGACTACTTTTGATTCGCCAGCGTCAGCATAGCCCGTGCACGATCTTGATCTCGTTCGCGGGCATCACATTGATCATCACCAATAGCCGGTCTGGCTAGTGCCTCTTCTAGAAGTTTTTCAGCTTCTGCGGCGTCCAGTTCGCTGATGGGAAGCGCTTGTTCTGTCAAAACGGAAATGACGTTGCCTTGAACTTGTAAAAAACCACCATCAATAAAGTAATTGCTCTCTGTTCCATCTGTAGATTTGTAGACAAGTTCACCATGGCCGAGTCGACCGACCATCGGCATGCGGCCTGGTAGAATCCCGATTTGTCCATCAAACAAAGTACATCGCAGGCTCTGGATCGAGAGATCTAACAGAGTTGTTTCCGGTGTCACTAATAAAAAGCGAAATTCTTGTGCCATTGGTGGTCTAACCACATTTTGAAACAGGTCGTCAAATTGAATTTGTGGTCGGAATACCCGACCACAATATTAAATCAAAGTCTATTTATTCTTCTGCCATTCTCTTGGCTTGTTCTTCAGCTTCTTCTACGGAACCAACATACATAAATGCGGCTTCAGGAAGATGGTCCCACTTACCAGCACAGATTTCTTCAAAGCTGCGAATCGTATCTTCCAGTGGAGTAATTTTTCCTGCTTTACCGGTAAACACTTCAGCAACCAGGAATGGTTGTGATAAGAATCGTTCGATACGACGTGCGCGGTGAACGACCAATTTATCTTCTTCACTTAATTCATCAACACCTAAAATGGCGATGATGTCTTGAAGTTCACGATAACGTTGCAGAGTTTGCTGAACCTGACGGGCCACTTGATAGTGACGTTCTCCCACATATTGTGGGTCCAGAATACGACTTGAAGAGGCGAGCGGATCAATCGCCGGGTAAATACCCTTTTCAGAAATCTTTCGTTCCAGATAAATGAACGCATCCAAGTGGGAAAACGCTGTGGCTGGAGCAGGGTCGGTGGGGTCGTCAGCAGGCACATAAACCGCCTGCACACTGGTGATGGCTCCATTTTTTGTTGAGGTAATTCGCTCTTGGAGTTCACCCAGTTCTGTTCCCAGGGTGGGCTGATAACCGACAGCACTCGGCATACGTCCCAACAGCGCCGATACTTCACTTCCTGCTTGTGAGAATCGGAAGATGTTATCGACGAACAGCAGAGTATCAGTCCCCGTGGTATCACGGAACCATTCTGCCATAGTCAAGGCAGAAAGAGCAACTCGCAGACGTGCTCCTGGAGGCTCATTCATCTGTCCAAAGACCATACAGGTTTGCTCAATCACAGAACGGTCTGTTTGACCAATTTTTGTTTCCTGCATTTCCAGCCAGAGGTCGTTTCCTTCACGGGTTCTCTCCCCCACACCAGCGAATACAGAATAACCACCATGAGCACTGGCGATTCGAGCAATTAACTCGGTCAAAATCACAGTTTTGCCAAGTCCGGCTCCACCGAACAAGCCTGCTTTTCCACCACGTACAAAGGGGGTGAGCAGGTCAACCACTTTGATACCTGTTTCAAACAGTTCAGTCTTTGCGCTCAGGTTATCTAATTCAGGGGCATGACGATGGATGGGCCAACGTTCTTCAGTCTTCACCTCACCGCGACCATCAACAGGGTCGCCAAGCAAGTTAAAAACGCGGCCTAATGTTTCTTTTCCGACAGGAACTGAGACAGGTGCACCGGTGTCGGTGACGTTCATTCCCCGGACCATACCATCGGTTGACCCCAGGGCCACACAACGGACACGGCTACCACCCAGGTGCTGTTGAACTTCACCGGCCACTTTGATTTCCACGCCTTTAATCGTCTCATCTACAATAAGTGCATTATAGATTTCAGGCAATTGGTCTTCAGGGAACTCAGCATCAAATGTTGAGCCAATGATCTGTGTGATTTTACCAATTGTTTTTGTTTTACTGGCTTCCGTTGTCGCCATTGATTTGTCTCTACTTTCTGATGTTAATCAATTTGTAAAAATACAAAGTGCCCACTCAGGGCAGGTCGGAAATTACTCCAAGGCAGCGGCACCACCAATGATTTCAAGAATTTCCGAAGTAATTTGTGTTTGTCTTGCACGGTTATATTGAGCAGACAGAGTGCCTACCATATCGTTGGCGTTTTCAGTAGCACCTTTCATGGCAACCATCCGTGCAATCTGTTCGCTCACTGCTGCGTCCAGGAAGCATTTGAATAAGCGTGCTTTAAAGGCTGTTGGAACAATTTCTTCCAGTATTTCCTGTGCAGAGGGAAGAAATTCATAATCGTATTTTTGAGATCCTGAAGATTCTGCTTCAGATGATTTTAATGCACCAATTGGGAGCAGTGAATGTACAACGGGTTCTTGTTTGGATGCAGAAACAAACTCGGTATAAGCGACATCCAGTCGATCGATCTTGCCTTCAATATATTCAGTAATATAGCGACTGGCCAGCTCATCTACTTCTTCAAAAGTAGGGCGGTCTTCAAAGTGTGTGTAAGTTTGAGACGCAGAAGTACCTTGAAATTTCAAAAAGCTGATACCACGTTTTCCGGAGACTTCCAATCGTACGTTTTGTCCGCTTGTTTCTAATTCTTGATAGCGTTTCAAGGCACCTTTTAGCACACCCGAGTTGTAGCCACCACAAAGTCCACGATTCGAAGTGAGAACCAATAGGACAGAATTTTTCTCAGTTTCATGCTTTTCAAGTAATGGATGATGAAACTCAAGATTTGCTTGAGAAAGATCAGAGACAAGCTCAGAAATCTTTTGAGTATAAGCGGCAGCCTCCGAAGCGCGGTCCATAGCCTTCTTGAATCGCGCAGTGGCGATCAATTCCATAGTCCGTGTGATTTTACGGATATTTTTAACCGCTTTTAAACGTTTTACGATGGCACGTGCTTTGGCCATTAGATTTTGAACCTGTTTTTGATGATCTATATCAAGTGATTAAATCACTGAGTCGGTTTACGGATTTTTTCGTTGAAATTGTTCGATGAAGGTGGTCAATACTGATTTCAGCTGTTCGATCGTGTCGTCTTCCAGTTTACCAGTCTCTGTAATCTTATCTGTGATTTCAGGGTATTGATCATGAATGAACTGGAGCATTTCAGATTCTGCTTGTTGTACCTGAGGAATCGGAACGGTATCAAAGTACCCTTTCGTACCGGCATACAAACTCACAACCTGATCGGCCATCGGCATCGGCTTAAACTGTGGCTGCTTCAATAATTCAACCATTCGATAACCACGATCAAGCTGAGCCTGAGTCGCTTTATCGAGTTCGGTACCCATTTGTGCAAATGCTTCCAGTTCACGGAAAGCGGCAAGGTCTAGTCGCAAACTTCCCGATACGCTTTTGGTCGCTTTGGTTTGAGCATTACCACCCACACGTGAAACACTGATCCCTACGTTAATCGCAGGACGAATTCCGGCAAAGAATAAGTCCGGTTCCAGATAAATCTGACCGTCGGTAATCGAAATCACATTTGTCGGAATATATGCCGACACTTCACCTTCAAGCGTTTCAATGATCGGTAGAGCAGTCATGGAACCGCCGCCAAGTTCATCACTCAAACGAGCAGAACGTTCCAAAAGACGACTATGACAGTAAAAAACGTCCCCAGGGTAAGCTTCACGTCCGGGAGGACGTCTCATCAATAATGACAACTGGCGATATGCTTGAGCCTGTTTGGAAAGGTCATCATAAACAACCAGAGTATGTTTGCCCTGGTACATGTAATGTTCGGCAATCGCGGCACCAGCATAAGGTGCAATATATTGTAACGGAGCAGGGTCACTGGCAGAAGCACTGACGACAACGGTGTAGTCCATTGCACCATGTTCTTGAAGTTGATTGACAACACCTGCAATGGTCGCAGATCTTTGCCCACAACCCACATAAACACAGATGACGTCTTTGCCTTTCTGATTGAGGATTGTGTCGATGGCAATCGCCGTTTTTCCTGTTTTACGGTCCCCAATAATCAACTCACGTTGACCTCGACCAACAGGGGTCATGGCATCGATCGCTTTGATCCCAGTTGCCAGCGGTTGTGTCACTGGCTGTCGGGCTGCAACACCGGGGGCAGCAACTTCCAAAGGTCTGGATTCAGTTGCGACTATGGGGCCCTCTCCATCAAGTGGATTACCAAGAGGATCAACGACTCGTCCCAGTAAGCTGTCACCGACAGGGATCGAAAGTAGATTGCCCGTACTCCGAACTTCATCACCTTCAGCGATGGATAAATAGTCGCCGAAGATAATAATTCCGACAGAGTTCTCTTCGAGGTTGAAGACCTGTCCTCTAACCCCATTGGAAAACTCAACCATTTCACCAGACATGGCAGAGGAAAGACCGTAAACGCGTGCGATACCATCGCCCACTTCAAGGACTCGTCCTACCTCACTCGTCTCGATTTCGCCGCGAAAGTCTTCAATTTCCTTCTGGATGACTGAAGCGATCTCGTCCGCTTTGAATTTCATGTATGCTCCTATTGCTCAATCGTCCGCGTAATTGTTTTAACCGCGTACGCAGTGAACCGTCATAGACTGTGTCATCAACTTGAATTACAAGACCACCAATTACAGATTGGTCTATTGATGTTTCTATTACTGGGGAAAAACCGAGTGCTTCGTTCAAACATTTCTCAATGTTTGTCAGATTTTGTTCTGATAACTCAAATGCAGACCGAACAGAGACTGCCTTTTTTCCGGCTTCTGTATCGCGCAATGTCTTGATTTGAGTAAAGATCAGAGGTAGCAGCTCCAGTCTTTCATGACGAGCCAGAACTCTCAGGAAGTTTGTGAGAAGTTCTGAAGCATGGGGAGCGAAGACACGATCCACCAGGCTTAATCGTTCGTCTTTGTTGAGTGCATTTGACATCAACATTCTTCCAAACACTGGTTGCTGAGTCATGGCGAGGTCGATAATTTCAGTAAACTCTTCGATTACGGAATCTCTCTCCGATTCTTTAATCGAACCAAGAAATGCTTTGGAATAAACCTTCGCGACCGATGTGGCGCTCGGGTCTTCCATTACACTTGGTACATGAGTTTTTACTTCTTTCTGATCGTTCACGCGAACCATAACTCACAGCTAAAGGAATATTGATTCAATCTACACCCACTTCATTTGAATAAAATGGGTCTCTTAATTGTTAGTTAGAACTTCCTGAAATCTGAGACAAAGCCTCTTCAATCAGTCGCTCACGGTCGGATTCATTTAATGCTCGTCCTAAGACTTGTTCGGTTGCATCAATGACTCGACCATTTAATTGATCAAACAGATCTTTCAAGGCCAGTTCGCGAGCTCGCTCAATCTCATCAAGTGTATGAGTCTTGATTTTCTCTGCTTCCTGTCGTGCCTGTTCAAGGATGTCCTGTTTGATACGATCTGCATCAGAACGAGCTTCAACCATCATTGCTTGAATCTCATCCTGAGCAGCTGCTATTTTTTGTGCATGTTCTTTAACTAATTCTTCTGATTCTCTTTGCTTTGATTCTGCTTGATCAATTGCGTTGACAACTCTTAATTCTCGGTCATCTAAAGCTTGAATGAGCGGTCCCCAGGCAAACTTTTTGAGCACAAAAATAAAGATGACGAAAACAATAAATGACCAAATGGCCAAGTCCGTTTTCCAGCCCAGCGGAGCCCCTGTCGCATGTCCTGCATCTTCAGCCGCATATAATGAGGCTGAAGAATCAATGAGTCCACTGCCCAATATGATGCTGCCCATTATGATCAGCATAATGAAACAACGGCTTGTACAAAGACTTTTCAACATGATTAAAGACTCTCGCATTGTCATCAGAAGAATTGGTTATGAAATCGTTCTCAAATGCTTGAGCACGGGTTTCTTCAGTAAAACATGGACACAAAAATTGGAATTCATCAGATCATGCAGATGATGAGGGCGAAGAATGCTGCACCTTCGATCAACGCTGCAGAAATAATCATTGCTGTCTGGATTTTACCAACAGCCTCTGGTTGTCGAGCAATTGCTTCTACAGCGGAACCACCAATTCTACCGATGCCGAAACCAGCACCGATAATGGTAATTCCCGCACCAAGGGCTCCTAGTGAAATTCCACCACCTTCTCCTGCTTGTGCCATTGCAGGAACAGCTGTGGCCAATACAACAACACATGTCATGTACATAATCCGTAAAGCCTGGATCATTGTTTTTATCCCCTGACCTTTCTCAACGAGGAACACTCAAACGAAATATACTAAGCAAGTCTGTAATAAAGCTCTCTGTTCCTCTAGTGAGGATGTACAGCGGCTCCAATAAACAGAGTTGCAAGAAACGCAAAAACATATGCCTGTAGGAACGCAACGAAGAGTTCCAGCAAGCCAACTAATATTTGGGCAATGATGCTTGAAGGCATCACGATCGCCCATAATCCTGAATCCGCGGTCATCGCGATGAATCCCAGAAAAACTGCAATCACAGTATGACCAGCCATAATGTTGGCAAATAAACGAATTGCCAATACTGCATGTTTAATCAAAAAGCCGGCTAACTCAATGACCCAGATCATGGGTAATAAAGTGAGTTTCATGAAAAATGGAAGCTCCATGGAGGGCGCTAAAGATAACCAGAATTGAATAAAACCCTGTTCTCGCGTCCCATACATGATAACCGTACAGAACGTCGTAAACGCCAGTGCGATTGTCACATTTAATTCTCCTGTTGCAGATCCCATCCACGGGAAAACTCCCAGAAGATTACAAATCAATACATAAAAGAAACAGGAGAGCACAAAAGGCAAGTATTTATCAGCAGAGTGTCCGACTTTGGGTTCTTCGTGGTGCCCATGATCATCATCATGGTGGTGATCAGAGCCAATTGTGGGTCGAACCACTTCGTCGCGCATATAGATGACGAGCGATTCCCAGAAGTTCCACCAGCGACCTCTTACGACTTGACCACCGGCAGCATGTTTAGCTAATCCACGAAACACAAAGAACAGAAAAGTAACAGCTATTAACTGTAGCAGCATGAACTTTGTAATTTGGAACCCGAATAGGCTCGGCAACTCGAGGTGAATTCCCCAAGGGAGCTCGAAGTGCGGAAAATCGCGAACATGATGAAAATGATCAGTGTGACCGGCGGCCATTTTTTTAGCTCAATTCCAAAAAAATCTAACTCGATACATTGTTTAGGCTAATTAACTTCGGCAGATTACCGAATGATCAACAAGGTTTCAACCAATAGAGACGCAAAGTAACAAATCAATAACCAAATCAAAAATTCGGGTAAACCAAAATCAGATCTGAGGTTCAATATCAACACAGTTCCGATACCAACGATCATTAATCGAACTAAAGTCGAGATCGCCATTACTGCAACGGGAGCCGCTTCGCGGAAGAATAATCCCGAAATGAGCAATACGATAATCCCGGGTATCAGGCAGAGAATCGTAGCGTAAGCGAGTCCTTCAACTGCTTTTGTTCCGATGCTCAAATAGGCAGGTAAGCAGAGAAGAACAAACAGGCCAATTAAAACGCCCGCAAGAATGCCACACTGTTTTATCGGGTTTTTACTTTGCGAAGGAGCTGAAGAGAGCATGATGTTAAAGTTGATTCTTGCTGTCTATCTAGTCGATAAAAATTCGTTTTTAATGAGATTCTATAATTGCGAATTATTTATATTATTGATCAGTTAATCTACTTCTATCTTTTCATCTGAGTTTGACTCAGGTTGATTCGATGAGGGACTTTTACTCTTTCGATCTTTACGCTCTGCTTCTTTAGTCATTCGTAATAAATGTGTCAATCCACAGCCAAAACCCAGAAAGGCACCGATGGCCGTCATCACAGGTTTTGTTTCCCACTTTGTATCGAGCCAATGGCCTAATAAAGCAGGTAATGCCATTTCTAAACTGATTGTTGTCAATCGACTGACCCATAAATGGGCCTCGGCGAATGACGAACGTTTTTGCCGATCAGGAGTAGGGTCAGGATGCGGCATTTTAGATGCTTTCAATATTGAAGCAGAGCAATATTAAGCTTGCGAAATCAAATACGAAGCAAACCTGAGAGTGACTTTAAGTAGATCACCTTGTTGAGTCAAAGTGATCGGCTTATCGAAATTGCTGAATCTAAATTTTCTCAAAAATGAAATTCCGTATGTTGAGGTCCTAAATAGCTTATAAAGCAAGACCAATCGTCTTGGAACAAGGTGCGGGTACACCCTCAAAATCTTCTGACAGGCTTTCAGGCGTCTCGCTTTTTTAGAGATCTCAAATTCTTGTGATGAAGCGATTTGTTTAGTGTCGCTACGATTGAGCTGACTAGCCAGGACGATGTCTGCTTGTATTAGGTTTCTATGAAATTTTGACAAGGCTAAAATTATAAGTACCATTGATGTAACGGGATATGACTAAATGCGGACTTGTGTTATGCAAATCAGGATAGTCGAATAGTTGATTTTTATGACCTTTCGTGTTAAAAACGTTTTTCATGTTGTTAAGAGTGATTTGAGTGTCACAAACTTTGAGGAGACACGAAAGTCATTGATAATAAGTTCGTCTGACTAACCTACTTCAGGTTGTTGGGTGATCGAATCAAAGCTCTTAAAGTTGCAATTCTGATCAAGGGAGTCAGCCTAGTAGCCTTTACTTTAGCGAACAGCGGTTCCTGATTATGAGAATTTTTAATAGTGGCTTTCTGTTCTGGGGAGAGTAGCGTCCTGGTCGAAATTTGATTTGACGTTTACATATTGTTCATTACATTCTGATCGTATGAAATAAAGGATTCGATATTACTGCGATATTCTGAATGTACTGGAACGGGGCAGATGTGCTAAAACTTAACCTGATTGTCATGGATGACTAAGGCGATATTAAGACACCGACCAGTGTCTTGGTTGATACTTGGGAGTCCGTTCCTAATGTCCCCGGCAGTCATAAAAGCTTTAGAGTGTCAAACGCGTCGTGATCTTGCTGCAACTGCTAAATCTCATGGAATTGCCGGCTGGCATGGCATGAGAAAACAAGAGTTGGTGAAAGCAATCGCAAAAATCAAAACTGCAAAAGCAAAGCCGAAACCCAAAAGTAAAAGCGTTCCTGTCACCAAAAAAACATCTCGTTCTGTTACTCCTAAACCTGCGGCCGTACCGGCTTTACCCTCACAATCTTCTTCAAGCCACTTAGCTCCTTCCGAGCATCAGGCAAAGATACAAAAACTGCTCAAATCAAACGGGCAGAGTTCACATAATGACAAAATCCTACCGACTTCAGAATCTTCTGAAACCAAGCTGACTGCGGTGGTGAAAGATTCCCATTGGTTACTGGCGACATGGACAGTGACTCAGGGAAGCTTAGACCGTGCCAAAGCAGCTTTAGGGGCATACTGGTATCAGGCCGTTCCCGTCATTCGTATTTATGATATTACGACAAATGAAAACAGTCGCACCAGTAAAGCGTATGTCAAAGACGTTGAAATCAAGATCGACTCCGGGCTGTGGTTCGTGCAAATCGATCAACCAGCTCGGTCGTATAAACTCCAGCTTGGTTTTGTGACGCCACAAAATAAGTTTTTCGGCTTAGTTTACTCTCATAAATTAACTCCTCCAATGCCTGAAGTCTCTGAAAAAGGAGGCAAAACAAAACGGGCACTCGACAGTAATTACTCAGCCACTCGATCCAGACGCTATACGTCGCGGAACGAGAACGGCGGTAGCGCTGCCGCAAGACTCGCACTGCCTTTGACGCTCGATTCGAATGGTGGTTCCAATGGATCCCGTAGCAAAAAAGCAAAGCGAGAGTTCCATGTGGAAACGGAATTACTCATTCATGGGACCTCAGACCCGCAAGCAGAGGTCACATTATTAGGAGAGAAAATCCCGGTTAGCAAAGAAGGGCGGTTTGCCCTGCGTCTCAGCCTACCCAATGGTAGGCAGGTAATCCCAGCCGTCAATACCTCTTCGAATAAACGTAAGCAACAAACTATTGTGCTTGCGATTGAACGTAATACCAAAGATCTCGAGCCCGTTCAGCTCGACGAGTAAGGAAATCGCGCTCGCAACGCCAAATGACTGACAGAGAGCGCTTCTCTGTCAGTCGGCGTTTCCGTAATAGACTTCAGTGGTGAGACCCGTTTTTTCCTTCACCTTTTCCGCAATCTCATCAACTTGCGCAGAACTAAGCGAAGTTACATAATCTTCTGTTGTACGACGTGCTATCGTATAAACCTGAACCAGCTTAATCTCGCCTCCTGACTCAATCACTTCGTTGAGCCGATCACAGTACGCGTCGATTTCTGCTGCATCAGGTGGTTGCTGATTCACCAGCATAAACAAGCTCTGAATCACAATCGGTCGCTGTTTCGCGACGAGTGCGATGTTATCCAGAATCTGTTGAAATCGAATTTTGGTGCGATCAATGGTTTTGAAGTAGCTCTCCGTGCCGGCGTCAAGCTTGGCCCAGATCTCTCCTTGATTTTCATCTAATAGTTTGAGTGCGTTTTGGGTACTTTCCCGATGGAACATACTCGCATTGGTGATTAATACCATTTTGACATCATGCGCTTGATGCTTCTTTTTCAAGTCGGCCACTTCTTTGACAATGTTGTCAAAATTTTTGTAGGTTGTCGGCTCTCCATCGCCCGAAAATGCGATATCGTTCAGCCTTCGCAGCGCTTCAGGCACCGTAGCAAACTTCGGATCTTGATAAATTTCCCCACTCATGACGAACTTCAGCATGTGATCAAGCTCTGCCAGCAGCTGTTCGAAACCGACAAAGCGGGTTTCCGATTCTTCCCTGCGATCAACTTGACAGTAAATACAGTCAAAATTACAGATTTTGTCGGGGTTGAGATTCACACCGATCGAAATTCCCTTACTGCGCCGGGATAAAACCGGGTAAACAAACTTATTCTCGTGATAAGTTCGTTGATGCTGCGAGTGCAGAGGCAGTGATGATGATGGCATAGTTCAATTTCCAGAACAAAGTACTCGACTTACTCTTTTTATATGACTGGTATCTCAGAAAGACAAGTGGAACTTGATTAGTTATCACTCAAGGCAAACAATCTGTACATCTTACTGCGATTTACCATAAAAAATGCGGTAACGACTATACGAAGCCGCTACCGCATTTGTAGTTAAATTTACCGCAGGTGGGATTAGACTTCTTTCGAATCAATCCAGCTCATCATGCGGCGAAGTTCTTTACCAACTGCTTCGATGGGATGCTGTCGATTCAAGCGTCGAATCGCTTTGAATGAAGCCTGGTTCGCTTTGTTTTCCAGCAACCAGTTCTTGGCGAATTCACCATTTTGGATCTCTGTCAGAATCTGCTTCATTTCTTTGCGGGTTTCCTCAGTGACGATACGAGGGCCACTGGAATAGTCGCCATACTCGGCTGTATTGGAAACGCTGTATCGCATGTAGTTCAATCCACCCTGGTAGAACAGGTCAACGATCAGCTTCAATTCATGCATGCACTCAAAGTATGCCATTTCAGGCTGATAACCAGCTTCAACGAGTGTATCATAACCGGCTTTGACCAGTTCACTGACACCGCCACAAAGAACGACTTGTTCGCCAAACAGGTCGGTTTCTGTTTCTTCTGCAAAGCTCGTTTCAATCACACCACCACGAGTTCCGCCGATTCCCTTCGCGTACGCGAGAGCCAGTTGGCGGGCACTATCAGAGGCACCTTCGACCAAAGCAATCAATGAGGGAACGCCACCGCCTTGGACATATTCGCTACGAACCAGATGCCCCGGACCTTTCGGAGCGACCAGAGCAGCATCAACACCAGTAGGTGGAACGACCTGGTTAAAGTGGATGTTAAACCCATGCGAGCAGAGCAGCAGATTTCCCTTACTCAGATTGGGAAGAATTTCGCTTTTGTAGAGATCGCCCTGAACTTCATCAGGTAGCAGAATATTGACTAAGTCACCCGCTTTGGTGGCTTCCGCAAGAGGCACGGGATCAAAGCCATGGCTGACAGCCAAATCGTAATTTTCGCTCCCTTTGCGTTGTCCAATAATGACATTGCAGCCACTGTCGCGAAGGTTTTGAGCTTGTGCATGTCCCTGGCTTCCGTAGCCGAGAATCGCGATGGTCTTGTCTTTGAGCAGCGACAAGTCTGCGTCATCATCGTAATAAATTGTAACTGCCATAATCCTGATCTCTTGTATTGATGTAATGCTGAAAGAAGCAGAACCGGTTCCACTTCGATTAGAACTTCTTTAGTCAAATCGTTGCCATCAAACATTCTTTTAGGCAACGCTCTGCGTTGTGGGACAAAACAGCCGTGAATAGTTAGTCTGCTGTTTGTCTGGTGGAATGATTAAACAGTTTCCACTGCCTTTGAACCAGAGTCTGCTTTGACTGTTTCGGAACGTAACAGTGCGATTCGTCCTGTACGCACGATCTCCAGAATTCCAAAAGGCCTCATCACATCGATGAATGCATTGATCTTGGATTCCTGACCTGAGATTTCGATCATCACGTTTTCAGAGCTCACGTCAACGATTTTCGCACGGAAAATGTCGACTAATTCACGAATTTCTGATCGTGACGTTCCCGAGGTCGAGACTTTCATCAGCATCAGGTCACGCTCTACATAGTCCTCGCCGGAAAAATCGACCACTTTCACAACGGTTACCAGCTTTTCTAACTGCTTTCGGACCTGATCCAGTTTGTTGTAATCCCCTACGACAAAGGTAATTCGGGAAAATTCGGGTTCTTCCGTTTCACCGACAGCCAGGCTCTCGATGTTAAACGCACGCGAAGCGAGCATGCCTGAAATATGGGCCAAGACACCCGGTTGGTTCATGACTAATGCAGAAAGAACGTGTTTCATCCCAAAACCTTAATGTGTAATTCAATCAAAAACAGGGGTAACGTGAAAATCACCGAAGCGTTTAGTTTAGTCTTGTCTCAGAGCACGAGCAAGTCCCGACGTCGATATCTCAGTGCACTCGGCTGAGGATCAGGCGGGTTAGACCGATTATGTGCCTCTCTCATCAGTGGACTGGACAGGGGAAAGCCGAAATGGGTTCGTTTTGACTTCCCGGCGGGGGGAGTCTTTCATTTTGTACATTCAGTCAATACCATGGTTTTGACAGTCGAATGTGACTCTGTTTTAATAGTCAACCAGTTTACCGCTGATTTTTTCTCCTTATATCTGATCGAGAGCACGGATGACTCAAAACTGGCGATTTGCTCCTCACGATGAATCTCAGGTCCGCCGTCTCAGTGGGGAAATGCGGATCTCTCCACTTCTTGCCCAGGTCTTAATTGCAAGAGGACTTCAAGATGCAGCTGCGGCGCGGAGCTTCATTGACGCTAAAATGAACGACCTGCTGGAGCCCAGTTCCATGCCGGGCATCGAAGACGCAGCCGACCGCGTGATCGCCGCGCTAAATGCCAAACGTCGCATCACCATTTACGGCGACTACGATGTGGATGGCATGACCTCCACCAGCATTCTGCTCCAGTGCTTAACATTAGCAAACGGAGAGTGCGACTATTACATTCCCAACCGTCTGGAAGATGGATATGGATTAAGCTGTGACTCGATTCAAACATTGCACGAAGAAGATCCACAGCGGCTCGTCATCACCGTCGATTGTGGAATCACCAGTGTGAAAGAAGCGGCACTCGCCAAAGAGCTGGGGCTGGAGCTGATCATCACCGATCATCATCAAATGAGCGATGAACTTCCCGAGGCGGCGTGTCTGGTACATCCCCGCTTGCCCGGCAGTACGTATGAATTTCCTCATCTCTGCGGGGCAGGGGTTGCTTTAAAGTTGGCCTGGGCCGTGTGTCAAAAATTGGGCGATGGTCAGAAAGCATCGCCTCAAATGCGCGAGTACCTCAAGTGCGCAGTCGGGTTGGCAGCGATTGGAACCGTGGCGGATGTCGTTCCCCTGCTCGGTGAAAACCGAGTGCTTGTGAAATACGGTTTAAGCGCCTTCACCGAAAGAGCGCCGTTAGGTTTGCTGGAACTCTTGAAAGTCGCGGAAATCAAGCCCGACCAGAAACTCGATACCGAAGATATCGGCTTCGCCATTGCGCCACGCTTGAATGCCGCAGGTCGACTGGGGCAGGCAAGGCTGGCTGTCGAACTGTTAACCACCACAAATCAGGATCGCGCGACTCAGTTGGCGGCTTACCTCGACGAGCTGAATAAAAATCGCAGAACCGTGGAACGGCGGATTCTCAAACAGGCCAAAGAAATGGTCGATGAGAATGAAGACTGGGCCGACCATGCGACACTGGTCTTAGCGCATGCAGACTGGCATCCCGGCGTGATCGGCATCGTCGCCAATCGAGTCGCCGAGCATTATGAAAAGCCAACCGTCATGATTGCCCTGGATGCGAACTCGCAAACTGGACAAGGCTCCGCGCGGTCGTTTGCAGGCTTTGATTTGCATGCCGGCTTCACAGGTTGTTCCGAACACCTGATCCGCTTTGGCGGTCATCAGGCAGCCGCCGGACTCAAAATCGCGGAAGAGAAAATAGAGGACTTCCGACGCGCGTTTGCCGAATTTGCAGCCTGTGCGCCACAGCCCTCTGATGAAGAGTTACAGATGCGGATCGACGCCGAAGTCTGTTTAAACGAAATCACAAAACAGGCAGTGCAGGAGCTGGACCGCCTTGGACCATTCGGACAGGAAAACCCACGGCCCCAATTTGTAGCGACCCGCGTTGATCTCGCAGAGCCGCCGCGCACGATGGGAGAAGGGGGGCGGCATCTTTCATTGGTCTTCCAGCAACACAAAACCAAGATCCGCGCGATCGCCTTTGGCAAAGGCGAATGGGCCAACCAGATGCAGGAAGACGGCGGTCCATTCTCCATCAGCTTCGCTCCCAGCATCAATAAATTTCGCGGTTTCGAAAATGTGCAGTTGCATTTGAAAGATTGGATCTCCGAAAAATCAACCGCACCACTACCTTCCTGATCTTCAGTGCTCATTTTGAACTTGACGCCGCCGTGCAGAGAGTGAAACTCCTGATTTATGTCTCGCGCGCGCGAGGGAAAAAATTCGGAATGCTGAAGACTTCTGCCCCTGTGGATGTCATCACTATAAAACCCCCTCGTTTGAGCAAGCTTTCAAAAATCGCTAGCAAAACCGGTTCCCGATCTTCACTAATTTGACTACCGATTTGCACCCTGGATGAGCTCAAATCGTGTTTCCACTCGTCACGAATTAACCAACTCTCAGACAAAACTGCGCAAATATCAAACTTGACCACCTCCCGCCATTCGCGATGATAGTTGAGGTTCAAACAACGAACCTTCCAACAACAAGAAAGAAAGGAGCTAAAACGAAAAAACAAACACCACATAACAGATCCTCCTTGAAAGGAATCAAATCAAACACACCAGGCAGCCGCAACAAAGCACTGCAATTGCTGCAGCACAAAGACTGCCCAACAGATTCTACCCGATAGACACGAACAGATCGGAGATGAAGATTGTGCAGGTGTTGTAAGAACTGAAAGTCAAAGCATTGAGATCCAGAATTCGTTGTAGTGTTCCCTACTCGGTGCAGGACAGAGGTTGGAATTACAGTGAATCATTCGAACTAGAGTCGGGGCAGCCATTGCTCTCCATGCGCTTGTTCGGTGTCCTCTCGAGAAGCCAGAAGGCGATACCAAAGCTGATATACTCGACGAGTATAATAAGCCAGTTGATGTTGGCAAAAAATGAGATAAACATGACAACAAGAACTGCTATCAGAGAAACTATCGCAACAAATATCCTCCTGCGATAACTACCTTTCATTCGAGCCAAAGTTATTGTTCCTGCAATCGCGATCGGAAGATAGACGCAGATCCAAATACCATAGTAGAATCCGACTGCCCCAGCAAACTTCGGATCTCCTCGATCTAGCAACATCACTAAGATCCAGATCACACCCCACCCACCAAGGAAGTAGCCAAATAAAAAAAGGAACGGTGCAAACAGTTTCATTTCTTCACCGAACTTGTTGTTTATCTATAATCCCTTGTTTATGTGTTGTGCTGATAGGGATCAAAAATGTGCAAATGACCGATTTTGTTTCGATATGATGTCACAGAGGCTTAATACTTCTCATTAACGTTATGAAATATAGGGGAAACTCATCATTCAGGAAACAACCCGTTTCCTTTATCTCATAAACCCCATTTGATTTTCGCTTAAAAACTATTCACGGCTTGATTTGGGTTAATTGTAGTAACTTGATCAGCACAAATCTATTTTGTGTCGAATATTTCCTGCTTGCCTGAAGTATCAGGGCTCAAGGAAACAATAATGGACCAGGTCTCTTATTGGTTATTGGTGTTTGACCGGGTATTTACCAGACATATATTGTTAGCATAAAGTGTCAAAGGAGTTATTTCTTGAACTGAAATTCCGAGAGAGTATCATGTTTAGTATATATGATATGAATCCCCTAGTGTATCCGATTAACGACTATGACAGCTTGAGATTTAGACAATGGCAAAGAAGGTTCGAAAGAAAACGAAGGCAGAACTGGCTGATCCTGCTTTTCGCAAACGTGCTACCACTCAATCTAAGGTGCTAACACTATCCTATTCTGAATGTGATAAACTAGCAAAATCTAGACATCAATACATTCTAGATGTGGCGGCCAGTGAATGGATCAACCGCTTTGAGAGCATAGACGACGATGCTGCTTTCGAGAAAGAGTGTCGCAAGTGGGACAAGTTGCGACGGGAATTCGTGAAGTCAGTTTCCAAACCTCTCGATATTCACTGCTTTACTTGCAACTATGATGCGTCGAATGGCATGAAGCCACTGATTCAGTTGGGAAAACACCCATCGTGTGATGCTGGAACTGCGCTTCGTCTTTTCTGGGTATATGAACCAGTCTTCTATTATTCTCAATATGCTACGATTTCAGAATGCGCTTATGAAGAAGATCAGGATGCGATGAGACTTCTCAAGGCTATAGAGCGTCGATTCAAGAAAAGTAACTTCAAGACACACAAGATTTATTTTGACCCAAAACCTTGGCTTGAGGCATGTGAAGTTGATCTCGAATCGCTCCGGCTACCAGATTCGATGCTTGTGTCCGTTCCCTAAAAAAGTAATAATAGACTAGGTCTCTTTTGTTACTTCATATCTCATTTCGCATCGACTTTCCAACGGATTGGACCTATGATGAACTGTACGAATTCAACTGGCAAGATCTTAAGAATAAACCCAATTGCTTCAACAAAATCGACTACGATGCAATCACATAACAACGTCGTTCGCCGCGGCCCGGTGAACAGTAACGTTAGGTGCAAGGATAGATATGGCGCAGAATCCATTTTATGTTTATGCCCTAAAAGATCCTAGGGAGAAACCGGCTAAAACTTTCTACATAGGAAAAGGTACTGGTAATCGTGCTTGGGAGCATCAAACACAGATTGATGATTCAGAAAAAGGGAAAGTGATTCAGGCCATTCATGACGCAGGTCTTTCTGTTCTCCACACAGTCATCTCTGATAATTTAACCGAAGAACAATCGCTAAAAATCGAAGCGGAGCTTATTTCAGGATTTGGTATCAGATCTCAAGGTGGTTTACTTACTAACCGCGTTAAACCAAACCCAAATAATATTTCCAAACGCATCAAGGTAAACATACCTGATGGATGTTATGAAAAGGCTCAAATGGGCTTAGGCATACTTAAATCAGCAGTTATGGAGCTAGCTAAGGCAAACCCTGAAGGTATTAAAAACTCTGATGCGGCTAAATATCTTGGTTTGCAGTCAGATTATGGTGGTGGTTCTAAAGATTATTTAAGCTACAGTGTACTAGGCATTCTAATGAAAGAAGGCCGTATAGTTCGCGACGAGAAAAAGACGCATATTGCAAAGTCAGAGTAGGCACCTACCTAGTCAATCAACTTCGTGCCTATGGCGCCGGTTATTGGGGCGTTATCCAATAAACTCATTCGTTTCTTCAGACGTCCTGTAATTCGATCGTTTTAAAAGACACTCTTTAGAAACAATAATGGACCAGGTCTTTTTTGGGGTGGTTCATTCTCATTTGATGTTGAATGCCACCACGTTGCATCCATTGAATTTGGCGAATGCCAACAATTTTGATCCCATTTTTTTCTGTAATAATGACTGGTCCACGTTTTTTTCGTAGTGAATGGATTGAATCATCAACTTGTGATTGCTTCGATCTGCTTTGCAATCAATCCGGGCGACAAATCGGCTGCCCTGGAGGACCGGCAGAGAAAAATAGCCATACTTTCTTTTGGGTGCAGGGACGTAGCATTCAATCTTATAATCAAAATCAAAAAAGGTGATCAGCTTATTTCTTTGAATGATCAAATTGTCAAACGGGGATAAGATGTGAATTTTAGAGCCGACCCTGGGGATGTTCTCTAATGCTTGTCTGAGGGCAAAATAAGGCTCGTCAACTCCTTCTACAGCGACTTGGGATATCTCGCCGGCAGCCACCATTTCGTTGAGGGTCTTCAAAACGGTTTTCTTGGTTTGCGCTTTGCGCATGTAGGCAATTTCGCTTACAGAGGCTAAGCCATGATGTTGCAGCGTTCGTTGAATCAGGAATCGGGCATAGTCGGTTTCGCTCGGTAGTGTGGTGTCAACAGAACCAGGAATCACATTCTCCGGGAGATCGTATACTTTCTGGAATCCCTCACGGCGGGTGATTTCCAGTTTGCCTTCAAGAAACAGTCTCTCTAACGCTTTTTTGGCTGGTTTCCAATCCCACCATCCCGATTTCCCTTTCTTTGTCATCTCAAAGTCTTTGGATCGAAGCGGACCTTCTTTACGGATCCTGGTTAAAACCTGTTTCATCATTTTCAAGTCTTTGGGATACCAGGAAGTCTCGCGTTTTTGAAATTCTTTCTTCAGTGGTAGCGAAAACCGGTAGTCTTTCATTGGCAGGTAAGAGGCGGCATGGCTCCAGTACTCAAACGCGTCTCGTGATTCAATGAGATTGTCCAGGTCGGTTGGACTATATTTTGGGTTTCGACTCCAGAACACATGGTGATGAGCACGCTCCACGACAGAGATGGTATCAATCTGAACGTACCCCAGATGCTCAATGATTTGCACGGGATCTAAAGCGGGGCCTGACAGCTTCTGACTAGCCACCATTAAACGTTGTGCAGATTTCAATGGCAACTCGATCGTTTTCATCTCGGGGATTTTTTTAGAGAACCTAAAAGGATAATAGATCGACACAATCAGGCAACGTCCATTCTGCACCTGCCTGGGAATGATAAAGTTGCGCAAAACACATCAACGTGAGCGTAGAAAACGAAGTGTAAAACCTCAAGTAAGAACTTGACTCGATCTTCTATTTTCCAAAAACAATTTCTTTATCGTCAGGATGGAAAAAGAGAGCAAGAATTATTTAGTTCAGCCAAGTCTTTAAAAGTTATTTTGAGAAGCGATTTTTTTCGAGCTTTGTTCTACCATTCAATTGAGTCGCTCATTTTGTGATTCCCCAGTTTGTTGTGGTTTTTAAACCCTGTGGTTCAACCACAATCATGGGAACGAAATACGGACGCCAGTGCCATGGGACGGCATCTCTTTCTGCAAGTTCAGCCGGGTTCTTACCAAGTTCTTTATATAAAGCGTACTCAGCTGGTGGTCTTCCTACCATGCGACCTAGTTCGTATCCCTTGAGGATGCATCGCGTTTTGGTGGGAAGTCGAACATTGTCGACTTTGATTAGAATCGTCTTTTCCAGTTTTTTACCATCGACCGTGTCGATGACAATCGTATTGGATTCGACCTTTCCGTTGCCCTCATACAGCACACCTTCTATTGTCAGATAAGTTCCAAGTGTGGCATTTAAATAACCACCAGGTTGGCGTGGTCGGAGAGGGGTTTTTTGTGCCGACTTGGTCACTTCTGGGGATTGAGCATAAATGACTCTCACATTACCGGTTACAATGACCAATATGAGTACAGTAATAAGATAGAAGCAGGGAACGTGTTTCACGACAAGACTCCTTCAGGGCATGGACTGTGGTTACACTAAACGATTCTCTCTATGGTATTGCAGAAATTCCTGACAATACAAGATACGATAACCAGAATCGAACTGAAACATTCTCCGAAAAGAGAAAATATTAATGGACTGGGTCACTTTGAGGTACCTTGGTTCGTATTCCCATATTAGCAATCGCCGGTATCACAAGATGGGTTACCTTCTGCTTTGCACTTGAGAATGTTTCCCTGTCTGTCGAACTGGAACTGGCAGCACTCTTTCAGCATTATTTCAAGAGTTTTACGGCCGCGTTGAACTCGGGATTTTGCTCCAGAGAGATATATTGATTCTCGCTCAGCGATTTCCTTTTGTGAGATGCCTTCCAGTTCGTACAGAGAGACGGCACGCTGTTGATCTTCAGGTAAATGGTGAATCAAAGCGGTCAGGCAACCGGCAACTTCTGTGTTCAGATTCTCAACGCTTTTCATTTCGGCAACTGCGTTCTGCGCGAGGTCATCATTTGGCACATCTCGTTTTTTGCGAAAATGATCAATCACGGCATTACGTGTGATTTGAAATACCCAGGCTTCCAGCCGCTCGATTTGATGGAGGTCCTCGATCTTTTGATGAATGCGGAGGAACACCGATTGTAAAATGTCATCCACATCCGCTGCCGAATTCACGCGCGAACTGACAAACTGGCGCAGCCGATCACTCAGCTCGCGCCAGATTTGTTCGGTTGTGATGTGGGAACTCTGGTCTTTCATTGCTAACAGCAACCCGATTGATCAGATTGAGAACGCACCTTGTTTGGGCAACAACTTTGTGTAGCACAACAACAAACACAGCAACAGTTTATTGTACAACACGCGTTGTTTTCATCACACTTAGAACTGTTTTCATTCGATTGATCAGTCATTTTTTCTCCTTTTCGAATTCGTGAAAATGGGACAGTCACTCGTTCCGTCACACATAAAGACGTATTGAATTCGAAAAAGACGCAACTCTGACCAGTTTTTTCATTCAATCAATGAAAAGTGTTCGGGTAACCTGAGTCGCCCGAACACTTCACTCGTGCCACGCTTGGTGGTCTTAAATGATCGCATCCTCTGCAAGGCATTTTTTCTTTTTTTGAAGTGAGGCGTAATGAGCTACTAAATTGATAAGTTTGTCACGATCGACTGGTTTGGTTGTATAATTATCACAACCGGCGGCAACACAGGAATCTCGATCATATAGACTGGTATGAGCGGTGATGGCGATAATCGGACTGGTATAACCTGCATCACGTAATTTTTTTGTGGCTTCATTTCCATCGATTGACGGCATCTGAATATCCATCAGAATGACGTCAAAGGGGAACCCGTGATCACGCGCTTCCATAGCAAGATCGTAGGCAATCTGCCCATCTTCCGCGATGAACACTTCAGCGCCCGCCTGCTTCAAGTAATATGAGACCAGCCTTTGGTTATCGGGCATATCTTCCGCTAAAAGAACCCGGCATTCGAGCTGGTTCTCCTGGTCTGTGGATTTGTCTTGATCGTTCATGATGAAGTTAGGCCTTTCTTCCGATACAAATGAGATTTTCCATCTGTTGAGCGTATCAACTCACGATTTCCGTATATTCAGACACTGGGTATCAAACTATAGAACACAATCGATGTCCGTGTGGGGAGGTAATCATCTGCATTTGTTTAAAAAAGAGAGGGCTAAGTCCCTCTGAATGCCTTAAAAGATTTACCTCCATTCTGAGGTCCGGAATTCGAAAAGTCTTGCGAAACGATGGTCCCGTTCTCTTCAATGCCTTCCACTGACTGTCATTAGGAAACGGCAATCGACTCCAGCTCAGCAAGATGGCTGTCGGTATGGTGAAACATTTCTGTGAGGTGTTGACCAATCTGACCGTCGCCTTCCTCATCAGTCACCGAAGCAGTGACATTCATTAACAGTTGTCTGGCGTTTTGCAATCGATCCAGGACCTCAGTGTGTGTATGGCTGCGTGCCCATCTTGCTTCGCGCTCATTATGCGTATCAGCATCGGGCCACGGGGCGTCTGGTGCTATCTCAAGATCAGTACCCCCATACCACTCTTCCACAGGGATTTCTGGACCGCCACGAAACATACCTTGGATGACAGGCAGGCTTGTTTCTTCCCAGAACGCAAGATGGGCCAACATCTCCTTCACGGTCCAGCCATCACGGATACGTCGGTCAAAGCCTTCAGTTCCTAAACGATTAATAACACGTGCCAGACGTTCCCGACTGGATTCAAGAAGTTTAAGTTTTTCGCTCGCCCACTTGCTCTGAGATCGCATTTGTGGATTCCTTAGGAATGTTTTTTGTCCAGATGTTAAATCTGGCTAGAATATAAACAGACATTTAAGCATGACAAACTGTAAAAATCGTATCAAACTCAGGTGGTCTTTATCAAACGCAATGATCAAAAATGAATTGATTGTGTTAACCGAACCTCGCGTCTCTTAACGATGTCAGAAGATTCGAGTAAAACAGCATTCTGGTCTGTTCAATCTCCTTTTGTATGCCTCCTTTGCCTCGTAATAATGAAAGCCCATCTCATGACCTGGTTAGAACCGATTACTCTTAATGGCCCTGGTGTTCGACTGGAACTGCTTGATCAACGGCATCATGACGATCTTGCTGAGGCAGCGAGGGATGGCGCACTGTGGGAGCTCTGGTATACCTCCGTGCCTGGACCCGATGGTGTGGCAGCAGAAATTCAAAGACGACTTGATTTGTTCGAACAGCAGCGAATGCTGCCCTTTGTGATTATTGAAGAATCATCGAACAAGGCCGTCGGTATGACCACATACATGAATGTCGATGCAGCGAATCGGCGGGTTGAGATTGGATCAACCTGGCTCCGCAAATCGGTGCAGAAGACAGGACTTAACACGCAATGCAAACTACTCTTACTGACACATGCGTTTGAAGTATTGGATTGTATTGCCGTCGAGTTCCGAACGCATTTTTTCAACCGACAGAGTCGCGCTGGTATCGAACGTCTGGGAGCGAAGCTCGACGGAATCTTGCGAAACCATCAGATCTCACCGAACGGCACACTGCGAGACACGTGCGTTTATTCCATCATCGCCAGCGAATGGCCTACGGTGAAAGCACATCTGACATTTCAGGCAACACGTTCTCGTTGAAAGAGATTCGTAATACGATACTTGACTCACTGTATTTGTTTCTGTTTTTTTGCAGTAGAGTTCAGTATTTTTATTGGTCCTGATGAGGCAAGTGTTGTAGAACAGGCCATTCCGCGAAAGCCAGAAAATAGATTAGTACAATATTTACGATTGGAACTAAGATTCCAAGACTGATCCAGCCAGGGAACCCCGCTTTGGAACAGATCATCCAAAAGGGAGTCACTACGAAAATCAAAATGATTCCGATGGTGAGCAGTTCTAAAAGGCCGGGCATGAGAATGAATACGGTAGGCATAGGTAGAGTTTCCTTTGGTTTGCTGATTGAAGTCCGTTTATGGAGTCATCAGATCTCAGCTAACGGGACGCTACGAAATACGTCTGTTTATTCCATTATTACAAGCGAACGGCCAAACGTGAAAGCACACCTGACTTTTCAAACAACACGATCATGTTGAATACGATTAGAACACGGCACCCATGAAATCCGACCATCGATTGCGGTCGACAAAACCGTAGTGGCCGGCGTTTTCCCAAACATGAGTTGTGCAATCCGGTAATCGTTCTGCAAGACGAAGTGGCATTTTAATATCAAGGATATCATCGGCATCGCCGTAGAACAGTTCGACATGCTGATTGATCTCTTCCGGATCAAATCCCCAATCCCAGAGCGCCATGATCATTTCATAGATTCCTTCGCCCCCCTGAACCATGCCGGTGGTAAAAGAGGCTTCGAACATTTCGCGTTGTATCGGATCGCGAAGAAAAGTTTCCGCATCAGAGGGATCTTCCTGCGCGGTTGTCTCAACGAAGCTCGGAATATCTTTTAATGCTCTTTTTGCTTCACTATTGGAAGCCCATTTAATGATGAAATGGAGGTGATGGAGTTTTGCGATCAGTTTCAGGTCTTTGTTGATCATCAGTTTGCCCATCCCTGGCTCATCGAGGGGAGAGACTGGTGAGGCCAGAACAATCTTCGTCACCCGTTTTGGGAGACGGTAGGCAATGGCGAGCGCATGAGGTGATCCACCCGAATGCCCCGCCACTGCAAATCGGTCTAATCTGAGTGAATCGGCTAACTCTTCCATGTCTTTGCCCCAATCGACCATCTTGCGTTTTTTTTGTGGAGAGGAGATACCCACTCCCGGTTGATCGGCGGCAATGACACGGACACCCAGAGATTTGGTTAACGACTCGTCAGGGTTACGGATCAGTCGTGAGTCCGAAAGGCCGTGATTGAAGATCACTGGCGTACCATTTGGATCACCGTATTCGTCGTAGGCCAGAATTCGACCATCACTGAGCGTTAGTTTTTCCATCTTGTATTCCGAGAATTGAGGGGGACTTTTATTTTCGGTAGCGCGTTTTTTAACTCTTCTCGTTGTTATGTTTGTTGTACCTGCCGAACGGCGTCCAGACGCCTTGAATTTTGATCATCCTTTTTTGTCTTCCAGGATAACTTTCACTTTGACTGGAGGCGTGGTGACTTCGTATTTCTTGGGCTTGTTTTTTGGCTTTTTGTCATCGGGTAAGGGAAACGCTGGTAGCCCTGTGTAAACTGTATACGTGGCGGTGATCGTATATTCTCCCGGTTCGCTCCAATAGAACCAGGGAGTGCCGCCGTTTGGGTTGAGTGAGTCGATTGAGAGGCGATAACTCTTACCCGGCGCTATGGTCGGCTGGATGCTGCTGCCTGAAGACGCTCCTGATATTGATTTCAAATTATCCGGTTGCACGACTCCCGGTCCCTTAACTGTTAAGTCAGGGTAGCTAATCGCCCCTTTCGGCCAGATCATCACGTTCTCTTTACTGATATTCTTGAGTTCCAAAACAAGATCGACTTGCGGTGCAGCGGGTAGCTTGTCGCTGTCGGTTTCAGCTTCGATTCGCTTACGAAAGGCTTTTCCGCGGCGTTTTGGGGACAGGATGTATTTCGATTGATTCACGATTAATCTGGCTTCCACAGGCGAAGCCTTCGATTTTTTTATCGGTTCCTCTGCCAACAGGGGGACTGAGGTCGATATGAGGCAAACGATGACAGGCAATGATATGAAGCGGTTTGAATACACAATCATAATCCCTGTTAGAATATTGACCGATGACGAAACGCAAATGAAATAAAAACGCATGCTTTCGTTCTTCAGTTTACGCTATCTGATTATAGATGAGCCGTCAAGAAAATTATCCTCAAGATTACAGGCGATGAACTGTTGAGCGGGCATGAAGAGATAATTTCGCTTTAAGATGCCGTCACACACAAAAGTCGCTATAATCCTGGACTGAAAGAAAGAATTTGATTTCATTTCAAATAACAAACGAGTTGATCAGGGAGGACAACCAATTCCGTTTACACCATTTCACTTTTGTCCGGGATTGCTCGCCAAAGCGTTTAGCCCTCGTTATTTCTGGCTTACTTCGTTTGTGTTGGCAAATGTCCTCATTGATTTAGAAGTTCTTTACTATCTCAGCAAAAATGACCCACCAATTCATCGATACCTGCACACCTATCTTGGTGGCATTGTCATGGGGGTATTCGCCGGTTTGCTGATGTTTGCTGTCATTCAGATAGCATGTCGGGTTTTACCAGCACATTCGCGCTGGAGAGTAAAGGTAATACAGGCACCAAAATTACAACTGCTCTGGCAATCGCTAATTGCCGGTCTCATCGGTGGGGTGACTCATATTTTTCTGGACAGTCTGATGCATGAAGAGATGAATCCGTTTTGGCCAATTGCGGATGGAAATGGATTGGCTGGGATGGTCAGCGTCGGCACTCTTCATATCGGGCTGGCAGTGACTGGCCTCTTCGGCCTGATATTCAGGCTTCTGCTTCGCGAATCGTGAGAATTCCGTTTTCTTCGCTGCCTTTTACAGCTATAAACGGTGTTTCAGAAAGTTTGATCTACTGCATCTTGCAGGCTGTGAAACTAAGGCAGTATTATGCACTTGTATTCCGTATGATCAGCGATTTTGAGTCGGGGGACATCCAACTGATACGCGACGTGAAGGAAGAAGATGCGAAAGATATTTGTGAAATCTATAATCACTATGTCACAAATTCCATAATCACATTTGAAGAGAATGTGGTAACTGCTTCCGAAATGCAAGGACGTATTCGGGACATCACTGCAACCTTGTCCTGGCTCGTTTATGAAGATCAGCAAACGATTCAGGGCTATGCTTATGGCAGTCAGTGGAAGAGCCGCTGCGCTTATCAATACTCGGCAGAAATTACGGTCTATCTGGCCCATGATTCAGTCGGAAACGGTATAGGTAGTTTACTTTATCAGGAGTTAATTGATCGTTTACGCAGTCTTTCTTTTCATAGTCTGATCGCAGGAATTGCACTTCCTAATCCAGCCAGCATTGCGTTGCATGAGAAAATGGGATTTGAGAAAGTAGCACATTTCAAAGAAGTTGGCTGGAAAATGAATCGATGGATTGATGTGGGTTACTGGGAATTAATCATGCCGAATACCAATCCAGTACAATAACTCTTTGACATCAATCAAATACTCAGTCAGCAGGCGCCTACATATATAGCGCTATAGCGCGACTAAATCAACGACTCCTTCAGATAACTCCCTCCAATCATGTTTGTTCGAGCGTTGAAACTATAAAATAAATTCAAGTTGAGTAATCCTCATAATCGATAAATTAACAGACGTGTACCTGTGTTAAAAGTTAGTGATGCTAACTGGTGGTTTTTGTGATCTGGGGGATTGCTATGAAAATTGACTCAATTAACTCTAGTAGTCTGTTGACTCAATCACAAAAACGAGAGCAGGACCACCAAATTCAAAATCTCTTTAGTGCGCTGCTGACCGAAGCAGGACGTAAAGGATATGCCTCGGCTCAGCCTATAGATAGCCAGCAGCCGCTCACGGAAAATATTCAAAAAACCTGGGACAGTTGGTTTACGGGGGAATTGGGAGGTCGTTACACGCAGGTTCAAAATCCTGACGAGTTGAAGCACACCTACGGCGAAATCCTTGTGCGGGCGCACAATGAGGGGGGATATTTTGATCCCAAAGGTTTCCTGCAAAGTCTGTCTCATGACGAATTAGCGGTGATTCAAAAAGTTCAAGGGCTCGCCAGTGAAATCGATGTTGAGTCTTTAACGGAAGAAGGTGCATTGAATTTGCTTTTGCCACCTGCAGCGCAAGTCGACTTGAACCAAGATGGATTGACGCGCAGTGGTTTGGCATACGGCATCAAGTTTCCTGATAGCAACACTCCTGCTGAAGTTGTCAACGCCTGGGAAGAAGCAACTGAGGGTATGAGTTTTCGCGAGCTTGCTTTCGCTCAGTTTCAAGTGATGTTACCAAAGCTTACCTCAAATATAGTACTCGATGAGAACGGCTCATTTCTGCATCGGTATGAACCTGGAGATGCCGGGTTCAAAAATCCGATGGCAACCTCTGATTATTCATATGTAACAGCGGCAAAAGATCAATTAGCATCGCTCGAATTTATGAAAAACGAACTGCCAGCTGAACAATATGAGCGTCAAAAATCGTTTTGGAGCAAGTTTCAGCAGTCGCTGATTGAGAATGGTGCTGAATAAGTGCTACATAAAATAACCAGAGATATTCTTTTCGAAACTCTTGTGTCTTAGCGACTTAGTTTTGCTTCTTTCGCCATTCTAGTAGCTCTTGATAGAGATCAGTCTCCGACAGTTCAGTCTTTACAATTTGCTCGTACGACATGCCTTTGGTAGCGATTAAATATTCAATCAATAGACGCCAGCGAACGTAGTGTGGCGGAACAATCACTCCTTCAGAGATCTCCATCCAGTTCTCATTGCCTCCTGAAGTCGCGACATGCATTTCGTATTGATCTAAGAGTGAGGAAAGGTGGTAATCAGGTGCGTTTCGATCACGGAGATGTGAGACGTACTCGGCATATCCTTCTCGTTTCCATGACGCGGTGTTGTTATGCATTCCATAGTGTGCGTTTTCCAGGCAATGTGTCATTTCATGTGCCAGAGTGCGAACAAGATCCATTTCCAAAACGGGGCCAACGAGTCGTAAATGGTCCAAATCAATTCCACCATTCAGAAAAACGATATTGCGTGATGCTTTTGCTAAGACCGGTTTGGCTAAGAGGCTTTCTAATCGACGGTAGTTAGAATTGGAAATCAACAATACGTTGAGCTTGGAATGATTCGAATACAGTTCAGAGCTTTGAATTAATGGAAGAAACTCATCGATGACATTTTTCCAACGTGGATCAACTTCTGATTCCGAATGAATGGTAATATTTCGATGTGTGAGGGTATGCCGAAACAGCGATTGAGGGAAGCAGAGTACCCAGGCGTATGCACTGATTGGTATAAAGACCAGCAAGGCTACAAATAAGATCAGTTTTTTTTTGCGTAATTTCATAATCTGGAATACTCTACTCTATTTCGCTAACAGATTCCGCTGATTTATATTTTTCCTTTCTCTTTTTGAGATAACCATACAAAAACAATCCAGGCAGACTTAACAGGGCAAGCGGCAGGAACCAGCGATCCATAAAGGAATTGACGACTCCTTCCTGTTTGTTTTCAGGATTGATCAGGACAGCAACCGTTTTCCCTTTTTGCCGCTCACAATGGGATTTGCTGCCATACCAGCGTCCCGTAATGCGTGCGCCATTTTTTGTTTCAACGACATAAGCATATTTCGATTTATGCTTGAAGCGTTTTCCCGTACATCCCACCACGGTGCCAGTGTCATGTTCAAATTGAGTGAGGTACCAGGTTGTTTTTCCCAGTTCATAAACGCCAAAAACGGGGACAGCGCAGACCATCAGAATGATCACCGCACTGAACGTGTAACCAAAAATATATAAAAGCACTTTTTTCATGTTGTTTTGTCGGGTCGTCCGTGAAGATGCAGGGCTACTCAGGATTATAGTCGAGTATGAATTTGGCTACGAAAACAGATCGCCCATGCTCATCATAGCTCCAGGCAAACATTTCTTGAACACATTCCATCACACGTTCATATTCGCCAACGACTACAGTTGCTGTGGGACCAGGAGTGACGCGCAGGCCTTCATACTCCTTCAATTTTTGGATAAAGGCTTGAATCAATTCCCGATAGCCTTCTTGAAAGGGATACATGCTTATTTCGACTGTAGTTATCATAGTAGCTTTTTCATCCTTTGCGATTGTATGTTATTTGGAAAAATTCCATGAAGTCGGCATCTTAGACCCACCTTTTGACAGCTTCGACAGAATCAAAGGGAGTGCTGTTGAAAGCGATCTTCGCATTCGGAGCTTCTGCATGAATTGTATTGATGATCTTTTCAAAGAGTAGGAAGTGATCGGGATCAATTCGAACGCCAGCACCGACTAAGACAATATCAGGAGTAAACTCTTTGAGATCTGTGGTCAGTTGTTGCTCTGCGGTTTCTCCGGTATCCGTCAAACACCATTTCGCCTCATAGCCGAGTTCGATTAGATTTGTGTGAACATCAGAAAAGGCTGCTTCTAATTTTTCCACTGATAATTCTGGCCATTTCTCGAAATTTACGACCGATGATTTTAAGCCGACTAAAAGCACAGACGTCTTCTGCATGAGGGCATCCTTTCGGTTACTTGCAGGTTACGACACAATCCCAAGCACAAAAATTGTATAACGAATGTCACTGAGTGAAATGATTCAGAACGTTTCATTGAGTTGACGCATCGAGGAATTAAATTTCACTGATCAACTCAATTCCCGAGATAACAGGTGGATGTGCTGAATCATTTACCGGAATCAATTCAATCTCAATTTTGTCTGATGCGGGAATATTTTTAAACTCTTTGACCAGACTGTGCATTGCCTGACCGGTTTCTCTGAGAATATCCAGATTATCAATGGCAGGTGTTCCCTGTAAGCGAACCTGGAATTGTCGGTTTCCCGGTTTCATATTCTCATCAGGCTCGGTAAATGTCAGTCGGATCGTATACCGATTTGCTGGAGGAGTGGCTTTCGTTTTTGCTGCTGTTTTTTGCTGCTGCTGTTTCATTTTGGTTTTGAGAACAAGCCGTGCGGAGCCTGATTTCGCCCCCTTGTACGATTTGGCGATGCGTGTGCCTGTTCCCGTAAAGAGAAACGAAATCGCATTTCCTGGTTTCCAGTTTTTCTTTGACAGGACACTTTTGATAATGGAAGTCAAATCAGGTGTCGCTTGTGCTGTGCCCACGGCACCGACTTTTGACCATGCAGGGGGAGTCCATTCCACATAAGCCTTGGATCGCTTTCGAGAGGAAAGATTCCGTTTTGTTTCCACGTACGCTTTGGAATTCGCGACATCTTCGGTTTGAATTTTTAGTTGACAGCGCGAATCGCCTCTTTCATCAACGGTAAATTGAATGTAGGCAGATTCTAAATCGTCAGCCGATAACAGTGGAATGTCTGTAAAACGGAGTGCGACCACTTGTGGGTCCCCGGCATCAAGGCCGAGTTCCAAATCGCTACTATGCAGTTTGACTTCCCCCTTCGAATCCTCTTCTGCATCATCTTCGACACCGGCGATTGGGATTCCCTCAGGTGTCATCGTGTCCTTGTTCTGATTGATGGCGATGGTGATTTTTTGGGGGTTTTCAATTCCAGAAGCAGCGACCCAGTTCAAACTGCCAGAGGGAGAAGGTTCTCTCATTTTGAGTGTATGGTGTCGAAACGGGACAAATTGTTTGTTAGAAATCTTGACCTTGAGATCTGGAGATTGTCCACCCACACTTGGATAATCGAGCCAAAGGGTGCCATTTTTTGCCCGACGATCTCCGGGAGCACCAAAGTTAATACCTGCCTGTTTGACCAATGAAGCAGAATCGGAACCGCTGCCTAATTCACTATTGGTCCAGATTTCAATTTCCGGCATGTGAATCAACGCCAGAGAAGTCTGGTTCTGGTATGAGCAGCTACAAGTGCGCGTGTAGTCCGGCGCGTTTAAGACTCCATTAGCTACGACCAAATTGGAAGTGCAACTGGATTTGAAACCACCAAAATTTCCGGTGCCGCTTTTTGATTCCAGATCATAAAATCCGGCGGCTCCCGATCGAAACGTCAGCAGGTTTTCACTGGCAATGACGTAATTACAACCATAGGTTCGTGAAAACTTCAGCGACTCTTTTTGCTTTGTAATCGGATTGATAATCGAATAAGGCGTTCCGTCTAAAATATTGAACGCCCCGCCTGAGACTTCGTAAGAATTAGCCGAGGTGATGATGAGGTCGTTATGCAATACACAAGGTCCCGTATAACGTTGGTCTTTATTCTGCCAGATGATGGATCCATCTTTGCCGCGGTAGGCTGTCATGCCTTGTCCGACTTCATCACTCAAACGGTCTTTGGCACGCGCTCCCGCCTGAAGCAGCAGGTCATGTTTTTTCGAGTAGCCCAACCACGAACCGAAGATGCTTTTATTGGTCGACCACAGTTCTCTTCCAGTGTGGATATCAAAGCAGACGATGCGATATTTTGTGGGATCTGCCATTCCGCGACGCGAAAGTTTTTTCTCGGCGCTGGCAGGGAGCTTATCCAGGCAATAAACACGCTTGCTTCCTACGACGATTCCATTATGTAAAAAAGAATGCACGGCAGCGGTTTCCCAGAGTTTCTTGCCAGAATGACGGTCATAGGCAATGAGTCCGTTGCTGGCGGAAAGATCGGCTGCCGCAGGTCCGTCTTTCCCTGGTTTCTCATCGATTTTCTTACCATAATGTGCAAATCCATTGCCGGCGAATAAGATGTGTTCAGAGACGGCGATGAAGGCCCAGTCATTTTGGGGATTTGGTAATTTGATGATCCGCCGCGTTTTCCCATCCGTCGCATTCAGAACATGGCATTCCGAACCGATGGCGAGATAGACTTCATCAGAGGTTGCAATATAATTCGTGCCACGCGCATTGGCACCCGGAATATGTTTCTGATTGTATTGAGTACTGAGAGGGGTGTCTTTATAGGTCGTATTGAAATAAATGCCGAACGTTCCCAGATCGTCAAACTCTCTTCGCCAGAGAACTTCTCCCGTATAAACATCGCGTGCACTGAGACTGTTCATTCCTTCCAGAAACGTCCGGCCGCCGACAACCTGCTCGGGAGGACCATGTCCATGTCGGGGCAGAATATCATCGTGTGTGTTTCCGCCAAACCAGAGAACGCCCAGGGGTAGCTTTACCCGTTTGTCATTCGACTTGACGGTGTTGGCAATATCACCATATTGGTGGGTCCAGTCGGCTGAGTCAGGTAACGCTCCCTTGCGCTCGATGAGAAACTGTTCTGCACGTCCGGTATAAATTGCCTTCGGCAGTGCAGCCTTGTGAAAGATTGCGACGGTTTCACGCGTGGACCTTTTCTCATTCTGCGGCATACAGATCACGCCGCCATAAGGTCGAACGGAGCGGTAGATTTGTTTGAGTTGTCTGGCATCGAGGGATTCCATGAACGCCTCGCTCAATAATGTCAGCCGTGCGATATGTTGTGGTGCCTGGAATGATTCAGGGGTTCCTTCGTGAACGGTAATTCGAGAGCCGTACAATCCGAGTGAATCATATTTGGTTCGTAACCTCTGGACTTTGGCTGGATCCTGTCCGATGACGATGAAACGTAATTGAGACTGATCCAGAAAGGCATCGAGTAGCGATTCTTGATCTGCACCATAGCAAATTGCGTAACCTTTTTTTGTTTTCGCTTTTTCCAGCAGGGTGTTTGCTGTTTCAATAGATTGAGGATCAGAGAGTAATGATTCTGGTTTTGGTTTCGTTTGTGGCGACAGTTTCGCTGGTTTACCAAATGCTTTGATGTCTCCATTTAATGTCACGGCAAACAATTTCTCATCGGCTGCCAGCAACCGTAAAACCTGACTCTTTAAAGGGAGTTGCCAGGCGATTTTTGGCTTTTGTTCTGGTGAGGTCGGGAGAGTAATCGCGGACAGCGTTTTTTCCCCTGCCGCATACAGTCGATTTCCTGCGCGGATCAGATCGCCTTGGCCATCAACGTCGAGGGACCACAAAGCCTGATGGTTTTTTTTGTAGGCCTGAATTAAAGGTCGTTTGTTTTTCAAAATGGCAGAGTAGAGCATTTTGTCATCAAGCACCGGCTCATTATGCACATACAGACTGGGTAGCCCCGTTTTGAGATTGTAGGTTCGCACACCGCGATAACGAGTGTGGACAAAGAACTCACTTTCGTTACTAATGACAAAAGAGCCACCATTTCCTTTACCACCGAGGTGAAAATATTTGAGTTTCCCTGTCTTGCGATCAAGTGCCGCGGGAACAGACCGACCACCGGGAACTAACAAAAGCTCTTCTGTTGCAACTAAAGTTCCCTGTGGTGCAACACCCGCAAACGAAGGGGCACTGTGTGGCTGTTTGATATAGCTGGCACTGGTAGAGTCATTGACCCAGACGACATTTCCTGTTTCCGCATCAAGGGCGTAGATGAAAGTGCCCATGAATGGCCAGATGCTGGCGGCAAAATAAATCGTATCATCATACAGTACGGGGCCACCTCGGGCAGGCCACGCGGAAATGACACGTTTATTTCCTAATGCTTTTTGCGCAGCCGGAGCGCCGCGAAATTTCCAGACCAGTTTTCCCGTCTCTGAATTCAGGCAATATAAATAGCCATCATCACTGACCGTATAAACGCGGTCTTTTGTGGCAACAGGGGAAAATCGAATGGGGCCATCGGCGTAAAATGTCCAGAGTGTGTTGCCATCTTCTGTATTAATGGCGATTAACTTATCGGAATCATTGAAACCAACAAACATGCGTTTGCCATAGACGACGGGTTCGAAAACTTTGTCGTAGGTCATCAAATCGTTATTGAGGGGATCATCCCAGACCTGCTCACGTTGACCGAAAGAACGCGTCCACAGTGGTGTTAATTGATCGGGTAAACCATCTGGGGATGCAGCGGTGTGCCCCGCATCGTAACGCCACATCGGCCAGTTACCGGCTACTGCTGATGACGGTAACGACGAGAGTGTTAACATCAGGAGACTGAGGACTCGGATGGTATTTAATGAATTTCGCATCAATTATTCCTATGAGTCTATTTACTCGAGCAACTTTTTCAGAGCCGTCGTTTATGGTTCTTTACCGGATTTGAGGTGGATACAGACCGTCAGGATTCCCCAGATGAGTAACAAAAACCCTGCAATTTTCCAGAACAGGGCCCATTCTTTGTCCAAAGTCGAAAAGTAGAGAAAGCTGCCACCGGCCATGATCGCAAACAGATCATCCTTATACTTTTTCATGAACTCTTTCTGATTTTAACAAGGGAAGTCCCTCACTATGGTTAATTTATGAATAATTTGAAAGTTGCTAAGCAAAAACAAGGAAGTAGATCATCTAAACTGATAGTTTTTTGACAGAAAATGGGAGGTCAGTCTCAAAAGTAGCTAAGATTAAGGGTTTCTTGGCGATTTTAGTATTAGGGAGCTGGAGGGCGGATCAATGAGATCACTCTTGTATTGCTCCAAGTTGATTGTACAATTGAATATACAACAAATGTAAGTGATCACAGTCTTCTCTTTTCTGATCGATCTGATCATATTTTGCGGCCAATCTAAAGGACTGTATTAAAGTGTTGAGTGTTTCAATACATCATCACAGGCGACGTTTCAGGACAGCGGTTGCCCATCTCTTTGTACTCCTGTTCGTTCTGCTTTCGTTGGCGATTTTCCCATACGGCTCCATTTTTGCGTCCGAACCAAAACCCAATGTCCCCAGTGAGAGTCTTTCAGGCCAGATTGACCAGCTCATCGATCAGGCGAAAGAACGGGAAGGAGTCGTTTCCGCACCTCGTTCGACCGATGCGGAATTTATGCGACGGGTCTCGCTCGACCTTTCAGGGAAAATTCCGCCTGTTTCCGAGTTACGTCTTTTTCTTGCGGATCCGGATCCCAAGAAACGCGAAAAACTGATCAATCGTTTGTTAGACACTCCCGGTTTTGTCGTTCACTTTACCAATATCTGGCGTTCCATCCTTTTGCCGGAAGCGGGAACCGACCTGCAGGCACGGGTACAGATCCCCGAATTTGAAGCCTGGTTGCGATCTCAGTTGAGGGAGAATACCCATTATGATGAGATCGTTCGACAAATCATCAATGCCCCTCTTGCTGTTAATCGTAATCAAGCAGAATCAGACACGTCACAGGGGTTAACGCCGCGGGCGTATTATATTGCGAAGCAATTCAAGCCAGAAAGTCTCGCGGCCAGCACTTCACGCGCGTTTTTAGGCGTGCGAATTGAATGTGCGCAGTGCCACGATCATCCGTTTGATAAATGGAAACAAGAGCAGTTCTGGCAATATGCGGCTTTCTTTTCAAACGTGGCTCCTGCGCAACAGGGAGGGGTGGGCGCTGTTTTGAACGTCACAGAAGTTGTAGGAAAACCGCAAATCAAAATTCCCGATACAAATCGGCTCGTTGAAGCCAGTTTTCTTGATGGAGTCCAGCCTGATTGGGAACAAGAACAACTCAATCCACGTCTGCGACTCTCCGAGTGGGTCACCTCACCTGAAAACCCGTACTTTGCGAAAGCAACAGTCAATCGCGTTTGGAGTCTCTTTTTTGGCCGTGGCCTGATTGATCCCGTTGATGATTTTTCAGCGTCGAATCTTGCCACACATCCCAAACTGCTTGATCTGCTGGCAACGAAGTTTCAGGAACATGATTACGATTTGAAATATCTGATTCGTGAAATTGCAAACAGCCAAACTTACCAGCTGACCAGCCGCCAAACAGATCCGAGTCAGTCTCGTACTGAATGGTATGGAAAGATGCCAACACGTGGATTAACGGCAGGACAAATCTTTGCCAATCTGATTCAAGCGACAGGTTTTTTTCAACAAACGACAGAGGCGAATGGAAATCTGTTTGGGCCTGGAATGAATGACCCCCAGACCGAAATCTTTGAGTTATTTAAGTCTGACTCTGAGAGTCGACTGGAACCCAGGGCAACTATTTTACAAGCACTGGCTCTGATGAATGGTACCTTTGTGACGAATGCGACCAGTCTGGAACAATCAGACGTATTTACGGCCATCGTTGATTTTCCAGGACTTTCTGTCGAACAAAAAATTGAAGCATTTTTCCTGTCTGCTTTAAGTCGTAAACCTACGGACGCTGAATCGCAGCGTCTTGCAGATTATGTGAAGTCGCAAGCTTCGGAAGAGGACAGAACACACGCTTATGCAGATTTATTTTGGGCGTTATTAAACAGTAGTGAGTTTTTGTTGAACCATTAAAATGCAACACATCTTCAGAAAATTTTGTTGGATGCTGGTTGTCTGTCTGTGGGGAATGATTGGAAATTCCCACATGCTGGCAGGTGAAGTACGACCTGAAGCTAATGATGATCAACACAAACATGCAGCACAAAGAATTGTGTTACTCGCGCCTTCTGCACCCTTCATCATTGAATTAAGTGTGCTGGTTGACAAAGAAACTTTTCGTACGACGACGACCGATTACATTGACAGGCTGTTTCGTTCACTGGATCGTGATCAAAACAATTTTATCGATCTCAAGGAAATGGAAAACGTTCCGGCCTTTGGCATTAAACAATATGACCAGGGGACTCCTGCCCAGCGCATGAAAAAACTTGAGTTTCCGCCAATGGATAATCGACTCAGTCTGGCTGAATTTGCTTCGTACCTGCACAGCGCCCAGGGAACTGCGTTTCGGATTACAGGTACTCCGTCACGTACTTCTCAAGCGATCGAATTGTTTCGCAAATTGGATCAGAATGGTGATGGTTCGATTAGCGATGCGGAATTCATGGCAAGTTCGAAAACGCTTTTCATGTATGATCGCGATGAAGATGAAGTCTTTAATGTCGCCGAGCTACAGCCGTTTGGGAGTGATCCCAACAGAGTCGGTGCGCAGCCGGTTGTTCGTCAGGTTGTGGAAACACCATTTCGCCGCTTAGACAATGATCAATCAATTAAAGATTCGATCTCTGAGTTATTCAAGAAATATGTTGAGCACGCGAATGCTGAGAAAACTACACTCTCAGTGAATTGTTTCAAATCGGGAGATCCTGATGCCATGGCGCGCGTGCAAAGTTTTGATCGTGACAGAGATGGTTTTTTAAGTCACGATGAGCTGTTTGTCTACCTTCAAAATCCCGTTATCGATGTCCAGTTACAAATTACACTACCACGGAAGCAAAGATTTCGTCCCCAACTGAAATTACTTAAAAAACAGTCGAATCGGATGAGTGAGATTGAACCCGTCTCAAACTCTAAGTTAAAATTACGCGTAGATGGCCTTCTTTTGGAACTGAGAGCGAAAAGTTCGCGTCATATGTTTGCGGACAACGTCCGTTTTTATCAGACACGATTTCGCGTCGTCGATGCTGACAAGAATGGATATCTGAACCAATCTGAATTTATGCAGCTCAATATACCAAAGCTGGATTATAAGAATGTGGACCAGAATAAGGATGATATGTTGACCGTGAAGGAGCTAACAGATTCTCTCATCAAAGATACCTTAGCTGTACAGAATCAGGTTGTCATGACCGTGCAAAATGATGGGAAATCGTTATTTGAAATTTTGGATACCGATCTGGATCGGCGTTTAAGTCCACGTGAATTACAAAAAAGTGTACAACGTGTGCGAGAATACGATGGAAATCGTGATCGTTCGCTGGATGTGTCTGAGCTCCGCGGGCATTTCAAATTAACATTCGAGTTAGGAAAACCTGAGTTATTTGTATTTGATCCACGAATGAATTCGATGGCTATGGGGCAGGGGAGAGCGGTGCAGCGCACATCAAGCGGACCACGCTGGTTTCAACGTATGGATCGAAATCGTGATGGTGATATTTCTCCCAGGGAATTTCTGTTTGATCCCTCTTTATTTATAAAACTCGATACGAATCACGATTCTCTGATCAGTCCTGCGGAGGCAGAGGCGCTAAAAGATAATCAATAAGACACCACTAATTGATAGCAGGTAATCCTTCTACCAGATGAGGGGAAGCGAAAATGAAATCTATGGATAAATCAAATCATCTCATTCAACAGGTGCAACGACGTCTGGCCATCGCGAGTTGGGGGCGTAGCCTGTTTATTGCATTCGTTTGTTCTTTAGCTGCTTACCTAGCAGTCTTGTTGTATAGTCGTTTTTCGGGCTATCTCAGAGACTGGTTTACTTTGGAATCGGCTGGCGTTGTCTTAATTGCAACATTCTTGTTGGCTTGTCTGATCTATCGCAAACCAGGCAAAGAGCAAGCCGCACGGCTCATTGATCAAAGCCAGGGAACAAAAGACCTGTTTTTAACCATGACAATGTTGGAAAGTGCAGTCGGCAACTACAAGCCGCTGGTTGTGAAGGACGCAGAACAGAAAGCGGGAAAAATCAGGCCTGCTCAGATTGTCAGTTTTGAGTGGGGCAAGCGTTTAGCCGTTTCATGCGCGGGAGCCGTTTGTCTGTTTTTAGTATTACAATATGCTCCGCAGTTTGATCCATTTGGCAAAGTTGAAGCTGCCGAGGTTGAAAAAGAAAAAGTAAAAGAATTCGAAAGTTCTAAAAAAGCAACCAAAGCCAGAATGGCTGACTTAAAGAATAAAGATAACGGAGAAGGGGACGAAGAGTCTAAAGATGTCAAAATGGCTGTGGAAAATTTGAAATCCGATTTTCGAAAAATGAAGCCTGGGAAAAAACAACAGAATTCGAAGACTCTCGCCGGGCATCAGAAATCTCTGGGTGGTAAGTGGCGGAAGATTGCTGAAGAGAAAATGAAAGGTCTGATGATGAAAAGCGATCAGGCTCAGAAATTTGGGGGAATGTCGAAAAATGAAGGCATGAAGAAGTGGAATAAGGAACTACAGGAAGGTTCGACGCAATCTCTCACAAAAGAAATGGATGAATTAAAAGAACAGCTGAAGCGATTGATGAAAGAGACTGATCCTGTGAAACGGGAGCAGTTAAAAAACGAAATCCAGAAAAAACTAAAAGAAATGGAATCATTCGCACGCGAACAAACAAACTCCAAAGCGATGGCCGCGGCATTGAAACGCGCTATGAAACAAATGCAAATGGCACAATCCAAAGGAATGAATCCAGATGAAGCATTCAAAGAAGCAATGCAATCTATGGATCTGGCCAAAATGGAACTGAAAGAAATCGCACAGTCTGCCAAAGATATGAAAAAGCTCGAAGAAGCACTGAAAGTGTTACAAATGGCCAAAAAGGCAAATGATAAATCTGGTCTGGATGGGGAAGCATGTGAAAACTGCATGAGTCTTGAAGATTATGAAGAACTGTACGCAGAGATGATGGGAGAAATGGCGGGCGAAGGAGAAGGAACCGGTGGGGAAGGCCAGGGAGGCGGAGCCAAAGTTGATGAAGATGATACTGGCGACAAGGGATTCAAAACTGAAAAATCGAAATCGGCGATCACCGCTGGTAAAGTTCTGCTCTCATTCAAAACTAAGGGGCTCAGCGACCGGGGAGAGGCCAAAAAGAGCTATAACAAATTGATGACCGATCTCAAACAGGGCATGAGTGAAGCAATCATACAGGAGCAGATTCCCCCTGGTTATCATGAAGGAATCAAAAAATACTTCAATTCACTTGAGAAACAACCTAAAGAAACAACATCCAAGAAATGAATCAAAATGTAGGGGGGCGACCTGTTTCCGGATGGCGCATTCTGGCAATCGTCGAGTTTGTTGCCATATTAGCAATCGGATTGGTCTTTTTTTATCGCCAGCAGGACGAGGCTCTCGTTGTCTATTGCGCGCATGATGCCGTATTCTCCGAAGAGATACTCAATGCGTTTGAACAAAAAACCGGAATCAAAGTCGAACCGCGCTTCGATACCGAAGCGACAAAATCATTGGGCTTGACAAATTTAATCATCCGGGAGCAAGATCATCCGCGCTGTGATGTCTTCTGGAATAATCAAACATTGGGAACAGCAACTCTGAAAGAACAGGGACTACTGGAAACGTATCAAGGCGACGGGTATGAGAGAATTCCCGCAAAGTTTAAAGACCCTGATGGAACCTGGACAGGCTTTGCCGCACGATTGCGAGTGTATATTACCAACACTGAAAAGCTGACAGCGACCAGGGAGAGCATCGAACAGAAACTCTCTGGCCCGCTAAATGACGTTGCTATTGCCAAGCCACTCTATGGCACCACATTAACTCACTTTACTGTTCTCTGTGATGCGTGGGGATTGGATCGACTAAAAACGTGGTATCAGTCCCTTCAGGAAAGAAACATTCAGGAGACTTCGGGCAACGCTGGTGTAAAGAATCTGGTGGCCAGTGGTTCCTGTGCCTTGGGGTTTACCGATACAGATGATTTTTTTGTTGCCGTCGATGATGGAAAACCAGTCGCTTCATTACCGATTACGGTCGACGAACAAACAATTCTCATTCCCAATAGCGTGGCCATTATCAAAGGCACAAAAAGACGAAAGCAGGCGGAAACTTTAGTCAATTATCTTCTGTCTGAAGAAGTGGAACTCAAATTAGCTCAGTCACAATCACGCCAGATACCTTTAGGGGATGTGAATTGGGACCAAGTTCCGACTGAAGTCAGAGAATTACAACCTTATGTTAAGAATGCCTATCCTTTAGCGAATTTAGTCAAAGAACGAGAAAAAGTATTGGCCTGGCTCGAATCGGAGTATTTGAAATGAGCTTGGCCACAATATGTGGCGTGACCGTGTTACGCAGTCTGGTGATTTCGATTCTAGCAGTCTTCGTCTCCAGGCATTTGTCAAAACTTGTTGAAGCGAGGCATTCAAAACGTTCGTTTTTGTTGTTTGCTTTAATATTGGCTCCCTTATTGGTGCCTGATTTGATTGTGGGTTATGTCTGGTCGTTGATGGTTTTAAAACTGTCACAGTATCCTTTTTTAATCGAGTTGGTGTATTCAAGTCTTGTGTTACTGAAAGTGGTTCCCGTGGGAATTATTTGCTTCTGTTTTGCGGCTCCACCTCTGGTGACTTCAGAGGCCGACTTCATCCGGAAATCGGTTCGGTCCGCCTCTGCTCAGATTTCGGGAATCGCTGCGCAATGGAGTTTCTTCTTCTGGAAAAATGTGTTACGTTCTTTTCCCATCTGGGCACTCCTGTTTCTGCTCGCCTTTCAAGAATTTGAAATGGCGTCTCTTATTTACCGGGATTCATGGACTGTATCGATCTTTGATGCACAGGCAAGAGGCGTCCCTCTTCACGAAGCACTTTCCTTTCTGAAGGTTCCCCTCTGTGTTGAACTATTACTCGTTACCGGAGTCGCACTCTTATTAAGTCGAATGCAAAAACAACCGCAATTCAAGCAGCATTCCGATTTCAGAAGCAATTCGGTCTTTTCACAAATGAGTTCGTTAGTCTATTTGCTGATTGCATTTTTAGTGATCGTGCTCATTCCATTCAGCTTGACCGGGGGAGGTGGGCTGCGTGCGATCGGGAGTTTGTTCCGAAACCAATTGCAGTTGATGGGCATCCTGCAGGAGAGTGGTTGGGGGCTGCTGTATGGAATCACCGCTGGAATTGCAGCCTGGGGGCTTGCTTCATTTTTCTTTTCGGAAAATCGATCTCGTCAATTAAAAATGCTCGGCTTGATATTCTGCCTGCCGGGGTTGTGTGGTTCACTGACATTGGCACTGGTAATGGCGTCACTCTTTTTATCAGACTATGGTCACTGGTTATATGATACCCCAGTGCCACTTTTTATCACTCTCGTATTGTTTCTGTTTCCCAGAGCTGCGTTCTTGAAGTTGATATTTCGATCTCAATGGCAGCGCGAACCTCTCTTTTTAGCTCGTTTATTAAGTCACTCCCCAAATCAGAATCAGATGAAAAATGGAGGACGTTTACAATGGATTGTAAGTGGGCGGATGCAATATTGGGCGGTGGTGTTGCTCGCATTCTGGGCCTATTGGGATGTAACGATCAGCTCTATTCTGGCCCCCAATAATGCAATGACATCTTCTGTTCGATTATATAACTTAATGCATTATGGCCAGAATTCGATTCTGTCGGCGATGACCTTTCTGAGTTTTTGCATCCCTGTGTTAGCCAGTCTTTTACTGTTACCCGTTGTCAAAAAGCTGTGGATGCTTACTTTAGATCAAAAGCACGTCACTAAAACTGTGTCAACTTCATGAATATGAGAACTCAACAATCTGAATCTTCTCTATGGTCGCTGAAGCAAGTCAGTCTTCGCGGGGGATCCGGCGACCGTTTAGTTGACGTAGATCTTGAGATCCCTCAAGGCATCACTGCCATTATGGGATATTCGGGAGCAGGAAAAACATCTTTGCTGAACCTGCTGGTTGAGTATGAGCGTCCCCATCAGGGAAGTGTAGCACGTAGCAACCACTGTTTTCCGTCTGACTCTGCGGTCGAAACTTTTTGGGTGCCGCATTCATTGGGTTTATGGCCACAATATGATGTTCAAGAACATCTGGTGCTGGTTCATCCTGCCCCCGAGACACTTAATGAAACCGTAGAAGAATTATTGAATGCTTTTCGTCTGACATCAGTCAGGAAAAAATATCCGGGGCAACTCTCTCAAGGCGAAGCATCCCGTTTATCGGTGGCTCGAGCATTGGCCAGTCAGGCGAAGGTATTGGTCATGGATGAACCTTTAGTGCACGTGGACCAGGCACATTGGCCTTTATATTGGGATGCCATTCGCCACTATTGTGAAAAAAATAAAACTTCGCTGGTATTTTCAACACACATGCCAGAGTTGGTATTAAAAGAAGCACAGCATGTTGTCTGTTTAGATGAAGGAGCCGTGGTCTATGCGGGGGCAGTGCATGATCTTTATTATGCGCCCCCATCGTATCAAATCGGGATGTATCTAGGACCGGTGAATGATCTTTCTGATGTGAAGATACAGTCGGATCAAAATCAATCAGAAACGATCACACTCGTCCGTCCGGAACAGCTAACGCTGATAAAAGAGGAGTCCAGTGAATGGGAAGTCCGCCAGACGACATTCAGTGGCGCGCTTGAGAAAGTCGAAACGGTTCATCATCAAACTCAATCAAATCAAACCTTTTACCATCGACCTCCACGTGCAACGTTGAAACCGGGGGATCGCATATCGATTCATTTGTTACTGCTCCTTTTTTGTTTGTTGACTTGCTTTGGTTGTCATTCGGATTCTGCTCCCGAACTTTCGTTTCCAAAGATTGTTCAGTGGTCCCTTCCTTCTGAGGGAACCAAGGTTCCTGCGCCGCGCAGTGTGAATGTCGGACCGAAGGAAGAACTTTATGTACTTGATAACGCCGGACGTGTCTTAGTTTATAATCCTGAGAATGAACTTGTCAGGAAATGGATGATGCCTGACTATGATGTTGGCAAACCGGAGGGAATTTGCTTCTTGAAGAATGGTCAAATCGCAGTCGCTGATACCCATTATCACCGGGTTGTGTTTTTTGATGATCAGGGAAACGTCCAAAAAATGCTGGGGGAACAGGGAGAAGGGCCTTCGCAATTTATTTACCCGGTTTCCATTGTTCAAGACCCCTCTGGTAACATTTATGTCGGCGAATATGGAGGCAATGATCGAGTTCAGAAATTCTCAGAAGAGGGCGAGTTTCTGTTAGAATTTGGAGAACATGGGACTGAACCGGGGCAGTTTGAACGGGCTTCCGGGATGGTCTGGCATCAGGGAAAAATCTATGTGGCAGATGCCAGTAATAATTGCATACAGGTATTTTCAGATGAAGGTGCCTTTTTAGAAGTTTTAGGCACGAAAACTGGGGGAATTCCACTCTATTATCCATATGACATTGCCATTGATCGTTCCAAAGAGGAATTTTACATCGTGGAGTATGGGGCAGGCCGTATTACAAAAACAGATTTAGAAGGCAGAGTTTTAGGCAGATTCGGGAAGACAGGCAGTAAACAAGGCGAATTCGTCACTCCCTGGGGAGTTACAGTAAATTCAAAAGATCAGGTGTTCGTGGCTGACACTGGTAATCGTTTAATCGTAAAATTAATACCATGAAGATCAAAGAACTCTATCATCAATTGGTTCCGAAACCACGTATCGCCTTGACTTGGATGCGTGCGCTACCTTTGATCTTTTTTCTTCTCTTTTATGCCGCTCTTTGCATCAGCCTCGAATTGTCTGGTGTTTTATTATTTGCCCGACCCTGGGCCTTTGGTCTGATTCTGTTTTCGATCTGGATCTGGTGGCTTTCGGTCGCCGGTTATGGAGGCTTGAGTAAAGGCAGAGCGCTGGCTGCTCTAGTCTCTCGGCTATTAATGTTGGGCCTCTTTGTGATGCTGATCGCCGAACCTCGCTCGGTCCGTGTGCGGGATGTCATCTCTGTCGTCTATGCCGTTGATCTTTCTGATTCAATTGGTGAATCATCGGTGGATTCTGCTTTAGAATTTGTCACAAAGACAGTTACTGAAAAACCACAGACCGATGAAGCAGGTTTAGTTGTATTCGGGCGCAATTCTGCCGTGGAGCTTCCACCTCGTGTCTCTTTTCCGTTTGAAGCATTGAATTCGCGAATTGACCGCGACGCGACAAATTTGCAGCAGACGCTTTCCTTGGCAGCAGCGATGTTACCCGAAGAAAATCGCGGACGTATCGTTTTAATCAGCGATGGAACGGAAACCGAAGGTTCCATCTCACAAATCCTGGATGAGCTGAAGTCGCGCGGCGTTGCCGTTGATGTCCTTCCCATCCAGTATGAATACGATAAAGAAGTCTGGCTCGAAAACCTGGAATTGCCACGGTTTGTTAAACTGGGTGAGAATTATGAAGCCGCTGTTGTACTGTCTTCTTTGAAAGATGGCACCGGCAAGCTCGTGCTTCGTGAAAATGGCGAGCCGATATATGAAGAGGATGTGACTTTCAAGGCAGGTAAGAATCGTTTTGTTGTTCCCATTTATTTACGGTCTGCCGGCTACTACGAATATTCGGCAACGATTGAAACAAAACGCGATGAAGATCAGATTCGCGAAAACAACACAGTGATCAACTACCTCTTTGTAGAAGGAGAAGGCAAGGTTCTGGTTGTGACGGATCCCGCTGGAGATGATCGCGACTGGGAACCTTTAGTCAAAGCGATTCGTGAAGGTGAACGCAATGTAGAGACCATTTCCGCCTATGAATTTCCCGGTGATTCATTGTCGCTAATGCCCTACGATGCGATTCTGTTCGTCAATGTCCCCGCCGATGCCTTTAATGTGATTCAATTAAAGGCCGTGCATGATTCCATCTTCAATCAGGGAATCGGATTCATGATGGTGGGGGGTGAGAATAGTTATGGTCCGGGGGGATATCATCGTACGGTCATCGAAGATGCACTCCCTGTGACGATGGACATCACAAAAAAGAAAGTGCTTCCCAAAGGCGCCCTTGCCATCATCTTACATACCTGTGAATTCCCGGAAGGGAATACCTGGGGAAAACGGATCACAAAACAGGCCATTAAAGTGCTGGGAGCACAAGATGAAGTCGGCGTGTTAGTCTATGATTACATGAATGGCGAAAAGTGGCTCTTTGAACTGATGCCCGCCGGTGACTACGAAAAAATGGTGCCCAAAATCAATGGCGCCCAAATTGGCGACATGCCGAGCTTTGTAAACACCATGGAGTTAGGGTTGGAAGGGCTCATCAAAAGTGATGCGGCCACAAAGCACATGATTATTATTTCAGATGGCGATCCACAACCACCCTCTCCCAAGTTAATCGGCCGATTTATCAAAAATAAAGTCAGCGTCTCAATGGTGGCGGTCTTTCCGCATGGAGGCCGTGATATCTCAACCATGCGAGGAATCGCAAGTGCGACAGGGGGGCGATATTACTTTCCTTCAGATCCCAATCAACTGCCGTCGATATTCATCAAAGAATCAAAAACGCTGAAACGGAGTATGATTCAAAACGAAACCATTACACCTGAAGTCGGAATGATCTCCTCCGTTCTCAAAGGAATTGAAGCAATTCCACCTCTGCACGGTTATGTGTTAACAACAATCAAACCCAGGGCAGAAGGTGTTTTAAACGCACCCGAGAAGAAAGAAGCAGAAGGTGATATTGATCCCGTCCTGGCGTTCTGGCGTTATGGACTTGGTACAACCGCCGCATTCACTTCTGATTTATCTCCGAACTGGGGAGCGGATTGGGTGAATTGGGATCACTACAGTGCGTTTATTAAGCAGTTAATGATAAAAATCTCGCGTGTTCAAAAACAAGCACATCTCAAGATGTGGAGTCACACCAATGGGAACAATGCGACAATCATGGTCGAAGATTTTCATCCTGAAGAATCGTTTTTGAATGTGGCGGCTCGCATTTCAGGTCCTCATGATAAAAAAGAAACGGTTGTGCTTAAGCAGGTCAGCCCTCGCCGGTATCAGGCTTCGGTTCCTCTTTGGGGGAAAGGCCGCTATCAAGTGATGGCGATTGGAAAATCAGGAGACCGTGAAGACCACGCCAATGGTGGTTTTATCGTTCCCTATTCTCCGGAATTTCTGCGGTTTCGTTCGAATCCCATTGTTTTAGAAGAAATTGCAGAAAAGACAGGCGGGCAAAGGCTGAACCCAGACAAGGCAGCAGAAGTGATCTATGGACGTCGCGCGCCCAAACAAAGTTCCAATCCTATATTCGACTGGTTTCTGATTGCCCTGGCCATATTAGTGCCATTGGATGTAGGCATCAGACGCGTTCAACTCGATTGGTATGTGATCAAAAGCTGGTTTGGGTTCGGTTCAGAACAAAAAGCAAGTACGGTAACGATGGGAGCGTTACTGCAACGGAAGCAAGGCGTTGTTGAAGAATTAGATTTACGCAAAGGGAAGACATCGGGTGCAGCGAAACAGACGACTTCTCAATCCACGATTTCCCAATTGCAAGCACAAAAGCAAAAATCAACCAGACCAAATTCTAAAGCAGAAAATACCCAAAAGAAAAAGACCGACAAGACAACAAATCCTCCAGGTACCAAAACGGCAACCGATTCTGGTGATAATGCAACCACAACCGGACGATTACTGGATCTCAAACGAAGACGACAATCGGAAGACGAAAAATAATACGAATTTTATTCTGTGGAGTGAGTAATATGAATCAGCCAGAAGTCACTGAAGAGCCTACAGTATTGCAGGCGGAAGCGGACCATTTTAAAAAGGTATTCAACGAAGTTCGTTCTGAAGTCGGCCGTATGATTATTGGCCAGGAACGGGTTGTCGAATCAACACTATATGCGTTGTTTTGTGGCGGGAATGTTTTACTGGAAGGGGTTCCCGGACTGGGAAAAACAGAACTCGTCAAAGCACTTTCCAAGGTATTGGAATTAGAATTTCAACGGATTCAATTTACACCTGACTTAATGCCGGCGGACATTATCGGTACCAATATCATGAACACCGATGAGACGGGAACTTATCGGTTTGAATTCCGTAAAGGTCCGATTTTCACTCAACTGTTACTGGCTGATGAAATTAACCGTGCGTCTCCCAAAACACAGTCTGCTTTATTGGAAACAATGCAGGAGGGGACTGTCACAGCAGCGGGAACCCAATATCGGCTTGACCAGCCCTTTTTTGTGCTGGCGACTCAGAATCCCATTGAGCAGGAGGGGACCTATCCGTTACCCGAAGCGCAATTGGACCGCTTTTTGTTTAAGGTCAATGTTCCTTTTCCGAATCGGGCTGAACTGAACACAATTGTGCAGCAAACGATTCTAAGGCAGCCGGTAGAGTTGAAGAAACTATTGAATAGTGAGCAAATTTTAGAATTAAGAAAGCTCCTGGAGAAAGTCGTTGTTGTGGAACCAATTCGTGACTATGCCATTCGGCTGGTGCTCTCGACACATCCCGGAACCGACTTTGCTACTGAAGAGGTCCGCCGTTTTATTCATTGGGGAGCCAGTCCGCGAGCTGCACAATCTTTGATAAAATCTGCACGCGTTCGTGCTCTCAGTGAAGGGCGGGCACATGTCGCCTTTGAAGACATTCGTTATTTTGCCAACGAAGTACTCCAGCATCGGGTGCTCTTGAACTACGATGGCCAGGCAGAAAATATCAATGTGACTGACTTGATTGAGCAGAACTGTAAAGAACTACCAGAGAAGGAATAATCAGAAGTGTCGGAGGGAACTCAAGCGAATCAATATACTTCTTTGTTTGATAATAAAACATTATCAAAGTTGGAGAGGTTGCGTTTAAATCCAACGCGGCGCCTGACAAATCGAAGTCGTGGTGAGCATCTTTCCGGTAAAGGGGGAACGAGTACAGAATTTTCAGATTATCGGAATTACGTTCCCGGTGATGATGTGCGCTATATTGACTGGAATATCTTTTCCAGGCTGAATCGTCCCTTCATGAAACAATATCAGCATGAAGAAGAAATGCATGTGGTGCTTATTCTCGACGCCTCTTCTTCCATGGACTATGAAGATAAGTTTTTGCGTTGTAAGCAACTGGCTGCTGCGTTTGGTGTGATGGGGCTGATGAATTTTGAAAAGGTCAGTGCCTATTCCTGCAATCACAAAGGAGGACGCCCCGTAAATTTGTCGCCTTGCACCGGTCGCATCAGTATGAAGCGTTTATTTGATTTTCTCTCTTCGATTGAAGCCGGTGGTGATTCTCCGATTGAAGCAGCAGTCGAAGATGTTTTACGTTCACATCGCGGACGCGGCGTGGCCATTGTGCTTTCTGATTATGAATCATTTGGTGATTTACAACGTCCGTTTAACATGCTCTTTAGTGCGGGTTTGGAAATCTTTGGGGTGCAAATATTAGCACCTTCTGAAATCGATCCCGAAATTAATGGTGATTTACGTTTAGTTGATAGCGAATCCGGGCAGACTCTGGATATTTCTTCAGCCGGAGATTTGTTGGGATTGTACCATGAACATCGTGCCTTGTTAGAGGATCATCTGGCGATGCTCTGTCGCCAACGTTCCGGACGATTTTTGACGACCAACAGCGGTGATACTTTGGAGCATGTCCTCTTTGATGTATTGCGTCGGAAAGGGTGGGTCAGATGAACTTTTGGCCTGGCTTTTACTCACTACCAGGAGCCTGGTACCTGTTATTGCTGATCCCATTGGTGGTCTTTTATTTTTTGAAATTAAAACGCCCCCATAAAAGTGTTCCCTCATTGGCCCTTTGGAGCCAGGTGATCAACGACCGTCGCGTCAATTCGCCATTTCAAAAATTCAAACGTAGTATCTTACTGTTGCTGCAAATTCTTTTACTGCTGTTTCTGGTTCTGGCTTTGATGCAACCCTATGTACAGAGCGGGGCAGAGCGGGCAGAATATTTACCAATTCTGATTGATTGTTCTGCCAGTATGGCAGCAACAGATCCGGAAACAAAAAAATCACGCTTGGAACTTACGAAGGAACGTGTTGGCGAAATTATTGATAATTTGCTGCCTGATCAACGTGTTTCCTTAGTCGCTGTTAGCTCGACAGCACGTCGATTGACCGACTTTACGGATAATCAACGTATTCTGAAACAGTCCCTGGCTGGACTAACCGTTGATGATGTCCCCAGTAATCTGGAAGATGCCTTGCGGATGACACAAGCCCTCTCTAGGACCGTGCCTATTAATACGGTGCTTTTTTATTCAGACGGAAACTTCCCTCAGGAAGTCAATTTTGATCTACCTTTTGATCTCAATTACCAGTTGCTTCCCTTAGCGGGGTCCAATGTGGGAATTACTTCATTTAATGCACGAAAAAACCAGACGGGAAACTGGGATGTCTTTATTCGAGTTGAGAATTCAGAAAAAAATGATAGTCCTGCCACGGTCGAGTTATTGCAAGATGGAGAGAGCATTGCCAAAGAGGAGATCGTCTTAGGGAAAGGGGATTCACAACGCCTGGAGTTTTCCGTGAATGCCGATAAAAAATCGTCTCTGGAAGCGATTTTGACTCCTGGTAGCTACGATAGTTTAGCTGCTGATAATCGCGCCTTTCTCAATATTCCTCAATCACGCTCATTATTAGTGTTCGTTGATCCGGATCTCGCCAGTTATCGTTATGCGTTAGACGAGAACAAAGATCTGGTGTTATATCCCGAGCAGGATGGCGCTGCCGGCCCTCCGGAGTATGACCTGGTCATTTCTTCTTCTGAAAAAAATATGGATAAACAGGCATTGATCAAGCTGGGCGTCGGTTTTGTGCCTGAGGATTTAAAAAATTATGTTTTGCTCGAAACAAATTTAACAGATGTTGTTGACTGGAACCGTAGTTCCGCATTATTGCGGCATGTGGAATTGGGTGATGTGCAAATTACGGAGCAGCCCGTTTGGGCAGAGAATGCAAAAGTAGAAAACCTGGAAGAACTGGGTTACGAAGTCTTAATTCATGGTCGATTGGGGCCACTCTTATTGCAAAAACGTAACTCAGACGGGCTGGAGTTTTACTTTCTGTTCAATACAGATCGTTCCACCATGCCTTACCGAGTTGGTTTCCCGATTATGGTTTCGAATCTGATACAGCTGACTTTACAGGAAGCCGGTATTGCGGAAGTGCAGGCCTCAGCAACCCCACTCTTACCTGCCGTCGAGTACGTGCCAGAACATAAATACAACATTAAAACGCCGGGTGGGAAACAGCTGACTGCCGAAAGTAACAAGAATGGCATTGTTTCAGGAGTCGCCGCTTTGCAAGTGGGGAAATACACAATCAGTGGTGAAGGTGCAAAATCAGATCAAATTAGTGTAAGTTTATTGAACCCCATGGAAACATCCCTCGTTTCCGTTGATGAAATTCAGTTTAGTGAAGTTCCGGTTTCTGCAGCACAAACGCAAATCGACAGCGATAAACCACTTTGGAGCGAATTTGCATTGATTGCCTTTGTATTACTCTTGTTAGAGTGGTGGTATTTCCAGCGTCGACCGGGTGGGATTCCTGCATAGATAACGTAAGGAAAGAGAGAATTCGCCTTTATGATTCAGAAACGTCTGTTTTATTTATGGTTGTTTTTCTTTTTAGCGCCCGGGGCTTTGCCTGCGCAGACCTTTCCATTAGTGGTCGATATTCGGCAATTGTCGCAATTTCCCAAAGGTAATGGCCCGGTTTCGTTTGTCTGGCAATGTCAAGTATCAGCGACAGGACTTCTTGAGGGGTATTTTCTGGTCACCGTACATGACGGCGTCGAAAAATTTGGAACATTCAGATCACATGATGTTGCCATGCATGCGGGCTTCCATGAAATCCCGATGATGCTGCCTCCCATGAAAGTGGATAATCCCTATTCGGAGGTGAAGCTGAAGCTCAGCTTCGTCACTCCGAATCAGCAGTACGATTTTAAAGATGAATATTCGTTGCGAGTCGGTCAGCGTTTTCAAAGAACGTTTGCAGTGGGAGTCTGTGACCCATTTGATATGAGCATGTCGAAAGACCTGAAGGAATTTTTGGAACGATTGGACTTTGAGTCAATCAGTCCTAAAGAACCGATTAAAATAGACTTTCAGAAGCTCAGTCGATCAATTCCTAATGTGGGCATGTTGAGAAATCAGCCGTTGTCTTTAAATGTCAAAACGGTTTCCATTCATCTGCCTCCTCCTGATTACCCTCAACTACCCATTGATTGCCACCAGTATGATATTCTGGTGATTACAGCACGTGGTTTCGCGCAACTGGAATCAAGAAATCTGAAAGCCATTCATCAGTGGGTGCGGTCGGGAGGCAGCTTGTGTTTACTTGCTGGTCCTGTTTTAGAACAACGACAGGTTCAGTTTATGAATGACCTTGTCGAAACTAAGAATGCGCCGCCCTTTCTGATTGACTCAGAAGGTAAGCTCGTAATGGACCAGTCAGAGCAGGTCTGGTCGCAGCGAACCGGATGGGGCAGGAGTGTGATTGTGCTGTCCGAAGCGCTGAAAGAAAAGCGTCTTACCGCTTCTGAGCTGAAACAGATTCCCTTTTTTTTATGGAAGCTGCGCGAATCACAAAGAAGTTATTTTGATAAACAAGAAAAATGGGATTATGAAAAACTGGTCGATGCATTCATAAAGACACAAAAGAGAACAGATTATCGCAACATGAATGCATATTCTGCCAATCAGGTATTTAATTTGAATTATCGACCGATCTCTACAGGGGGGGCGGTTGTCACTGACCTAATGCCGGCTGAATTACGGATTGTTCCCTCCTGGGTGATTGCATCAATTCTCCTGGGGTATGTGCTCATCATTGGTCCGGGTGAATATTTTATTCTTGGGAAATTTCGGTTGCGGCGCTTTACCTGGATCACATTCCCCATCATTTCCATTTGTATTGCCTGTCTCGCATTTATCGTATCTGATCACTACATGCAGACATCCTATGAACGAAAATTACTGACAATTCATGATTTGGACAGACAGGGAAAGCCTGTCAAAGAAAATCAAATTGAATTGTTGTTCACAGGTTCCTACCAAAAAATCGAGACAAACATCAAGTCCGGACTCTTCACTCCCTTGAATCATACAGAATTAGGGATGGCGCAGAATTACAACATGTATGCTCGGAACAGAGTTCAATCATTGGTCGGACCTCCGCTTTATGCAGGATCGATTCCTACTCAATACTCGGTTTATCAGTTGATGCCGCAATGGACACCTCAACTGAATCGCATCATCAAGAATTATCCAGATGAATTGCAGACAAAATTTGACTGGTCATCGATTCAATTAAATCAGCTTCGTTCGAATCAAGGGCGAGTCAAGATACGGAAACAAATCAAAACTGCTTTTGGTAACCGGGCTAAAGTCATGGTTTATCAAGGGCAGAAGAATGGAGAAGTCAAAAAACATCCACTCTTTAAAAAAACAGATAATCCGCGGAATCGAAATAATTATCGGTCAGAACAAGATTATGCCTTATTCAATGAGTATTACCAGAATTATCCACACTATTACGGAAATAATAGACTACGGCGTAATAGTTTCATGGATGATTTGTGTGTTCGAAGTCAAAACGGTCTTTTTCAAATTGTTTCACAAACATCACCCTCAGGTGGTCAAAATTATGAGGACTTGAGTATTCTGGATCCTTCTGATCCCAGTCAATGGTTAGTTGTCGTTTATGTTCCCGGTAATGAGCAGGACACGATTTATCGGCAACTTATTGTGGCAGAAAAATAAAACACCACTTCTAACGATTAATTTAAAGAAGAATTTACATCCCAATGAGCATACAACCTCCCATGGTGGAAGTGAAAGATTTGTGGGTCCGTTACGGAACGTATGAAGCCGTGAAAGGTATCTCTTTTTCCATTCCGAAAGGAGAAGTCTTTGGTTTTATTGGTCCTAACGGTGCCGGCAAGTCATCGACAATCAAAGTCCTCGCCACATTACAACGTGATTATGAATGTCAGTCAGTCAAAATAAATGGAATTTCTGTTGGAAAAGCACCACATTTAATTCGAGAGATGATCGGCTATATGCCTGATTTTTTCGGCGTTTATGAAGATTTGACTGCCAGGGAATATCTTCATTTTTTTGCAGCCGCGTATCGTATCGCTCGCAGCAGAAGAAAAGCGATCGTCAACGATGTGCTGGAATTGACAGATTTAACAGAAAAAATCGACGCACCCGTTGATTCCTTGTCACGTGGAATGAAACAGCGCTTAGCACTTGCACGAGTCTTGCTTCACGATCCTGATTTATTGTTGCTCGATGAACCAGCCAGTGGACTGGATCCCCGTGCCCGTATTGAAGTTCGGGAACTACTGGTCGCGTTAAAAGAGATGGGGAAGACCATTATCATTTCGAGCCATATTCTCCATGAATTATCGCAGCTTTGTACCAGTATCGGGATTATCGAAGCCGGTCAATTTGTGACGCAAGGGTCTTTAGATCATATATATAAACGTTTGGAATTGAGCCGTATCATTCATGTGCAGATTGTGGGTGAGATGAATGGTATTTGCCAAACCATTGAAGAGATCGATGGTGTGAAATCTGTCAGTGCGCAAGCAGATCGTCTGGCGATTCAGTTACAAGAAGATCAATTGGCGGTTGAGGAACTGCATGCCAAGATCGCTGAGACTGGTGCTAAAATTCGCATGTTTCAGGCGGAAGCCATGGATATGGAGACGGTATTCATGAAGCTGACGGAAGGGAAGACCGCATGAAATTGAGGAAATTCCAGGTCAGCCTTCCACTGTTGTCTAAAGAATTAGTCGAAATGGCGAATCGTCGGCGAACCTATATCGTCAGGACGATCTATGCGCTCTTATTTCTGGGATTTGTCGGTTTTATTTATCTCGAGTCAATTTCCGGTCTCCAAAATAATCCCATGGCCATTCTCGGTCGAGGGCGCGAAATATTTGAAGCCATGATTTATTTGCAATTTACGGCAATCTACCTTTTTCTACCCGCGATCACTTGTAGCGTGATCACTCAGGAAAAAGAACGCAATAGTCTGGGATTGTTATTAATCACCCGGTTAAGCCCCTCCACAATCATTCTGGAAAAATATCTGGGGCGTTTAATCACGATGGTTACGTTTCTCATGTTAGGGCTTCCGATTTTAGCATTTGCCTATTCACTGGGTGGCGTTTCGCTGGCCATGTTTATCAACGCACTCTGGCTCTTATTGATCACCATGCTTCAAGTGGCCGCACTCGGAGTCATGTGTTCCAGTTTTTGTCGCACAACGGTATCTGCCTTTATTGCGACTTACATTCTTGGTTTTATCATGCTGTTTGGCCTGATTATCATATACGAGCTCAATTTGTTCTATCTGGGTGACGTAATACGATCGTTCACTCGCTCACTCCAAAACACTCCATTATTATCCGATTATATTCGTCGAGGTGGTGAAGAGCTTTGTGCGATTATGTTTGCACCTTATTGGTTTGATCGTTTTTCCAGGACCGGAGGGATTGCTTCTGTAGTCGGCACATTCATATTAAGTATTCCCATCATCATCAGCACTTTTATGTTTCTGATTTTTGCACATTATTTTCTGATCCGCCGCGCTTTTCTTCCCGCGCGAAATTATTTATTGAATGCGTTCAAATCGTTGGATCGAGTGTATAATAAAATTAATCACAATCGCATCACGCGCGGAATCATACTTGTAAAAGAACAGATAAAATTACCGGAATATGCCCCGATTGCCTGGCGTGAAACATCGAAGAAGTCGCTGGGTACATTTCGTTATCTGTTTCGAATTCTCGTCGCACTTGAAGTTCCGATACTTTTCATCTGTATTATTATTGCGACTGGTAGCCCAAACCCCGTGGTTGATGGGGCAGTCATTCTATTGTGGTTACTATGGGGCTTGACTGTCTTGCTGTTGGCGGTATCAGCAACGAGTCTGATTTCCGGGGAACGCTCACATGAGACACTGGATGTGCTCTTGACGGTGCCCATTTCGGGAAAAGAGTTAATGCGTCAGAAAATTGCGGGTGTAAAACGATTGTGCCTGGTGCTATTGATTCCTCTGTTAACGATTGTGCTCTTTGAGGCCTGGTGGAAATGGGAGTATACCTATATTACCTCGGGATATCGAAATCGATATGCCACTCAATGGTTTGCCTATCTCGTTGGATCCTTGATCACACTGAGTATCTATTTGCCGATGCTGATTTGGTTCTTCTGCTGGATCGGGATGAAGGTGAAATCACAAACGAAAGCCATTTTGACTGCATTAGGCTTGATCATCGTCTGGTGCATATTACCATTTATTTTAGCGTTTCCTATTTTTATGCTGAATCCCTCATTTGACGAAGATTCGATCATCTATGGTATATTTCTCAGCCCGGCTTCATTTGTGGTGATCAATGAAATCGCCGAATTTCATGAGTTTGGAACTCCCTGGATTCCACTACTTGTGAACACCATCATTTATGCTGGCTGCTTAATGCTTTTTCGATCTCAATGTCTGAATCACATCGATGAGAATTTAGGCCGCTTGAGTGACCAGGATTACCATATTGATCGTTCCGCGAAAATTCCAGTCAGTGATCAACCTATTTTTAGTTCAGAATAATGATTTCCCATCTACTCATAAAAAATCTGAATCGACTAATCAAACGCCAATTACTCAGCGTTGGATGCCTTGGTTTATTACTATGCTTCCCATCATTGACTTATGCACTTGAAATCGAAGAAGTGATATGGGGGTTTAATAACCAGTCAACACAAGGGAAGTGCATTCCGCTTTCGTTGCTATTAAGCAATAATACTCCCGAAGTATTTGATGAGTTGATGCAATTAAATCGGCAACAATACAATGGGTCTAAAGTTGGCGCACCACTATTTCGTGCAGTCTACCTGGCGCCCTTCAGTTCAAAATGGGTTCAGTTTTATCCCTATATTATCGACCAGGGTCAGAATAACTGGTCTCTGAACTGGGGGCCACGTTTTATTTACAGCCGAAAAGTATCCAGTAGAAGTAACGCCTCAGCTATGGATGAGAGTGGAGGCCGTGACTCTTCACGTATTATCTTAACTGGTATGGATGCACTCTCAAGAAGTGGAAGGCATTTCAAGCAATTTCCAGAAGAACTCTTTCCTCCGTTTGTCACTGCGACAGATTCTTTGGATGAAGTGATTTTGGATCATGTTCCCAAACGCTGGGAAGCTGCGCGGAGAGGGGCATTTATGGATTGGCTCTATCAGGGAGGCGTTCTCCATTTGCTCCCGGATTCTTCGGGAGATAATCTGGTATTTTCAGATACGATGAATGAGTTGAATGCTCCGTTTGAACATTTCCGAGTTGGTTCAGGGCTTGTCATTCGTCATCAAGGTAATCTGAAACAGATTGATAAAGAAAAACTCAAATTAGAAATTCAAAAAGTCCATGCGACTCAATTATCGAGCCTTGATATTCCCGAATCATTACAGAAAAGAAAGAAAAAACCGAACACAAATAATCAGACGAATGATGACTATCGGTATGGCGACACCAACGCAGGATTTCTTCAGAAGCTCTCTGATATCTCCCGTCCTGAACACAACTGGGAATTGATTTACGTAATGACGATATTGTACATATTCATGATTTATCCTGGGTGTTATCTCTACAATAAGAGACAAAAAGGATATCGAAGTTCTTTGCTGTTTCTACTCATCTCAGTAGCACTGTTTAGCACGATCTTTTGGACGATTGGGAAACGTGGTTACGGTGAAACGACAACGATGAACAGTTTAATCATCGCTCAGCCTTTGCAAGATGGTCAATATGACTTGACGGGGTGGGTCAATTCGTTTGTAACAGATGGTGCTGAATATCAGTTTTCACTCACCGGTGATGGCCCCATCTATTCAACCGCTCAAGAAACGGAAAAAATAAAAGGAGGGATTATTAATGGGGCGGAAGGAAAATTTATTGCAGATATTCCGCCATTTTCTGATCGACGATTTATGTATCGCATAAAATCAAAATATAAGTTACAAGATTTCGAACTGATCGACCAGAAGATTGGAACAAATTCAAATCTTGAGATTATCAAAATTCGGGTGAATTCTGCGTTACCAGAAAATATAAAACGAATTCAAGCATTGTATGGTCGTGCATTGTATGATCTGAAACAGAGTCCAGAAGCAGGCAGCCTGTTCCTGGTACTTGGCAATCAACGTACTCCTCTTTCCGCCTGGAATTCAAAGTTAGATTCTGATGAACTTTATGGTCGTCAATTTGGTTATGGGGAGGAAGAGAAAGATCCTTCAAAGATCTATGACAGCTTGTATGAAAGACTTGTATTGAAAAATCTAAACATTGAGAAACCCAGCCAACTCAATCAATACCAGGGTGACTTATCCCATTTACAATTATTTATTTATTGCGATCTTCCGGATGAATTTAAACTGAAGACGAACGTACAAGGATCACAACAAGGGCGCGTATTGTTTACAAACCAGTTAGCGCTCCTTGAGAAAAAGGATAACAGCAAAAATGACTGAGCCGATTTTTAGTCAACCTGTGATTGATATTAAAAATATATCACATTCCTTTAAAGGTCATCGCGCTTTGCAAGGAGTGAGCTTTCAAGTCGAACCCCAGTCTTTACATGGATTTGTAGGGCCTAACGGTGCAGGAAAAACGACTACGCTGAAAATTATCTGTACTTTATTACGCCCTCAGGCTGGCAAGGTGGAAGTGTTTGGAAATGATGTGGTTGCATCTGTAAAAGAAATTCGTAAACGCATTGGTTTTATGCCTGACCACTTTAGTACATATCGCCAAATGACAGTATTTGAATATCTGGACTTTTTTGGGGCGGCGTATGGATTGAGTCTGGAGCAGCGCGATCAGGTCATTAATGATGTATTGACGTTAACGGACATGGATGGACGGAAAGATTCGCTGATCAGCGGATTATCACGGGGAATGCAGCAACGTGTTAGCTTAGCGCGTGTCTTAGTGAATGACCCCGATTTATTGTTGCTGGATGAGCCAGCCTCGGGTCTCGATCCTCGTGCGCGTATTGAACTGATGGAAATCTTACAGGAACTGAAACGGATGGGAAAAACGATTTTTATCAGTTCTCATATCTTGAGTGAGTTGGCCGAACTGTGTGATAGTGTCACTATTATTGATCGTGGAAAAGTGAAATATAGTGGTACGATGGATGGGTTACTAACACATGAGCAGGAGCATCCCTGCTATAAGCTGACATTGGAATCTGAAGTAGAAGGCTTAGTCGAATCTTTAGGAAACGAGCCAGGTGTGATGGAAGTAGAAAAAACAGACCGACCTCGTGAGCTGCGAATTTCGTTTGACGCGAGCCTCACCACGACAGGCAATCTATTATCAAAAATTATTGAATTACAAGGGGAAATTGAAAGCTTCCAAAGAGACAAAAAGCATTTGAATCAGGCATTTTTAGATTTAACAGAGCAGGGAGTTCGTTAATGTTTCAAGGAACGTTTGCATTGTTCAACCGCGCATTAAATGTCGACTTCCGTTTGATGCGAACGCATCTGTTTCGATTTCTCTTTGCGGTCATGATTCTTTTTTTTCTCATGTCAGCTCATGTAACGAGTCGGGCGATAGGCGCCAGCGGTCTGGTTTTATTTTCGCAAATTATTTATCTCAATTTTGTTGTTATTTTAATGGCAGGGATCAGTATTTTTGCGACTGCGATTACGGAAGAAAAAGAAGAACAGACGATGGGCTTGCTTTTGATGGCGGGAGTGAATCCGATCTCGCTTATGTTGGGAAAGTCGATGCCACGGTTGGTGACCGCTTTATTGTTGCTCTCAGTTCAATTCCCGTTCACATTGCTCTCAATTACATTAGGCGGTGTGACTTTAGCGCAAGTCATTGCTGCCTACTCCGCACTAGCCGCCTTTTTGTTTTGTCTCGCTAATCTGGGTCTTCTCTGTTCTGTTGTGTGTGCTCGATCGCGTTCTGCATCGACTCTGGTTGTGATTGCTTTGGCTTTCTTTTTCTTAGGTTTTCCATTTTTAGAGTGGGTTTTCAATGTGATTCAGTCTGAAAACTGGATCACGAAGGGAGCACTGCTCGCGAACTCCATAGAAACAGTCTTTGACTGGCGGAATCAAATTTCAGTTTTGAGCCAAATCAACTCGATTCTTGCTACTGGGTTCAGTGATTCTCCCTGGGGAATTCCATTCTGGGGGCATATTGTTTTTGGATTCATCTTGTTTGTTTTTTCATGTATGTTATTTAACCGATTTGCATTGATTGATGTGGGGTTGAGTCCAGGACGCGGCGTCATTTCAAAAAAGAAAAGTCATACATTTTCTCCCAGCCGCACCTGGGACAATGCGTTAATGTGGAAAGACTTCTATTTTCTCAATGGCGGCGTTGGGATGACATTAATTAAATTTGTCTGTTATGGCATCGCTCTATTGGCGTTATGTATTTTTATTGGATTTTCCTCAAATCAATGGGATTTGGATTTAATTGGGTATACCGTCTTTTGGTCAATGTTTCTTGTGATCTTGATTGAAATCAGTCTTATTTCAGCGCGCATCTTTCAAGTTGAGATTCAGTGGAATACCTTGGTTTCGACGGCAATGTTACCACAATCAATGGCACGGATTGCTTATTCCAAACTGTCAGGATGTCTGCTCAGTCTTATTCCCGCCTGTTGTTATCTTATGTTTGGAAGCTTATTCATCATTGATGAAATCTTTTCAGCACTCGATGAAATATTGCCAGAACCAACATTTTGGATGATGTGCGTAGAAGTGTTCTTTTTCTGGCACTTAACCGCATTTTTATCAACATATATAAAATGGGGCGCTTTGCCACTGGCTTTTGTATTAATGTGGGTCGGGAATACCACTTTCTTTATAATGGTGAGTATAATTTCAATAGGAGGGGGAGTAGGGCAGGATGTGTTTGAAGCACTGTCTTTATTCTTTTCTCTCGGTTTACTCGCTTGTATCGTTGGTTCCCATTTCTTAATTAAAGAACGGTTGGTTCTACTGGCGTCTAAATAAATGTCACTGTCAAAATTAGTTCCGAGGAAGAGAAGTTCTTATGAGATCAGAAATCAGTCGTAGAAAGCTTTTACAAAATTCAGGTGTCATTGCTGCCACTGCTTTGGGATGGGGTACTCAGCATTCAATTGCCGGTGAGAATAAAGAACCGCAACCTCTGAAAGGAAATATTAACCAGTCTGTAGTTCACTGGTGCTTCAAAAAATATTGGGATCTTGAAAAAACAGCTCAGGTCGCGAGTCAACTTGGAATGAAGAGTGTGGAATTAACTCCGGCTGAAAATTGGAAAACACTTAAGAAACATGGTCTGACTTGTGCAATCGCTTCCAGCCATGGGTTCAAAAAAGGGTTTAATAATCCAGAACATTGGGATCAATGCATCGAAATTCTGCGGAAGCGAATTGATGAATGTGCCGCGGGAGGTGTCAAGAGTGTGATCACATTTACTGGCATGCGAGATGGTAAAATTAATGATGAAGAAGGAGCCAAAAACTGTGTTACCGGTTTGAAGAAAATCATTGGGCATGCAGAGAAAAAGAAAGTGAATGTTTGTTTGGAAATGTTAAATTCACGTGATGATAGCCATCCCATGAAAGGTCATCCTGGTTACCAGGGGGACAAAACCGAATATTGTATCGATATCATCAAGCAAGTTGGTTCTCCGCGAATGAAATTGTTATTTGATATTTATCACGTCCAAATCATGGATGGCGACGTTATTCGCCGAATACGGCAACATAAAGATTATATTGGTCACGTTCACACCGCTGGAAATCCCGGGAGAGGTGAATTAGATCAGAAACAAGAGATTAACTATCCTCCGATCATGCAAGCTCTACAAGAAATTGGATACCAGGGTTTTGTCGGTCAAGAGTTTATCCCAACACGAGATCCCTATCAGGGGCTAAAGCAGGCTGTTGAACTTTGTGACGTGTAACCGAAAACAGCCTGGCTCGATCATCTTCCTTTAACAAAAGAAAGGCGGGAAAGAAACATCAGTTTCTTCCCCACCTTTAATTTTATTGTCTCGAGCCATTTCAGGCTAAAAGTTCCTGGAGTACAAAACTTCCCATTTCACTCGTTGAGATCGGGTTTCCGCCTGCGGCGATATCGGCGGTTCGGTGCCCCGCTGCGAGAACTCGGTCTACGGCACTTTCCACAGCTTTTGCTTCTGTTTCTAATTGCAATGAATGACGTAGTAACATGGCAGTCGCCAGGATGGTGGCTAATGGATTGGCAATGCCTTGTCCCGCAATATCAGGCGCTGAACCATGAATCGGCTCATACAAACCGGGGCCGGATTCTCCCAATGAGGCAGAGGGGAGAAGTCCTAAAGAACCTGGCAACATCGATCCTTCGTCAGTCAGGATATCCCCAAACATGTTACCGGTAACCACGACATCAAAATCGGAGGGTCGGGAGATTAAATGCATTGCCATCGCATCGACGAGCACGACTTCATATTCAATATCGGGGAACTCGTTTTTGACGACGTCTTCCGCTACCTGACGCCACAGACGGGAAACTTCCAGAACATTCGCTTTATCAACGGAGGTCAATTTACCACCACGGTTTCGTGCAGACTCAGCCGCGAGTCGCACAATGCGCGCGATTTCCGAGGTAGTATAAGTCATCACACTAAACGCTTTTTCTCCATCAGGGTGCTCCATTCTTCCCGACTCACCAAAGTAAATTCCCCCGGTTAATTCGCGGAAAAACAGAATGTCTGTGCCCTCAATGATTTCCCGTTTTAGCGGAGAAGCATCGAGTAACTCGCTATAAGGTTTAATGGGTCTTAAATTTGCGAAAAGGCCTAACTCTTTTCGAATTTGTAGTAACCCGGCTTCAGGACGGGTTTTGGCAGAGGGGTCATCCCATTTGGGACCGCCGACTGCTCCCAGGAGGATTGCCTGTGATGCTTTACAAGTTTCTAAAGTCTGTGGAGGCAGGGGATCACCAAACTCATCAATGGCATTTCCACCCATTGGACAGGAGGGCGTCTCAAATTGATGGCCGTATTTTTCAGCAATTGTATCCAGAACACGTTTGGCTTCCGCTACGATCTCAGGCCCAATTCCATCACCGGGTAATAATGTAATCCGAGCTTCCACTGTCGTTTCCTCGCTTCATTTCTCATGTCTTGGTAAATCAGGTCATTTTGAATACAGAAAGGCCAATTTAACGACTAGGATACTAAAACTCCAGCCGGCCCCATGTTGCATTTCTAATTGTAAGCAAACTTAATGCAGCCACAAAGACACTTTTTTCAGTTGTGTTCAGTATTTCCTATGATCCAAAATATCGATACAACCGGACGGTAAAAAAAGATGCCTATTTTTATTCGCTCTGCAAAATCAAGAGATCAGACGATGATTCCGATAAAAAGAGTGGAGCTTACTATGTTCAAACTGTGTTAGTAGTGGGCTAAACTTAAATTTTGTCGTCGATTCGCATTTAAAGCTCTGAAGGTCAGGAAGGTACTTCGGGAAAAGGGCTCGCGCTCAGGAGGGGCAAGCGGAATAGAAATCGATGTATGTTACAGGACAGGGACATCGCATGTTTCGCTCAACGTTTTTTGCTACCGGCTTATTTGTAATGCTTACAGGCGCTTCATTCCTGTTTGTTGACAAACTGGTACTCAGTCATAAAGTAACAACTCAAGAACCACAACAGGTTCGGGAACCCGAATTTCGCGGTTTTTTAGGAATGACCTCTTTGAATAAAGACAAACAAGAAGAGTTGAATCCTCCAGACTGGGCTGCATTCAGCCTGATGTCAGTCGGTGCTGTGACTATGTTGTACGCTGTGGCTTTACCCAAACGAAATTAAACGTACAACCTCATAACCGTATATCGAAACAGCAATGAATCCGAGCGGATTGATTGCTGTTTTTAATATTAGTCACCTAAACGAATTGTTGTCCACAAACTCGGGTCTTGTCCATAGGGAAATTCCTGACCAACAGTCATGAATTGTTCTCCCAGTTCTGAATCAGAAATAGCATAATAAAAGCCAAGTTGTGGATATGCTGCGGGGTCAAATCCATACAGCACTGATGCAGGAAGCCAGGCTTCTAATTCATATCCAGCCGAATTAACTTTCGACCAGAGCTTGATTTCGGAAAGGTCACAGGTGGGGGCATCACTTTGTGCCCGATTAATAGGAAGCTGAGAACAAACAGGCTTTTGTTGTTTGCCAGCTTTCCCGACAGGATGGAACTCAAACAGGTGACAATAACGATTGGCTCGATGGATTGTCTTTGTATCTCGAGTATCGATCCATATCTGAAAATGTTCAGTCGTTGTGGTGGGATGTTGTTTTTGATCGACTTTTATACCAATGCCCAGCCCCTCTTTATTCCAGGCAAGTTTGAGTTTACCCCATTGCCCCGACTTTTTCTCAAGACTCAAATTTGGAAGTAAAGCGGATTCCGGCAGGTTTAGTAATCTGCCTCGTTTGTGAGGAATCTCTGTCAGCTCGGGTAAAGCGATGGAGTGACGAAACAAAAATGAATGAGGAATAATAGACATCTTCAACTATCGAGTGGGTCGAAAAAGAACTTTTAAAAATTAGACTATTCCAGAATCATATCAATTGATAATCTTTGATACCATCGAGCGGCTTACATAATCCTGGTAAACACATTTTTTCAAATCAAATACATACTGCAAAACCATGAAGTGCGCGAAAGTGCCCTATGTCGAAGCAAAATGAGAATTACATCCGAATTCGGGGCGCACGCTGCCATAACCTCAAAAATATCAATGTGGATCTACCCCATAATCAATTGACTGTCGTTACTGGGGTGAGTGGAAGTGGGAAAAGTAGCCTGGTATTTGATACGATTCATAGCGAAGGTCAACGGCGTTTTATCGAAAATATGTCTCCTGGTACACGCCAGTTGTTAAGCCAGATGCAACCAGCTGATGTTGATCAAATTAGTGGATTGCCGCCTACCATTAGTATTGATCAAGTGCAACGATCGCAATCCCGCCGAAGCACTCTGGCGACGATGACCGAACTGTATGATTATTTTCGTTTGCTCTACGCGCAACTGGGAACCGTCTATTGCAGTCAGTGTGAACAGCCACTTCACCAGCAGTCTGCAGAACAGATTGTCGATTTGATCCTCAAGTTAGAACAACGACAGAAAGTGATGATTCTTTCTCCGCTGATTAATGCGAAAAAAGGAGACCATACCGCGCTTTTAAATAAAATTGCAAAAGAAGGATTCGTTCGCGCCAGAGTCGATGGTGTTGTCATTGATGTGGCCCAACCACCAGACCTCCAGGAAAATGATTACCATGACATTGAAATCATTATTGACCGGATCATTGTCAAGGAAGGAATTAATGCGCGCCTTAAAGAGTCTGTTGATCTCGCTTTAAAACATGGTAATGGGACCTGCATTGTCAGTCAGGAAATGGAAAGTGGGTGGTCAGACCGTTTTTTGAGTACAAGACTCGCTTGTGGAAGATGTAGCCTCAGTTTTCCCGATCCCGAACCGAGAAGCTTTAGTTTTAATAGCCCTTATGGCGCATGCCAATTCTGTCAGGGACTGGGAGTAATTGAAGACGACTCAGATAAGGAACAAACCTGTCCCGAATGTCAGGGAGCCCGAATCAATAACTATAGTCGTTCAGTGAAACTAAGCGGGAGCTCAATTGATCAAATCATGAGTCAGACCGCTCCCGGAGTTTTAGCATGGATTGCGACTTGGAAAAACAATGAATTAAAGTCATCTTCTACGAAAGACCAGGAAATTGCCAACCAAATTATGCCAGCGATTAAGAATCGATTAGAGTACCTTTACGAAATTGGCCTGGGATATATCGGATTAGGTCGTTCTACTCGCACTTTATCGGGGGGCGAACATCAACGAGCCCGATTAGCAGCTTGTCTAGGTTCTGGTTCGACGGGGGCCTGTTATATTCTCGATGAGCCGACCGTTGGTTTGCATGCCAGTGAAACAGAAAAGCTGCTCCAGATTCTGAACAGACTGAAACAATCCAGAAATACGGTTGTGGTTGTCGAGCACGATTTAGATGTCGTCCGCGCATGTGATTTTCTGCTTGATCTTGGTCCACAGGCAGGAGAGCAGGGAGGGGAAGTCGTTGCCAGCGGCACTTATCAGCAGGTTATTCAAAACACAAAATCCTTTACAGCACGCGCTTTGAATACCAAATTTCAGTTCAATCGTTCAAATATGCCAGATAAAGATGACATTCATGAGGAGATCGTTCTGACTGGTGCCCGATTTCATAATTTAAAAGATGTCATTTTTAAAGTTCCATTACAGAAACTGGTTTGTGTTACCGGGGTCAGCGGTTGTGGGAAAAGCTCACTTGTAATGGACACTTTAGTTCCCGCTTTACAAAATGCAATAAAGGGAAGCCACGATCATTCTTTGGAGTATCAGTCGTTGGAAGGAGCGGATCAACTCCAGCATGTCAGAAAAATTGATCAATCTCCTATTGGAAGAAGCGGCCGATCAAGTCCCGCCACTTTTTGTGGCGTCTGGGACGAAATACGTAAACTATTTGCAAAAACAAAAATAGCTCGCATACGTGGCTATACTGCCAGACGCTTTAGTTTTAATGCGAAAGAAGGGCGTTGTGCCACGTGTCAGGGGCAAGGTTTTCGTCGCATCGATTTACAATTCCTTCCCGACATTTATTTACCCTGTCGCGAATGTAAAACGAAGCGATTTAATCGACAGACATTATCTGTAAAGTACCGAGGAAAATCTGTCAGTGATCTATTGGAAATGTCGATTGATGAAGCGACCACTTTTTTTGAGCAAATTCCCAAAGTCAGCAAAGTCTTGCGAATTCTCAAAGAAACTGGTTTGGGTTACCTCGCATTAGGACAGCCTTCGACGATGCTCTCAGGAGGAGAAGCCCAAAGGCTGAAACTGGCAACTGAATTAGCCATAGGTAGCACCGGGAATACACTTTTTGTTCTGGATGAACCAACGAGAGGGCTCCATGCAGCAGATATTGACCGATTATTGAAACTATTGCGACGATTGCTCCAACAAAATCATTCCGTTTTGATGATTGAGCATCATCCACAGGTCATGCTCGCAGCAGATTGGATTGTTGATCTCGGCCCTGAAGGAGGAGAAGCTGGCGGGCATATTATTGATGAAGGGACTCCTGAGGAGATTGCCTTGCGACAAGCAGGACCAACAGGCCAGATGCTAAATCGTGCTTTGTAGATTTTAGCAATCGGTTAAGGTATTCTAGTCACGCATGAACGTCGATTTCTGATTCTACAATACATATGATTGCTAATGAATCAATTTGAAAAAGTTAGAATTTCAAAAATGAAATCAATCCTTTATTATTCTGTTTGAAAATAATGTAATCCTACCAGAGTGACCAATGAATCTATTTCAAGAATATGGAATCTCTTTCGAATATCCTGATGATTGGGAACTTTCAAAAGAGGTGAATGAAACCAACGGAGAAATCCAGGTGAGTGTGAGTGGTGGTGATTCCTCCTTCTGGATGATTTCATTATTTCTTGCAGAAATCTCGGCGGAAGAACTACTTGATCGTGCGTTGGAAGTCTTCCAGGACGAATACGATGAACTGGATATTTACAAAAAAAAAGTCAAGTTAGCTGGCAAAGACTGTCTGGGGCGTGACATTGAATTTGTATGTTCTGAATTAATTAACAGTGCATTTCTACGTACATTTGAAGCCGAGTTATTTACTGCGTTTGTTTTATATCAAGGAACAGACCAGGACTTACAGAGATCCTTAAAGGATCTCGAAGCAATCTCAGAAAGTCTGGACTGTTTTGACAGTGATTTTGATGATTATTTAAAAATTGTATAAGTAAATTCTTCTCTGTAAGTTAAAACTTTCGGATTCCATGATTGCTTCCCAAAGTTATTCAGTTCTATAATGGGGAGCATCATACACCGCACTCATGTTAAGTTAAATATTGGATTTCGCTAGGGTTGGAATAAAAACACTTTCTATTTCTGGAATCTGTGGGTTTATAGTTCAGGAGCCATCTAATGTCTGTGGAAATTGAATCCCATGAAGTCGAAAGCATTGGTGTTGTGGCAGGAGTTGTCTGGGAATATTTAAGTGAACACGAACCTGTCACATTAAGTAAATTATCTCGCGAAATCGATGCACCGCGTGATCTTGTTATGCAAGCTGTCGGCTGGCTTGGCAGAGAAGGAAAAATTGAATTCCATAAAGGCACGCGGAGTAAGCTCATATCGCTCGTGAATGAATAAAATTAGTTTAAGTCAAAGCCGATCTTTCATTTCAGAGAGCCGGGCACCTCTCTGCTAATAAAGAGTCGGGTTAACTTGCCTGTGAATTGCCCTGAAGGGAGAAATTCGGTGGTCACCGACTCCAATGTCACAGAACTGTTTCAGCAAGCACGTCAGCATTTAAAAAAACAGCAAATCGGCGATGCAATTGATGCGTATCAGAGAATCATCAGCCTCAAACCAGCTGAAAAAAAAGCACATTCAGGCATTGCAGCCGCTTATTTTCAGTTAAAGCGGTATGAAGATGCGATTAAACATTTTGAAGAACTAACGCGACTCTCACCTGCTGAAGCTTCACCTTATATTAACATGGGTGCAATTTACAATCGCATGGGGGAATATAAGCAGGCGTTGAGTGTGCTGCGTAAAGCAGTCCAGAAAGATAAAAAATCTGCAGATGCCTTTTATAATATGGGGATTGCGCACAAAGGATTAAATCAGCTAAGCATGGCAGTCACTGCCTACAAGCAGGCGATTGTGTTCGATCCTGAAATGGTTGATGCACATTTCAATCTGGGGAATGTTTATCTGGAAATGAAAAATCATACCCAGGCACATTTAAGTTTTACGAGAACTCTTGAAATTTCGCCCCAGTTTAAAAAAGCTGCCAATGCACTGAAAAATCTGAATACAGAAACAGAAAAAGAAAAGCAGAAAATCAATCCTTTCGGAAGGCTGGTCGATGAATCAGCGTTGAGAAAAAAGAATATCTCCTCGGCATCAAAAATTCTTTCTCCAGAAGAACGAGAAAAAGATCGGAAGGAAATTCACGATCTATGCAATGAAATACAAGATGCAGCTCATGCTATCGTCGACGATTTTAAAAAAGGTTTTACTCCCAGTTTGCTTAATTTAAATCGGTGTATTTCACAGGGAGAAAAACACTACTCAGAGCTGGAAGAGGCTAATGATCAGTTTCAAAAAAATGTAAATTCATTACATAACATCCGAAAACTACTTAAGCACAAGATGCTTGAACTGCGTGCCCATGAAGAGATGGTGAATGCCATTGACGTGGATTAATGAAAGATGCTTATTCAATCTGTATCTCTATTTCGTTTCATTATTCTCTTGAGCGAAAAGGTGTTATCTTAAGCTTTCCTGCGTCATTAATCAGGCAGGTAATTGCACCTTCAGATGTAGTGGAAAAGATGTTCGTATTCGACGCATAAACTTTTTCCAAGTGAGTCGCAGTCTGCTTTTTACCACCACTGATTATCAGGTATCTCGGATTTGCCCAGCGAGCTAATTCCGTCGTATTGGCTGAAAGGCTGCCATGATGTGGGGAAAGCAGGACATCGAGAGGGGCCGTGATTGGTTCAGACAGTAACTGGTTCAAGCCTTCTCCTTCTAAATCTCCCGTCAACAGAATTTGACGTCCCTTGAAGGTAATCAGGATTGTAAGGCTTGCTGGATTATCATCTTCATATATTTCTGAGAAGCGGGGATGTAGCACTTCAAGCTTAACCCCAGAATCAAATGCAATCTGATCGCCTTTTCCAATAATCTTGACAGGCACATCATGCTGAATTGCCGTATCACACAGGATAAGAGGACCCTTTTGGTTTTGGCTTAGAAATGCCTGCGGGAATGCTAGTTCTCTGATGTATTGATTCGAGATTAATTTTGTGGCTGCATTAAAATGATCACGATCAGCATGTGAAATTAAGAGCAAATCGATCCTTCTAATTCGATGATCCAGTAGTGTGTTTTTGATTTTGGAATACGTCTGCTCAACAGGGGACATCGAGCCGGCATCGTAGAGTATCGTCTTACCATCTGGTAGTTCGAGCAGGATTGAAATTCCATGGTTTACAGCAATGAAAGTACAGCGAAACGAAGTTGATTCTGGTACACACAGAGAAACAAGTAAGCCAACGATGATCCAGATAGGAATGATTGACACGCGAAGCTTATGGAATAAATAGTTCCAACCGAGTTTCAAATTGACTTGAATAGGCAGAATGATGAACACGAACAGTGAATAATAGACTATCAGCCACCATAGAGGGGGGGCCGGTAACTCTAAGTGGGAAAAAGGAATTGAAGAAGCACACTCAACAATCCAAAGTAATAGTTGCACACTATAGTCAAAGCAGGCTCCAAACAGATTGCCTGAAAAGGGAATGAGTGAACCCACAAATATGAGTAAGTAGCCCAATAGTAAAATGAGGAACAAAAAAGGGAAGATCAGAGTATTGATTAATAGCCCAATGGGTGCAATCAGCTTAAAGTGATAGAGCACTAAAGGGGCTGTGACGATCCAAATAAAAGCGGTCACGAGAAAAATACTATACAGTAAACGGAAATATCGAATTGAAAACCATTGCAGAGGTGATTGTAGTGAGGGGTTACTGGCCAAAAATCGCCATCGCAAGGGAACCCAAGACTGTTGAAACGGGTTTTGATAAAATTCCTGCTGAACCGTCCAGAGGATCGCAGAAACCGCGAGGAACGATAGTTGTGCGCCGACATCAAATAAATCTGTTGGGTTGATGACTAAAATAATGAGTGCGGAAAGACAGACAAGATTTAAGGTTGTGATTGCTCTCCAGTTTATAAGTCCTAAAGTAACAAGGACACAAAATGAAGCAGCTCTCAGAATCGGCGGACGAATTTCAATTATCGAAAGATAAAACAGAATCGCGCAAATGAGTAAGCTGACAGAAATCGATCTCGGTAAATTCAGAACATGACAAATCCCCCATACAAAGAGTGCAAAAAAACCAATGTGTAGACCTGAGATCGCTAAAAAGTGAATCAAACCTGTTTGGCTGAATTTCTTTCGCGTTGCTGAAGAGAGTTCGGATCGATCTCCCAGTAAAAGGGCGAGTCCAATCGCTTGAGTTTGTTCGCTGGTATGCTTTTTGATTTGTTGTGCAAATCTGTTATGAAAATAATGACGTAGAGAGAACCACGAAATCGCATCTCGTTTCGAAACAATATTGGCAGCGTGTGACGACTTGACTCGTAACACAGCACCAATTTGCTGTTGACGAAAATAAGTCTGAATGTCGAAATCATGTGGGTTCTGCTGACTGGAAAACTGTTTTAATTCGCCACACACTTCAATGAGATCACCAACAGAAAGTAGGGGAAGTTGGTCCCGTTTCATTTGATGAACCGGATCAGAAATTGTGACATAAACTTTTCCAGTTACGGGAATCTTTGCTGCATCGGAGATGAGTTCTCTGCAATCGAGAATCAAATTGGTTCGTTGGGTAGGCTGATCTGGATCAAACTGTTCTTCATCTGCCGGAATCTCGGTTTGTGGCTTTGTACAAACTGTTCCCATCACTCGAACGATCTTTGCATTTGGATCTTGTTGATTGTCGTTCTTCAGTACGCGTGTGATATGATGAGGAGGATGACAAAACCAGAATTTATGATGCCGCATTCCTCCCAGGCAGACGACCAGGAGCAAAAGAATTACTGTAGAAAGAGAATTTCTCTGAATTCGGTAGCTGATAATCCAGGAAATCGTGGTTAGACCACCAAGAATCATCCAGTCAAATAAGTCTGGATGAAAATAGAAATCCAACAGAATTCCCAGCGAAAAACTAACAAATACGCTTAATGCAGGGGAGCGATTTGAATCTTTCGGAGCAAAGTCCACATTTAGTTCAGGATCAGAAGCGAGGGCAGAGGGTTCGCGTTTTGGAATGGACACCATGACCCCACTCTCGACTTAGTGTTCCTGAGGTAAATGCAAATCAACTTGATTATGCATGGTATAAAGCCGAAAACGTTTACCATCTGGAATCAGAAGCCCACTTGATTGATTCGCTGAAGAGGGGGTTAGCGGGTTTCCCGAATACTTGACCCAGTGTATGAGATCTTTTGATGCCGCAATATTTGTGGTCCACAAGGAAGGCTTTTGAGCGGCAGCGGTTCCATGGTAAATCATATAATAAACTCCCTGATACTTCAGAATCTGATTTGTGGCAATCATCTTCTGATCATAGGCATTGGGGCCCGGGATCAGCACCGGACGATCTTCATTGAGATTCGTCCAGACTTTTAAATCGGTTGAGCGAGCGAGCCAGATTCCCGCATCTCGTCTTTCGTAAAAGAGGTACCAATGTCCGTCTTCATACCAGACTGTGGGGGTTCCATAAGGACCTTTTGGAATCGGGGAGCCGTTTGCGAGTCGGACATCCAATGGTCTTACTCGTTTCCAGTTGATCGCATCAGTGGAGGTGAGGTGCTGTGCAATATCATGCTTGCCTTCTGCAAACATGTGATAAATGTTTCCCTGTTTGATGACCATCATATCTTCCACCCAATGGTCTTTGTATATTGGATTGCAGGGAGAACGTGTCCAGTGTATTCCGTCACAGGAATAGGCATAACCTAGCATTTTCAAGCCTGCTCTGGTGCCATCATAGCCTGTGAACCACATATGATAGAAGTTTCCCTCTTTGAGGATCCAACCACGTTCACGTATTTTTACGTCCCAATGTCCGGGGCCTTCTGCTTCGAAGATCGGATTGTTTTGATAGGGAACAAAATGGGTGAGCACTTTAGGAAAAACAATATCTTCAGCCGAAGCAGTATTACTTACACTCAAAATAATTGAGAGTAGTAACAAACAATGATGAAATAACTCAGGACATGCTTTCAGAACAATCTTAGCCATTTTTTCCCAATCATCAGGTTTCTAGAGTTTCCTCTCCCATCTTGCAGGAGATTCGCTATTATACGCAAGTCACTTTGAAAAATACAAAGAACAACAAATGAAATTTCAATACGCCTTAGACTATGGCTATTAGAAATAAAATTCAAAAGGTAATTCCATGTCAGATACAACTGCATTACTTGATATTCAGGGATTGAAAACTTACTTTCACACGAGCCGTGGCGTTGTGAAGGCTGTGGAAGATTTGACGATCAAAATTGAAAAAGGAAAAACCCTGGGTTTAGTTGGTGAATCTGGTTCAGGAAAATCAGTCACTTCTCTTTCCATTATGAAACTGCTTCCCGAAGCCGCGGCAGAAATTGATGCTGGATCAATCTCTTTCCTGGGGAAAGACCTTGTCAAGTTGTCTGATCCAGAAATGCGCGGGATTCGTGGCAGCGAAATCAGCATGATATTCCAGGAGCCAGGCACTTCTCTGAATCCTGTTTTTCGTGTGGGAAAGCAAGTGATGGAAGCCATTATGCTACATCAGCAGGTTAGTTCCGTGGAAGCAAAACAGAGAACGATTGCCCTTTTCCATGAGGTGGGGATCTTAGACCCCGAACGCAGGTTTTCAAGTTTTCCTCATGAAATGTCAGGAGGCCAGAAGCAGCGTGTGATGATCGCGATGGCCTTAAGCTGTAATCCGGAACTTTTGATTGCCGATGAACCGACCACAGCGCTTGATGTCACAATCCAGGCACAAATTCTCAATCTGATTCGAAAATTACGCGACGAGCGTGGCATGTCTGTTTTATTTATCACCCACGATTTGGGGGTGATTGCTGAAATTGCCGATGATGTCGCCGTGATGTTCCGTGGTAAATTAGTTGAGTACAAACCCGTTGTCGACATTTTTGAAAAACCCGAACATCCTTATACAAAGGGTTTGCTGGCTTGTCGGCCTGCATTAGATACAACATACAAGCGACTTCCGACCGTTTCTGATTTCATGGATATTGAAGAATCTGATGCGGGAGATTACACAATCCGTGAAAAGAAGTTTGATGAGAGTCAGTTTTTAAAACTCACTTCATTGGGGCGTAAACGATTATTACATCCCCGCTCAGAATTAGAAAAGATAGAGTATGAGTGGAATGAAGTCAAAGACCTTCCCGAGACTCAATTTGTCAGCGATGGCGAAGAACCTATCTTACGGCTGGACCAGTTACAGGTTTACTATCCGATAAAAAGTGGAATATTGAGACGAACCGTCGATCATGTCAAAGCGGTCGATGGAATCTCCTTGAATATTTATCGTGGACAAACATTGGGGCTTGTAGGGGAATCTGGTTGTGGAAAAACTACGGCTGGCAAGGCAATTGTGGGCCTCGCCCCCGTTACTGATGGAAAAATTCTATTGGAAGGAAACGACCTTGCTCATATGAGTCGTGCAGGGAGAAAACCATTTTGCCGTAAGGTGCAAATTATCTTTCAAGATCCATATAGTTCATTGAATCCGCGTATGATGATTTCGACCATTATCACTGAATCGATGACCGCTCATAATCTGGGAAAGTCAAAACAGGATCGTCGGGATCGAGCTGCTGCACTGCTGGAGGAAGTAGGATTACAGTCTGATTATCTGGATCGTTATCCCCATGAATTTTCTGGGGGACAGCGTCAGAGAATCTCAATCGCACGTGCCTTGGCGGTCGAACCAGAATTCATTATTTGTGATGAATCTGTTTCAGCTCTGGACGTCTCCGTACAGGCACAAGTACTGAATTTGCTCAAAGATTTACAGGAACAACACAACCTGACTTATATTTTCATCAGCCATGATTTGAGTGTCGTCAAGTTTATGTCTGATATGATGGCAGTCATGAATGCGGGAAAACTGATCGAAATCGGGCCTTCCGAAATGATTTATCAGAATCCTCATGAAGACTATACAAGAAAGTTGATTGATTCGGTTCCCACGGATAATCTGATGCAAATCAAGAATCGTGTTGAACATAGGAAAAATCGAGCATTGAAGCGTGAATGATCTTATATATGTAAATTTGTAGATATGTTTTGAGATTTCCAATTTCTCCCTCCCGTACAGTAGACCACCAGAATTGCCATTGCTAATCTTTCCCCCGTAGTCTGCGGGACCGGCAAGCTTTATGTCGGTTTGACATTTTGACATCCTGTATGGAAAGATTAGGAAAAAGAACATGACAATAAAATCATCATGGAGAGTTGTTTTAGCAAGTCTGTTGTGTCTACTGCTTATTCAACCAGTTTCTGCAGAAGAAACTAAAAAGAAGGGGGAACATGATTGGTTGATCAAACACCCTACAATTCAGAAACTCTTAAAACTGCACAATAAAGAACGAGCTCGACATGGGCTGCCTGCATTGACCCTGAACACAAAGATGTGTCTCAAAGCTCAAGAACACGCCACTTGGATGGCAGAAACTGGTTACTATCAACACAGTAATCTACCTTGGCCGGAAATCATTTTCCAGGGGCCCACATCAGCAGAAGCTGCTGTCAATGGGTGGATTGCCTCACCGGCTCATCACTCGATTATGCTAACTGGAACTCAAGCTGGTTTCGGCTACATGGTCATTAATGGCCAATATTATTGGGTAGGGGTCTTTCAATAAGAGCGAGTCAAAAAATGCTCTGAAGGCATTTGCCACTAAGTTAACAATGACAAGGCTGATTTTGGTTGATGATAAGTCTAAATGCTTCTTGCGTTTAAAACCAAAATCAGCCTTGTTCTATTTGACCCAGTCTGCCACAATCTAGCTCTACTGACTCATGTAGTTTGGCCAGATTTGGATGTTGACCTCAATCCTGGCTATTAAGTGATTTTTCCGACTTTGCAACGGAGTAATTTGAAGGAATGTCCATGTATCTAGTTTCCCGCCTGAATCTGCTACTGTTGACTCTCTCATTCACAATCTTTCTCACAGGATGCCCCGGCCCTTCCACGGAGAAGACCGAAGAAGCGGTTTCAAAATCGGATACCGATTCAAATTCGAATTCTGATGAAAAAAATTCAGAAGAACCTCCTGAAGTGTTATTGGAGCCATTCGATGCTCCTACTCTTGCTGAGCTGGACGCAAAAGCGAAATGGGAGAAACAGCCTGTACTAGATAGTTTGGAACTGTTACGCGAACGTCAGAGTAAAGAAAAACCACTGGTTAGTGTTTCTGAGGCTCTTAAGCTCAAAAATACCAATCAGGAAATCAATGAAAAAATCTTGAGCGCGTTAGGCAGACTTCCCGAAAGTGTGGAAGACGTCGATTGGGGGGCAACCATCAATCGTCATGTCTTGGCGGACCTCAAAAGTACCAATCCAATTATGGGTAGCTCTTCGGTTGAATTTGAAGTCTCTTCTCTGACCGGTTTTGGCTTATTTAGTTTCGACTGGAACTTCATTCCATTTGCTGTCTCAGACACAGTTGTTTCGTGGGATACCAGTGAAGATAAACTATACGACAAAGTCGTGCTGCGAGATGATCTCACCTGGTCAGATGGCGTACCAATTACCGCTCATGATATTGTGTTTACTTTTAAGACCATCATGAATCCCAAAGTCCCTGTTCCAGCTGTGCGATCTGGAACGGACCAGATTCGTTGGATTCAAGCCTACGATGATCAAACTCTGGTTTTCTTTCACAAAGAATCCCTGCCAACAAACGTATGGAATCTTAATTTCCCCATTATTCCCAAGCATATTTACGAGAAAGAATTGGAAACCGATCCGACTCTTCAGGATAGTGAATATCATGTGAAATATGAAAACAATCCTGTTACCGGTGGACCTTATGAATATGAGAAAAGAGTGCGCGGCCAGGAAATATTGCTGCGCCGTCGAGAGAGCTGGTATATGCATGATGGGAAAGAGGTCCGCACTCGTTCTTATTTTGAGCGAGTGCGCTTGCGAATTATTCAAGACCCGAACACGGCGCTATTGGCCTTGAAAAAAGGGGAAATTGATGAAATGGCATTGAATCCCGAGCTTTGGAAAACCCAAACCAAAGGCGAGGATTTTTATAAGAATTGTACAAAGGCAAATGGTCTGGAGTGGGTCTATTTTTACTTCGGTTGGAACACAAAGACGTTATTCTTTCAAGACAAAAAAGTACGACAGGCAATGGCTTATGCCTTCGATCATGATGAAATGTTAAATGAACTCTGTTATGGCCTCTATCAACCATGCACCGGGATTTATCACGAAACGGCCTGGATGTCACCAAAGCCAATGACAAAACCGTACAAACAAGATTTGGATAAAGCAGAAGACCTACTCGATGAAGCGGGCTGGATCGACCACGACGGTGATGGAATTCGTGACAAAAAATTTGATGGAAAAGTAATTCCGTTTCGTTTTTCTATTATGACTTCCAACAGACCTTTATCACTTTCGATCTGTACGTTGCTCAAAGAAAACTTGGAGCAAATTGGTATCATTTGTGATGTGAAACCGACTGAGTTTACTGTGATGCAGGAAAAATCTCGTAAGCATCAATTTCAGGCGATGTTTGCCGGGTGGGGAACAGGCACGGATCCCGACACTTCCATCAACTTATGGAAAACAGGGGCAGGCAGAAACTACGGAGAATACTCAAATCCAGAAATCGACAAACTCTTTGAAGAAGGGCGTCGAGAATTCGATAAAGACAAACGAGCGAAGATTTACGGAAAGATTCATAAAATCCTCTACGAAGATCAGCCTTATACATGGCTCTATTTTCGAAATTCCTTCTATGGATTCAATAAGGATTTGCGAGGGTATGTATTCAGTCCACGCGGTCCCTATGGATATGGCCCTGGCTTCAGCAGCCTGTGGAAGCCCGTCCCAAAATAGTCTCTGCTTTTGGTCTCTATCCTGAGTTCTCGCAGAATGGAGACCACCTGAAAGGCAGGGCAGGGTTGTATTGTTATTTGTAGTGATTCTGTTTGTGGATTGATTGAAAAGCATGTTCAGCTATCTCGTGCGAAGGCTCTTCATCGGGTTCATTACCCTCATCCTGATTACCTTCATGATCTTCGGCTTGATTCGAAATATGCCAGGTACGCCTATTTCTGTGAATATGGCAATGATTGATCCTGGAAAAGAACTGAATCCAGCAGATATTGAGCGTATGAAAAAAGCTTATGGGCTGGATAAACCCTGGCCACAAGCTTACGTGTTATGGGTAAAAAATGTAGTGCAGTTTGATTTTGGACGGTCAATCTCCCGGAAGCAACCCGTTGCCCGCTTGATAATGGAGCGGATGGGCCCCACATTGATTTTATCTGTGAGTTCTTTACTGCTAACCTATCTGTTGGCGATTCCCATTGGTCTCTATTCTTCGGCACGCCAGGGACGACTGGATGAAAGAACGACGGGCACAATTCTCTATATGCTCTATTCATTTCCCAGCTTCGTAGCTGCTTTGTTTTTACAGATCTATCTGGCAAATAAATTAGGGTGGCTACCACTTTATGGAATGAAGAGTGATGGGTATTCTTCCATGACATCAACGCAACAAGCGTGGGATATCTTTAAGCATGCTTTGATGCCAGTGATTTGTTATACGTACGGCAGTTTGGCTTATTATAGCCGCTTCATTCGAGCGAATATGCAGGAAGTTTTGCGGCAGGATTACATTCGCACCGCGCGTGCAAAGGGCTTAGGTCCTGTCAATGTGCTGGTCAAACATGCGTTTCGTAACACATTCATCCCGTTAGTCACATTGATTGGTTTAACGCTGCCATCATTATTGGGTGGTTCTGTGATCATTGAACGCATTTTTAGCTGGCCCGGAATGGGACAGCTTTATTTTGAGTCGATCCTGGAAAGAGACTATCCCACCATCATGGGATTGACTTTGATGTTTTCGATTTTGACTTTAGCAGGTCAGTTGCTGGCTGACATCTTTTATGCACTGGCAGACCCAAGGGTCAAAATTGCAGATCATTAATGATAAGACGCGATCTTTTTTTAATATTTGTCATGTTTACGATTTGAATCATTAAAACATTATGCAAGAGAAATCTGAAGATAACTTAGACGCTTCCTCTGAATCGAAGCCAGTGAAAAAATCTCCCAGTTTCTGGGCTGAAACCTGGCAGCGTTTCAAGGGCCGAAAAATGGCGATGCTGGCCTTAATTTATATCTGTTTTTTAGGGTTTGTTGCCGTTTTTGCCCCTGCGATTGCAGGAACAAAACCGATTATTTGCAAATATAAAGGGCATATCTATTTTCCAGCATTGGGTTATTTTCGACGTGAATGGGAGAACCCGATTTTTCTAAAGGATCGATTTCGAAATCGTTATCCGAAAAATCTCATTGAGAAAGATCCAAATAGTTGGGCAATTTGGCCGTTAGTGTATCAGGATCCTTATCGCCGCGTATATGACAATGAATGGAAAGGTCTGCCTGGTAATCCAACCCAGGATAATGGTGCTCCCAGCCTTAGAAACTGGTTTGGAACTGACCAGCGCGGCGTCGATGTCTTTACTCAGATGGTGCATGGGACAACAATCGCTTTATTAGTCGGTTTTGTTTCTATGGGGATTGCCGGCTTTATTGGAATTATTGTGGGGGCTTTAGCCGGTTTTTATGGGAAATGGATCGATATGGTCCTGAGTCGCCTGATTGAAGTCGTGATGTGCATTCCAACTTTAATTTTGATACTCGCCATTATTGCGATTATCGATTCTCCCACAATTTGGCACATGATGGCGATCATTGGTTGTACAGGCTGGACAGGAATTGCACGGTTGGCGCGTGCTGAGTTTATGAAACTTCGTGAAAGTGATTTTGTCCTAGCAGCGAAAACGACGGGTGTTGGACAGTTCCGCATTATATTTCGTTACATCTTGCCAAACTCACTGGCGCCAGTACTTGTTCCCATCACATTTGGAATCGCAGCAGCGATTCTGATTGAAAGTGGTCTCAGTTTCCTGGGCTTTGGGGCACCCCCTCCTAACCCGAGTTGGGGAACACTACTTAATCTGGGAAGACAAAATTTGCAGATGTGGTGGTTGATCTTCTTTCCAGGAATGGCAATCTTTCTGGCTGTCTTGGCATATAACTTGATTGGTGAAGGATTGCAGGAAGCATCTGATCCGCGATTACGGGATGCCAATTGAGAATCACAGCTTATTTTTGTGTGAGATCTTTTTCTTCAGCCAAAACAGTTTCCAGCTTACTCAGTTTTTGAGAAACCTCATCGGCTTCTTGTGATGCGAGAGGGCGGTTGCCGTATCTGACCCGATAAAACAGTTTTGTAAATCGGTCCGGATAATCAATGATTTGGGCCTGAGTCAGGTCAGAGTTCAAATCAACTTGAACATGATCTGAAAACTCTTGTTGAGTTTCCGAGTGATTTCGCACCAGACCTTTTTGGGCGAGTAACAACCGGAATTTTTCATAAAAGGCTACATCTACTGAGTTCAACGCTTTCTTTTGCCCTTTCTTTGGATGAAGCAAATAACGTACGAGTCTGATCATTAGTAGTAAACTCCACTTCAGCCCAAAAAAGAGACCAGCAATAATAAAAACAGCAAGCCCTCCTTCCCAGCTGAACCAGCGACGGGGATTCAACAAAAGGTTTTTGCCCTTGACCACCATGCCTGAAATCATAGAACGAAAATTGAATAACCATTGGTTTAACTTTTTGCCCACTCGGAAAATGGGATCATAAAAGGTTTGTTTTTGTCTCTGATAAGAAACTCCAATGACATAGTCTGACCAGAACTCAGACAAAATTTTTGTCATACCTTTCCAACTACTGAATGAGGTCGCATTCTGAGCAACGATTGTGGCACGCTGTAAAGCAGGAGTTGCGTCCAGAGTTTCCCAGCGATCGTTCAGAAACGCTTCTACCCAGGAATGGGCAAAGCGTTGTTGAATCTCCAAGCGATTTGAGAGCATTTTTTCTTCACCCCCTTTGAAGCCACTAATCACCCTCGCAGGAATTTTGATCGCTCTCAGCATCAATGCCAATGCCGACGCATAATATTCACAATGTCCCGATTTTCGGTTAAACAGAAAATCTTCTACGGGGTCAATCGTTGGATCAGCGATTGACATATTGAGAGTGTAGCTGAAATCCCCTGAATCCCGTAAGTACGATTCAATAAATTTGGCTTTCTCGCGATCTGATTTCAATTCCGGGTGAGAAGCGATTAACTCTTTGGTGAACTGAATCAATTTTCGTATATCTTTTTTGGGTAGCTGTAGATACATCCGTGGGTCATCTAACTGATCCAGTTCAAGATTATCGCCTGGTTTTTTGGCTGTCAGTACATTGTATTTGGTGTTTTCATTACGATTCGGTGGTTCTGACTGGCGAACTTCCATCGTTTCTATATTTAAACGATTTTCCGTATTGCTCAGCATGTCCATGCCCAAGCATGGATACATAATAAATAAAACATCAGTCCCGATCGGTTCCAGAATGATTTCCTGCCGGTAGAGTGATTGGTCGTCAAGTTCTGAGGAATTTAAGAGTCTCCAGTTTGATCGTCTTCTGACTTTACTCCAACCACCATTTTTATAGTTAGAAAGAACTGCACCTCGAAAAAGAGGTTCATCCAATCCAAATTTCTCGACAAACTCTGAAATTGTGACCGGTTCGTCAGATTCATTATCATAAATCGAAAGCTCTAAAACCCGTTCTGAACTTTCGAGAATTTCACCCATTTCACCCAACTGCACTTTTTCAGTAAAACCGACTAAAGGTTGAGCATCTGCTTCAATTGATTCGTTATTGAAAAATGAACGATTTACCCACAATCGTGGTATTAATAAAAAGAAACACATTGAGATCAATAATGCGCTGATTGAGCAGCCCGCAGAGGCCCAGAAGAATTTACCGGTGAGCCATTGACGGCTTTGATCAAATTGAACTCCACTGCGTACCTGACTTGTCTGTTGAAAAGGGGAAGCTGCATTGCTCTCAACTGCTAATCTGGGGATCACCTCGGGAGAATTCTGTTGTAGAAATGTGTTTCGGGTACGGTAAAGCGAAAAAATGGAGAGTGTCCAGATTGATAAAAACAAATAGATAACCAGCAGGATTCCATAATATCCCGATTCGGTCAGAACCGAACCAACCGCAATTTGCAGAAATCCTAACGCGCAGAGCCACCAGTATTGAGTGTCTCCTTTTTTTTGCAGTAGGATGATCCAGGTCAGATAGACTAAAAAGTGAGCACCGGAAAGCAAGCGGCCTTCAATATCTGAAAAAAACTCGGCACACACAAACAGAAAGGCAAGGAGCCCCAGAACATTTGCCCACAGAGGACTCAAGCTAAACTTAGACCAGCGATCTGTGAAGAACAGCGTGAGTAAACCCAGGGGGATTGTTACCAACTGGGGAAAAGCGCCACCTTCTGCCAGCATAAACATGATGCTGGATAAAGATATGAGCAGATAAATGCTGAGTTGAAATGTGAGTGTTAAGTTCACGGGTTAATATCCACTAGAATTAATTTTAACGTCAATTTATTTTGCTTCCAGAACCAACCAGCGCGAGAGGATTTCAGGTGCCGCTTCTATCGTTATAGGCTGTCCGTTGATCTCAATCCCTTGCTCTTCAAAGATGGATTGTAAATGGTCCTCTTTATTCGAACCGTTTTCTTTTCTTGTTGTCACTAAAACCGTTCTCGAACGCTGAGAATGCGCCTGTGCGATTGACGCTCCAAACTTCATTTCAGGCTTTGAATTTCCTGGTTGTAATGTTGCCAGAAAGTCCAGCAAGTATTCTAGTCCCATCGAACCGATGCCGACTTCCAAAACTTCCAGTGACTTTCCCTGTGAAATCAAAGTCAGCTTGGTGTCGCGGCTGTTCTTTAAATGCTCTCGGCAAAGTGTTCCGACAAAGCTGACTGCCCATTCCACCCGTTCTTGCTGATTCTGATCTGCAGAGGAAGGTAAATACAAGTCCAGTCCTATGATCAAATCATAGTTTCGATTCTGCTGATATTCCTGAACCATCAATTCTCCCTGACGAGCAGAACTTCGCCAGTGAATGGCGCGCTGGCTGTCGCCAGTTCGATACTCACGAATATGGTTAAATTCATCATCGAACACACCACGTCGATTTCGGTTTTGTTGAGCCATTTCTGCAATAGAGAAAAAGTCATCAGTCCAATGCGAACTTAATCTTCCTATTTGAGGATGAACGATGATTTCGCTATATTCTGAAAAGACAGCACCACGTTTAACCAACCCCAGTGGATATCGTGTGGAAACTTGTAATGGGCCAAACTCGTATACTCCTCGACGCATCAACTTGGCATAATAGTGCGCTGATAACTGCTGTCTAGGCCCCACTCTGCGAAAGACGACTGAAGCTTCCAGTTGATCATCTTGGTTTGTAAAGTAATCGTTCACTTCCATCAGGTAAGCTGCAATGAGGCGTTTACTGTTTTTTAGAGTAATTTCTGCCGTAAAAGACTCACCCACCATCACCCGTTTGGGAATGATCCGCTTGAGTTGAATATTTTTTAACATACTGAATGTGATCCAACCATTTAAAACGAACGGGCCCGTCATCATCGCAAACACAAGCATCAACATATTTTCTCGAGACAGCACCGAGCCGACGAAGAGGACCATCATCATCATTAGATAAACCATACCATCTCGCGGAAGTGAAACGCGGTTGCGTCCAATGCGTTTGACCTGGAATCGTTTTAACGTCGGGAAAACAATCAGCAGTACATGATGAAGTCCCCAGAGAAAGAGGCCTCCACTGGCAAGACGCAGGATTAACGGGAGATTATGGTGGAATCGTCCCAGTGTGCGCGGGGCTTGAAATGTATATATAAAAATAAATATGCCAATGAGCATCAAAATGAGTCCTTGGCGGCACTCAACTCGATTACTCCAAAATTTAATTAAGATACGTTTCATATTTTTGAATTGATTACTGGCAGCCAGCAACACTTAAAGTCTTGAATGATTCAGGAGGGAGTGGTCGTTCCATGACACTTCTATTTTATCAGGAAGTATAGAAAGATCTATGGATAAAAATGGAAGGAAAAATCCTTTGCTTGAAGAGATAGTTTGAATAACATTCGCCAATTCCATTTTACTTCAAAGCGTGTAGTCCTAAATCGTTTCGTTTTTGATTGAGGAGGGCAAACGCGCGTGGTTCTTTTTTGAGAAATTTAATTAGTTGTGATGCTGAACATTTTAAATATTCGCTGGCTTGTTTGAGGTCAAACTGATAATAGGCAAGCGTATCCATTGCCTCAGCTAGCAACGCGGGGAAGTCATCATGTTCAGAATTGACTTTGATTGTCCCGTTATAAATTCTCCGTTGCCATTGGTTGCTTGCTGATTTTGGAATCTCAGGTATACGGTGTTGAAGAGCCAGATTGATACGCAATCGAAATAACGCAACCGAACGGTTCCGACCTTGTTGGCGTTTTTCAGAGGCTTCACCCAGTATCTTTGTTGGGAGATGTTTAATGACCACTCCCGTTTCGACTTTGTTACGATGCTGCCCTCCAGGTCCAGATCTTCTGACATTTTGAATTTGGCAGTCTTTCAACAACAGCTCATGATCAAGACAGGCGGGGTGTGTTTTTTCAGAGAGAGAGTTTACATCGTCAGATGATGTCATCATGAATGAAGAGACTTTGTAAAAGAAGAGGAGAGATTTTTAAGAGTACTTCACAGAGCTGATACAACCGATTATGATATATGAGTTATCTATTATTATAGGTCGTTTCAAATATCGACTGCCAGTAGTTTCCTGTCAGAATTAATATCACTTCAAGAACCTGAATCTTATGCTGAAATTTGTCATTAATGGGGTTGAGTTAAGACCCCCAATACTAGTTTGCTTAGCTCTTGTCTACTTAACAATTACAGGTTGTGGAAAAGCACAGGATCCAAATAGCCGGCCTGTGACAGAATACGTACTGCAATCTGGAGGTAAAGTAATTCGAGTTTCCAGTGATCTGCCTATCGATTCTACTGCTAAGATTCCAGAAGAAGATTTTTCGATACGAGAAATTGATCTTACCAATGCAAAAATTAAAAACATTGATATGAAAAAACTATCTGATTTGCCAAATTTGGAGTCACTTAATTTGCATGGAACGCGATTGAATGATAAAGGTTTGGCCCTGATTACAAATTTACCAAATCTAAAATCACTGGAACTTGCTTATACTCGGGTTAGCGATGAAGAAGTGAGTAAATTGACACGTTTTCCTAAGCTAAAAAAAATCTTTCTCTATGGAACAGCTGTAAAGCCACAAACAATTGAAGATCTCAAATCAAATCTGCGTGGGAGCGTGGTTTATAAGTAAGTGGGAATACCATCGCTGTAAATTGTCTACTAACTTATTTTGCAGCAGAATTTAAAGGCTTCTGCCAGGGAACGCTTCCATAACGTTGAATCTCGGCTCTTAATAAAGCCGACAGCTCGTTAAACTTTTTACGATTTTTATTTGCGAGGTCTTTTGTCTCAAGAGGATCCGTTTTCAAGTTGTAAAGCTCCAGAGGAGCAAAGGGGCTATTTTGCAGCAGTTTCCAATCACCGCTACGAATCGCTTCGATTGTTTTTCCGCCATATCGATTACCTCCTTCGCGTCTACGGAAAAACCAGTGCTTTCGTAAAGAGAGTTGTGACTTTCCTTCCAGTGTGGGTAAAAAGCTGACGGCATCCAAATTGGCGGGAACTGTGATCCCAGCAGCTTCACAGAGTGTTGGAAATAAGTCCATACTCATTGCCATAAAATCAGTTTGCGAGTGTGGTGCAATTCGATTTTTCCAGACGATTCCGGCAGGAACTTTGAGCCCTCCTTGGTAAACACTTTGCTTCCCGTCCCGTAAGTTACCATTATTGGCACCGACGTTTACCTGGCCTCCATTATCAGAAGTGAAAACAATGATTGTATTTTCGCTGAGTCCCGTTTGATCCAAGGTTTGAATTACTTTGCCAATACCAGCGTCCAAATGCTCAATCAAAGCGACGAGCTTTGCCCGTTTCTGTGTAATGCCAGCTTCGCGCTGTGTCACCTTTTCAACCCATTCATCGGGAGGTTGAATGGGAGTATGGGGCGCATTATAGGCCAGGTAGAGAAAAAACGGTTCTGTTGTCTTTGCCTGTTGTTCCAAAAATTCACAAGTCCAATCGGTAAATAAATCGGTCGCATGCCCTTTGGGGGTGATTGTTTTCTGATTGAAACGCATGTAATTTACATTGTGCCTGCGATGGAGATAATAGTCGTCCATCATGTCTCCCAGGAAACCATGAAACGTATCAAATCCACGTTCATTTGGCGTATTCGGTGATTCTAATCCCAAGTGCCATTTCCCAATGATTCCCGTGTGATACCCGGCTTGTTGGAAGACATTTGCCAAAGTTGGGGCTGATGGTAGAAAATATCCCCAGCTATTTTCCGGATGAGTGCGAATGACACCGGGAACTCCAACCAGATCCTGATAGTGGCCCGTTAATAAAGCAGCTCTTGTAGGGGAGCAAACCGGGCAATTCGCGTAAAAGTTTGTAAATTTCATACCACTCGCAATGAGTTTGTCGATATGCGGCGACTTTAAGTCTGAGGCTCCATAACTGCTCAGGTCCCCATATCCCAGGTCATCGACTAGAATGACAAGTACATTGGGGGAAGCTGGTTTTGTGTTTGCGTCTGCTGCGCTTGTGCTCCAGAGTAGAACGAGTAGTAGGAAAAAAAACGCTCGCAAAGAATGGGGCACTTGCATCGGATGAGATTCTTTCTGTTTCATAGAACGTAGTTAGCTGCTTCTTATGTTGCGAAATCAGTCCATAATTTTTCAAATTCCGATTCAAACCGAATCAGCAAATCAGGGTCATTCGTAATAATCAAATTTTCGGAATTATTTTTTGAAGCACTCCGAGTCCAATTATAACTGCCCGTCAGTACCAATTGGGAATCAAATAAGGCAAATTTATGATGCATATGAAATTCCGTTTTATCAATCCTCACGGGGATACCTGACTCAGAAAGATGTTCTATGTCGGAACCCAGATCGAACGATTTATCATTATCAGAAATAACACGAATTTGGATTCCACGTTGATGCGCATCTTTGATTGCGGTTGTTACGCGGTCGTCAGTAATTGTGAAAACACAGATATCAATCTGCTTACGGGCAGAAGAAATCAATCTGCAAATTCGATGGGAACAATCATCTCCAGGGCTGAATAATGCCTCTGAACTCAGAGAGGATTCTTTTTTACCAGCATTCGACAAAATTTTCATAACTTCTTCTAACCAACTTAAACAGTCATTGTCAGAAGAACTAGCTGGTCTATACTCTCTAAAGATCTGAAATGCTTCGACGCGGATCAGGGATAAGCTCTGGTCCGTGAGTTTGATGTGGGAAAAAATTTGATTTAACGCAGCGCGTTCGCTACGTGTCATCTTATAATCGTCGAATGTCTGTAACAGCATATTGCGGATTTGTGAACGATCCATTAGTTTGCCATTGATACTATCTAGAGAAATATGGTGCTAGGAGTTGTTAAGAATTCCATGACATGTTTCAATTCATAGTAGCGTGAATACTCTTTATGGAAAAGATACACAGATGAAACTATTGATCGCAGGCAGTTCAGGACTCGTAGGATCAGAATTATGTCGGGAGCTGGAAGCGGATTCAGCCAATGAAGTTGTACGGTTGATTCGTGAAAAGTCTTCCGATACATCAGGCAAAACAGCCATCTGGCAACCCAATCAGGATCTCCTGTCTCCGGAAGTTTTTTCGGGAGTTGAGGCTGTCATCCATCTTGGGGGAGTCAATATTGCTGATAAGCGTTGGACATCCGATGTAAAACAAGCGATCTTTAATAGCCGTGTGCAATCAACCAAGCTGCTGGCAAATACGATGGCCTCTCTCGAGACTCCTCCTTCCACGTTTTTATGTGCCTCTGCGATTGGATTTTACGGAAATCGCAGTGATGAACGACTCGATGAATCCAGCGAACGAGGTCAGGGATTTTTAGCAGATGTCTGTGACGCCTGGGAACATGCCACTCAACCTGCAGCAAGTGCGGGAATTCGTGTCATCAATATGCGATTGGGGATGATTCTAGATAAACGGGAAGGCGCTCTGGCAAAAATGCTGACACCGTTCAAATTGGGAGCGGGAGGAAAGGTGGGGTCCGGATCACAATATTGGAGCTGGATCGCATTGCCAGATGTGATTAAAGCAATTCTGTTCTGTTTGCAAAATAAAGAAATAGAAGGTCCTGTCAATTTTGTGGCTCCCGATGAGGTCACTAATCTGGAATTCACTAAAACACTGGGGACTGTTCTGTCGCGACCGACTGCTTTGCCAGTTCCTGCCTGGGGAATTAAAGCCCTGTTAGGCGAAATGGGACAGGAATTAATACTAAGTAGTGCTCGAGTGACGCCACAACGGTTGCTGGATACCGGGTATGAGTTTCAATATGCTAAGTTAGAAAGTGCGTTGCGCGGCATTCTCTAATCTCACAACGGATTCTGATAAACTACACTATTGGAGAATCGGAAGTGATGAGCCTGGATTGTGCTGATATTCTTTGGTGACAATCGAACCAATAAGCGTGGTGGGTGTGACATCAAAGACTTCAACCTGGGCTAAAGATCCTGCCAGACGTGGATTCCCGTCAAAGACGACAATTCGATCGCAGTTGGAGCGTCCCATTAACTGTTCAGCCAGCGATTCATTTGAATCTTCTGTCACTTTTTGCGCAGACTTACTTGGTCCTTCAACGAGGACTTCCACTTGTCTGCCAATGAATTCCGCATTGTCTTCTTCGCTGATTTCATTTTGTAATTTCAGCATTTCATTGTTACGACGCTTCTTGACGTCGTCTGGAATATCATCGGAAAATCGTTCGGCTGCTTTTGTGCCGGGGCGTTCACTATATTTGAAGATGAAACTGTTTTTAAACCGAAATTCGCGAATCGATTCCAGGCTTTTCTGATGTGATTCTTCTGTTTCGCCGGGATGTCCCACAATAAAATCACTCGAGACAGAACAGCCAGGCAAAATCTCATTAATCCGTTGCATCATATCTCGATAATCTTCAACGGTATAGCCGCGCTTCATGTATTTCAAAACGTCATTGCAACCATGTTGTAAAGGAACATGCAAATAACGAGTCGCCTTGGGGAGATCACGAATCGCTTCCAGCAGATCATTCGTCATATCTTTAGGATAACTGGTGACGAACTTAATACGATCAATTCCCTCAATATCATGGATGAGATAGAGTAAATCAGACAAGCGAAAGAGTTTGCCATCCTGAGTGTGTTTGTAGCTGTTAACAGTTTGCCCCAACAGAGTGACTTCTTTGACCCCCTGATCAGCCAGTACTCTGACTTCAGAAGCAATCTCTCTTGGCGAGCGACTTTGTTCGGGACCTCTTGTCGAAGGAACAACACAATACGAACAAAACTTGTCGCAACCAATCATGATTCGCACAAATGCCTGGAATGGTGAAGGTCGCATTTCGGGATCACGCAATGGGTCATAGCTTTGGAAGCTGTTTGTGATTTCTGTATGTTTTCCGTCTTTGCGTCCTAGACCAACAGCGAGTTCGCGGCTGCGTTGATTCTGACTATGATGAATTCGTGCTTTGTCAATTAAACTTGATACTTGAGCAAGCTGACCGGTTCCTACAACAAAATCAACCTGGGGCGCTTTTTGAAAAATCAGTTTCTGATCTTTCTGCGCCATACAGCCCATCACTCCGATTACTTTTTTCGGATTTTTTCGAGCTCCATACCGAAGTCTACCCAATGAGCTATAAATCTTATGCTCAGCATGCTCTCTGACACTACATGTGTTAAAGAGGATGGTTTCTGCTTCTTTAACGTCTTTGGTCAGCTCATATCCACGTTTTCGAAGGTCTGCCACAACCAGTTCACTGTCGAGCATATTCATCTGACAGCCCACAGTTTCTATGTAAAGTTTGTGGTTATGGTCAGTCAGGACTTCTGAATCAACTGCAGTATCGCTAACAGGGAGGGGCTCTGCTGCATGGTCATTGGTTTGATCAACGTGAGACATTAATGGATTCAACTACTCTCTATAAACAAAAAAACTGCGAGCAGAATGTAAAACAATCAGCCCGCATCAGATTATCCTGAAATCATAAGTGACTAAGCTGCTGGTGCTTTTTGATCTGAAGGATTCGGTTTTACTTCTTGATCTGGCGAATCACTTTGAGATACTTTTTTCCCATTTTGGGATAATTCTTGTGTATACTCAAGAGCCAATTGGTGGGCGACCACTTTCTTGTGATGCGTCATTAATGAGGCCAGAGACTTCAGAGCTAAAAGTGAAGCAACGACATACAAGACCAGATTCCAGACATCCATGTCAATCCTCCCTGAGATCCATGGTGGCACAATTATCGTGATTTCAGTAATAACTTACTGTTGAAAACTCCCTTGAACTTATCGAATACAAGCTGAAACGAGGTTCATTTTGTATTTTTGCAACACTTGAAGATAATTCAATATCATTTGAGCCAGATTCATGAAACCTACTCAAAAGAATCATAAAAAACATGGTTTTCTGCTGATTCATTCGAAAAAGAAGCAAATGAACTGGCATTTTTGCATTAATTCATTTCAAAGCCAAGCGATTTGCAAATGACTATTCGCGAACACGTTCCACATAGGAACCTGTGGCGGTTTCCACTTTAATTTTTTCACCAACATTAATAAACGCAGGCACGTTCACTGTAGCGCCCGTTTCGATGGTGGCTGGTTTTGTGACGTTTGTGGCTGTGTTTCCTTTGGCGGCAGGCTCAGTGTAGGTGACTTCAACAATCACCTGTTGTGGCGGGTCCATACCGATCAACTGATCATTCCAGAATAAGAGGCCGCAAATTGCTCCATCCAGCAGGTATTCTGCAGCATTTCCGCATACTGATTCATCAATCGAATATTGTTCAAATGATTCATTGTCCATAAAGTGCAGACCGGTTGCATCTTTATAAAGGTATTGACCATCTCCCTTGCGGATATCAGCCTGTTCCAGGCTTTCGCCCCCACTTTTATAAGTGCGATCAAGTATGGTACCTTTGAGCAAATTTCTCAGTTTCGTACGATATAAGGCCTGACCTTTGCCCGGCTTGACAAAGTTGACTTCAATCATTTCATAAGGATCACCGTCGACGATTACCTTAATACCTTTACGAAAATCGCCTGTACTGATTTGTGGCATTGCTGAATTTCTCTGACATTGAATGTGTTGTACAAAAATACGTTTGTGTAATGTATCCAAGGGCGAAAGAATAACATATCTTTCAACTATTGAAAACGGAGAGAGGTCGAATTGTTACTCAATTCCTGCCGCAGATTCTCTTGATTTTACGAGTAGAAACAGAATTTTTGTGATTCAGTCAGGGTCTCAGACAGTCAGACGACTGAAATCAATCAGCTTTATCTATTGGGAATGGATCAATTTATGTCACCCAGCATTGCAGAAACGACCTGGCAAAAATCACTCGCTCAGGCAATCCGCGATCCCGAGGAACTGATAGCTCGGTTAAATTTACCGAGCAGTCTACTGCAACCCGCGTTACGATCTGTTCAATTGTTTCCATTAATGGTTCCCGTTAGTTATTTGAACCGGATTGAGCCTGGAAATCCAGATGACCCGTTACTGAAACAAGTTCTGCCTCTGGAAATTGAGACCCAAACAGTTCCCGGTTTCACTGCCGATGCAGTTGGCGATTTGAACGTCCGTAGTACTCCTGGAATGTTGCATAAATATCAGGGGAGAGCACTTCTGATGGTAAGCGGTGCCTGTGCCATTCATTGCCGCTATTGTTTTCGCAGGCACTATCCCTATGGAGAGGAACCTCGCACCTTAGCTGATTGGGAGCCCGCCTGGAATTCACTATTGTCTGATTCATCAATTCAGGAAGTCATTCTCAGCGGAGGCGATCCGTTATTACTGACTGATGTCCGTTTACAGGAACTATGTGAGCGAATCAGTGAGATTCCTCACGTTAAGCGACTACGAATTCATAGCCGCTTGCCAGTTGTGCTTCCAGATCGAATTCATTCCGGTTTATTGGACTTGTTTCAACGTCTTACGGAAAACGGAACGACTGTCTGGATGGTCATACACGCTAACCATCCAAATGAACTTGCAGAGGATGTCGAAATTGCGATCCGTCAGCTATTACAGGCAGGGATCCCGGTTTTGAACCAGTCTGTCTTGTTGAAAGGCGTTAATGACTCGGTTGATACACTTTTAAAGCTTTCTGAAAGCCTGATTAATCTGGGAGTCATGCCTTATTATTTGCATCAATTAGACCGTGTCAGTGGAGTAGCACACTTTGAAGTTGCGGAGGAGCAGGGCCGTGAACTGATTCGTGAATTACGAAGGCGACTTCCCGGCTATGCAGTGCCACAATACGTCAGGGAAATCGAAGGCGAACCTCATAAAATCTCTTTACTGGGCTGACATTTATTTTTGGTCGGGGAGGCATTGAACCAACTCGGAAAATCGCTCACCACGCTCTATAAAGCTGGAAAACCAGTCATAACTTGCACAGCCCGGTGAAAGTAAAATCACATCACCTGGTTCAGAGTGTTGAAAAGCCCAATCAAATGCCTCTTGAAATGATTTGTGAGGGTGAGAAATCAATGCCGAAGCAACTTGACTCTCGACGGGATTGAGATTTTCTAAGAGATGAGCTAATGTCGATCCTGTTTCTCCCATCAAGGCTGTCGCTTTTGTCTGATTGAGAATGGTTTTTGCAAACTCTGTCAGATCCACTTTTTTGTCAGACCCACCTGCCAGTAGAATGACAGGGACTTGAGAAAACGCATTGATTGCACAAATAGCAGATTCGGGTGTCGTAGCCAGTGAATCGTTATAAAAACGCCGGTTCTGGAATTCACCGACGAATTGCAATCGATGAGGTAAACCTTGAAATGCCTCTAAGCCTGTTTGTATCGATGCTTCATCAATCTCCACGCAACAGCAAGCCGAAATTGCTGCAGACGCATTCATGCGATTATGCCTGCCTGGCACTTTGAGTTGTGCCTGAAATTCCCTTTTGGGATCGGAAATCATAAAGGAATCGTTCGTCATCAGCACGTCCGGCTGCAGATGTGTTATGGCTCCAAATGTGGAAATGTTCCCATGTGTTTTCCAACTCTGTAAATCTGAATCATCGGCATTAAGGACGGCAAAATCATGTTCTGTTTGCCAACGCAAGATGGCTTGTTTCGATTGTCGATAGTGTTCCAGGGTGTGATGCCAGTCCAGATGATTCGGACTAAAATTGGTCACAACTCCCACATGCGGACTGGCTTGAATACGATTCAGTGCATCCAGTTGAAAGCTGCTGAGTTCTAATACGACCCAGTCTTCCGCCTGGATCTGATCGACGACAGGTAACAGGCTCACGCCGATATTTCCGCCTAACCAGCAGCGAGATCCGTTCGCCTCCAGAATCGAATAGATCATCGCTGCTGTAGTCGATTTTCCATTACTGCCAGTGACTCCGATGAATCTGCCACGGTTCAATTGCCAAAAAAGTTCGATTTCGCTGGTTAATGGGATACATTGCTCTTGCGCATATTTCATGAGTGGGTGAGCAGGGGGGATCGCAGGATTCAGAACCAGTAAATCTGTCGCAGGTAATTCTGTTGGTGAACTTCCCAATTCATATGCGATGTCAGGATACATGCTGAGTTGTTTTATCGATTCAGAGAGGGCCTCTTCATTCTGGCTATCAATGACAGTGATACTAGCGCCCCATCGGGAAAGGTACTCAATGGCTGCAATTCCCCCTCCAAACCGCCCTAAACCAAGCACGGTTGCATGTTTCCCTTTCAAATCAAAGTCATGAATCAGGAAGGGTTTGATTGGCATAAGCTATTTTCTCGCTTTGGGTGCAACAACAAATCTTTGCACACAAGTTAGATTAAGAAAACTCCAAAGTGATTGAAATGATCAGGTAAGGGACTCTTGCATCAGTAGGTTTGCATATTTAGAAAATCCTCGGTAGTCTAATTTTGAATTCATAATCATTCAACATTGGTCAATGAGAGGATCAGTCCATGATACTCGCTGCTCAGAAAAATATCTGGTTAGGACTCCATCCAGCTGACTGGATTGTACTGGCGCTTTATTTCGTCGTCATTCTTGCCATTGGTATCTGGTCGGTCAAAAAAGTGAAAGATATGGCGGACTTCTTCATGGGAGGTCGTCGGTTTGGCAAAGTGTTCATGATGTTCTTTGCCTTTGGTTCCGGTACAAGCAGCGAACAGGCCATCAGTGTCGTAGCGGGAACATGGCGCGCAGGACTGGCTGGTATCTGGTGGCAGTTTCTCTGGTTATGGGCAACTCCCTTTTATTGGATTGTCGCGCCTATCATGCGGCGGATGCGGGCGTTGACCACCGCTGATTTCTTCGAGACCCGCTTTAATGGTCCCACAGCTGTGATGTATTCTTTCTATGGTATTGCGATTTCAATCACGTTTATTGCCGGTGGTTTATTTGGCACAGGAAAAATGGTCGATGCTTTAACAGGAAACGAGTTAGACCGCATTGCTGTCAAAGCCGACATCATGGTTCCCGCAGCCGAATGGGATGCAAAGGAAAAAACATTCAAGATCACAGAGCGAAGGCTGCAGGGTTATGAGTATGCAATCCTAGCGGTAACAGTCATGTTTGTGATTTACGGAATGGCAGGGGGATTAGGTGCCGCCATTATCACCGACTTCATTCAGGGTATTCTGACGATTGTGTTCTCGTTTTTGCTTTTACCGTTCGTCTTTTATCAAATTGGTGGTTTTGGCGAATTACATAAACAGGCCGATCTCAAGCAGGGGATGCTCGATTTGGTCGCCAGCCCTCAAGTTGCTGCCACATTGGGGAGTGAGCCCATTACTCCCTTTTATGTATTCATGTTGTCCGTGACAGCGCTCGCAGGTATTGTAATTCAACCTCACATTATGGGAGTCTGTGGTGCAGGAAAAACGGAATATGAAGGTCGTTTTGGATTCACTGTTGGAAACTTTCTCAAACGATTTTGCACCGTTGCCTGGACGTTTACCGGCCTTGCCTGCATTGTCTGGTACATGGGTGATAACAGCCCGCTGAAAACGTCTGATGATCCTGCCGATCAAGCGATTTATCAATCGTTGGTGATGCGGGCCAGCCCGGAATACAATCAGCTTCCCGATGAGGAAAAAGCAAGAATCGACAAGCATGACCGCAACTTTGCTGACAAACTCTTTGGAATGGCTGCGCATGATATTCTGCCCCGCATTGCACCAGGCTTGATTGGGCTCTTGCTGGCTTCTCTGTTAGCGGCGGTCATGAGCACCAGCGACGCGCAAATGATTATCTCCAGTGGTTTATTTACGGAAAATATCTATCGCAAATGCATTGTGAAAAACCGTTCCCAGCGTCATTACCTCTGGGTAGGACGTTTGTCTGGATTAATCATTGTGATCTTAGCACTTATTTTGCAAACCACATTTACCGACATCATCGCAGCCTTGAAAGTGATTGTAAAAACGCCCGCCTGTATCGGCATCAGCCTCTGGTTTGGCATTGTCTGGAGACGTTGGAATGTCATTTCTGTCTGGGTTTCCACATTAACTGGGATTCTCGTTTGGATCGCCGTCGCCTTTAGGGCTGACTTAATTCATCAAACGGGTCTGTTTCCTGAAAGTATGTTTAAAACGGTGAAAGAGCAAATTGTGATGCGTGATGTGTGGCAAATGGTATCATTTATGGGGGTTGCCATTCTCAGCGGTATCATTGTCAGTTTACTGACGAAACGGCAATCTCAGGAAAAACTCGACCATTTCTATCAGCTGATGCATACTCCTGTGAAACTGGGTGAGGTCGTGCCTTCACCGTGCACACTTCCAGAAGAACCTGAACCAATGGGGAAAAAACTATTCCCCAATTCAAAAGACATCGAAATTCCCAGACCGACCTTTCAGGATCTGGGTGGCTTTGTCTTAGCCTGGTGTGCTGTGTTTGCCATTATTTATTTGACGAAACTGCTTTCAGAATACGCGTGAGAATTTGGATAGGTCTAATCTCAACGACAGGATTCAGATCTCTGTCTGTTTTAGAGACGTATAAGGCAGTAGGGGGGAAGCTGTTTATACAAAAAAAGCCAGAAACAAAAACTGTCTCTGGCTTTTTCAATTGTGATGAAGCTATTAAAGTTGTAATTAGCTACGATAGGTGACGACAACTTTTCCTCGGTGTGATTCAACAACCACACTGTATTTACCATAGTCAAAAACTTTGCGGCGTCCATCTTTGCTGCAACGGACACACTCGCAAGCACATCCCGGGGCACAGATTTCTACAGCAACACATCCTGGCTCACAACAACTGCGTCTGGGGGCACAAGGGTCGACAATGGTTACTAATTTAGGGTTTGAACAAGGGGCAATGTTGCGAGGTCGACGGTAGCGAACATTTTCAAACAGCCGAATCTCTTCTGAAGCAACATGTTGTTCATACGGTTGTGGCATTAACTCTGGCATCGGTTCAGGTGCAACTGTCGAAGCAGGAGGGGCTGCAGTTGTTTGGCTCAGAAAAATTCCTTGCCCTAATTTAAATGCAGGACCTTCGGCCTGAGCAGCTGTCACTGAGACAGCAATAATGCCTAACGTGAAACAAACGATCTTAGTCATCTCTGTGTACTCCTTTTGCTACCATGGTGAACTCCATTAAGGCAGCTGATTGATAATAATCAATTTTTAGTGTTTCCTTAACCACTTGCTTGTTGGCATTCTCCAGAAGCGATCAGTTAAGCAGTCGAACAGTCAAGGAGGTCTCTCGGTTGTCCACCACCAAATTATACCCTACAGAAAATATCAGTGACAAAATTTTCAGCAGAGCAGATGAAAAACCGGTATCAGTTACATGGCTGATAATGGTCACAAATAATAAGTGAACTTTGAGTTGACAAGGCTAGTTGCCTCTTTTTTTATGCAAACATCCAAATAGACCTGTATTGCCCGATCGGAATATTTTTACACAGTATATGCAACCAAAGTAAATTGTATTAAAATGTTCAAACGTATTGATTTGTTTCGACACATGGGTTTCGTGAATTACTGGCACATCCGTGACCGATTTGGGGAAACAGTTCAAGAGAAGGAATTGAACAATCAGGGCAAGCTGCAGTTGCAACCGAGGCTTGGATCACACATAATCTAATTGGTTTAATTTCAAGGACTTGAGGGAGACTTCCATGAAAATGCTGGAGAACCGGTTAGATAGGAAATCTATCTTACAGCCAATCAAATCGGTTTGTACCTGTCTGTTTGCTGTCGTATTAACGGGATGTGGGGGAGGGACTCCAACAGCGCCTGCTCCGCAGCCCTCATCGCAATCATCTAACGCAACACCAAATACACAAGTCGCGCAAAATGCAAAAAAGCAGCCGGCAAAATCGTCTGAGGAAAAAGTAAATAATGACCGTAAGATGATTGATGGCATCCCTTACGATGTCTGGTTTGATAATCCTCTCGCAGTTGCCGCAAATAGTAAATCAGTCACACCGGTAGCTTTGCCAGGGACCAATGTTGCTAATTCTTCTGCTCCGCGTACATCACCGAATGCAACGAAAACAACTGAGACTCAAGAACCGTCTCCCGCTGGCGGGGTCGATTGGAAAACAATCATTCCAATGCCTGTGGTTGAAGCACAGGTCAAAGAGATACGGAATCGTTTAACCAGAAACATGCAATCTGTGGGAACCTATAATACCAGCTATCTGGAACTTCCTACATTTACAGCTACTTTAGCTGCTCTGGCGGGGATTGTTACAGAACACCCTGAAGACATTGGTTGGAAAAAAAATGCAAAATATCTTCGCGATTTATCCGCCGCTTTCACAGCCGAACCATTGATGCGAGGAGCGAAATCTTTTCGTAAGGTTCAAGTTCCTTATGAACAGATGATTGTCATTCTTAATGGGAGTTTACCAGCAGACGTTCCCAAATCCGATGACAAAATACCGCTATCCGATGTTGCCTCCATGGGGGACTTAATGAAACGCGCTGATATTGCTTCCAAATGGTTAAAATCCAATGTAGGTAGTGCCGATGCTCTGAAAGCGGAAAAAGAAAAAGTAATCAACGAAGCGCATTTGCTGGCTGCGATAGCGAAAGTCATTACAACGGAGGGATATGGATATGTCGATGATGAAGGCTTTTTAGGCTATGCGAATCCGATGTCAGATGCTTGTTTGAAAATGGTAGCCGCTGCAAAAAGCGACAATTATGAAGAGTTTGATAAAGGTTTAACTCAAGTCTACAAAGCTTGCACACAATGCCATAGTGAATATAAAGAGTAGAATTTCAGTATCAAAAGCATTAACTATGAGAATTTGCCAGGAGAGGGATTTAAGGGCATGAGACGTTATTGGTGCGATTTAGGTGTCAAAGCTTGTCTGCTACTGTGTTTTCTGTGTCTATCCAGCAGTACGCGCGCCGATTGGATCGAACTGGTAAGTGGGCATAAAATTCAAGGGGACGTTCTCAAGCAGAGCAACAATCACTTACTTGTTGATATTGGAATTGAAGTACTGCGAATTCCCGTCAATCAGATTCGTTCTCGGACAAAAGAAGAAATAGCTACCAAAGGCAAAACCCCCGTTAAACAAAATAAAAATAAAATCTATTCCGTTGCCGAACTTCCCGTCAAAAGCATCAAAGAACTCGCCCGTCTCTACGGGGAGGCAGTCACGCTCATTCAAACTCCCAGTGGGCTTGGTTCAGGGTTTATCATCAATGACCGTGGCTACTGTGTTACGAATTATCACGTTGTTGAAAAGGAAACGCGTATTGCGGCTACCATTTTTCATCGTACCAAAAGTGGTGAATTTCAGCGTCGACAGATTAAAGATGTTGAGATCCTGGCGTTGAATCCCTTTTTTGACTTGGCTTTGTTGCGGATTCCTCTACAAAAAGATATGTCATTTCGGACTGTTTATTTAGCAGAAAATGATCAACAACGTGAAGGCGATGAAGTCTTTGCCATCGGTAATCCTTTAGGGCTCGAGCGTTCTGTTTCGCGAGGAATTGTCAGTACCAGAAATCGAAACATGGAAGGGATTGTTTATATACAAACAACGACACAAATCAATCCGGGTAACAGTGGTGGACCATTATTCAACTCCCGAGGTGAAGTGATCGGAGTCACGAATATGAAATTAATTTTGGGAGAAGGCCTGGGTTTTGCTATTCCCATTACTTATGTAAAGCACTTTCTCGATAACCGAGACGCATTTGCGTTCGATAAATCCAGTCCCAATACGGGGCATCACTACTTCAATGCGCCTCGTAGAAAAAATATGAATTTTCAAAAGTAATTCGAAAAAGTTGTAACCATTTCACCTTTTTTCTGGTACCCAGTAGTGTACCAGTACCTCATCGGATCGATTTATTATTACTCACACAATGATCAGTCGGTTGGGGTTGCCAGGAAAGGCAGAAATGCTACAAATAGACAGTTCAAATGATCGTTGCGCTATACTGTTTGCTAGAGTTCAATCTGTGTTTGAACCTGCAAACCGAGCGTGAGGTACTTTAAAATCCCCAGATAGAGAAAGAATGAAGGCTACAATGAGAAAGCCATTTTTGTTATGCACTTTAATGCTGATGCAGGCAATTTTACTGCTGACTGGTCAAGTCGGTTTTGCACAAGACAGAATCTCGGCTGCTCAGCGAATTCCCGCCGATACACTTCTGTATTTTTCGGTTCCCGACGTTGAACAATTTGGGGAGCAATGGAGTAAAAGCTCTATGGGGCAAATTACTCACGACGAAGCGTTCGCCGATATGAAAAAAGATCTGGTGGAACTGATTGAAAAGTACTCCCAAAAATTTGAAGAAGAAACAGATTTGAGTCTCGATCAAGTCATGGGGATCCCCAGTCGGGAAATTTCATTAGCTTTTGTCAAAACCAGTGATGGCAAATTAGGTGGCGTCGCTTTCATGGATTATGGAGAAAGCGGTGAAATACTCGAAAAGATTTTGACGAAGACAGCAGATGCGCTGGATAAAAAAGGGGCTCAACGTTCAATCAATAGTGCTGAAGGGACAAAAATTACCGTCTATTCATTCGGTGATGATGACGCGGACGCAGGCCCTGTTAAAGTTCCCTTAGCAAAGAAGTTTGCATACTTTCTTAAAGATAAAACTCTTGTTGTCTCCAATGATGACAAAATTCTGGAATCAGTTTTGTCAAAGTGGGATGGTCAAAATCAGGATTCGCTTGCCAACAAAAAAGAGTATCAATACATTCAACAAAAATGCTCTGAGCCTGGCGCTCCCGCTGTCATGCAGTGGTACATGAATCCAATAGGCACACTGCAAACCGTTTTAGGAATTGCCAGCCGAGCAAATCCACAGGTTGCCATGGTGCAGGGCTTTCTACCTGCCTTGGGAATCACCAACCTTAAAGCAGTTGGCGGAACGAGTTATCTTGCCACGGAAAATTTTGATTCGATTAGCAGAACATTTACATTTGTTGAATTACCGACATCGGGAATTATTTCGATGTTTAAATGTCCGGCTGTCGCTCAGCAACCACCCGAATGGGTTTCCGATAAGGTCTCATCGTATTATTCAATCAATTGGGGGATCGAAAGTGCCTACGATTCGATTGAAACATTATTTGACGGGTTTCAGGGACGTCCTGGTGCTTTGGCGGCGATCGTTGATCAATTGGCAGACAAGCCTGATGGTCCCAAAATCCACATCAAAAAAGATATTGTCGATAACTTGAGTGGTCGAGTTCAGGTAGCGACAGAGATTATTGATGGAGAGCAAATTGATCTGACCAAATTATCCGGACAGTTCACTGTTGCACTTGGATTGAAGAATTCTGATGCGTTCCAGAAGATCATTTCTTCTCTGACTGCTCGTGACGATTTCCCAGGTCAGGCCAGAGAATTTCAAGGGACCACTTTATATGAAATCCCTGGTGCAGTCTTGAACACTCCCACGGACGCCGCTTTCTGTATTGCAGAAAACCAGCTTTTCGTCGCCAATGATGTCAAGCAGATTGAAAGAGTTTTGCGAAAAGACCGCGGAGTTGGCTCTCTCCTTAATAGTGCTGACTACAAACGAATTTCAGAAACGTTTCCTGAAAAAACCTCGATCATCACTTACCAAAACTCAGATGCTCAAATTCATGCTCTTTATGAGATGTTGTTAAAGAATCGGAGTGCAGTGGATATCGAAGGTGTTGATTTAGGAAAGATGCCTTCATTTGAAGTGATTCAAAAGTATTTACCCATTTCGGGTGGGTATACCGTTCCCGATGATCAGGGGTTTTTGACGTCCACATTTACTGTGAAAAAATCATCCCGATAGAGTCTTCAATATCGTCTTTGAATCTTTTAACCCGGTGAGGTCTCTCATCGGGTTTTTTTGTACATATTCATATTTTACCGAATAAACCAATACTTTTTGGGATCTACCGTGTTAAATAGGCCAGTAAGTGGTTCTGATTCCAAATCTTTCCTTAATTACAGCACTTCCATGAAAGGGGCTGTTATGCAACATTTTTACAAATCATTAACTTTATTAGCAATTTTCTGCATCGCAGGTAATGGTTTATTCGCAGCGCCAGAACAGGACGAATCGACTGGCAAGAATGTCTTTCAGCAACTCGATAAAAATTCTGATGGCATTGTAAACGCTGATGAAGTTCCTAAGGAAAAGGAACGATTCTTCGATCATCTCATTCGACTTGGTGATCAGAATCAAGATGGCAAATTGACAAAAGCAGAATTTGAGTCTGGTCTCAATAAAGAAAAACAGAAATTTCCCGCGGAGACTGGTTCGAATCGGAATCGGGGACCACGTGATTTTCAAGCTTTTATGAGTCGATTAGATCGCAATGGAGATAAGAAAATTACGAAAGACGAAATACCTGAACCATTAAAAAAACGTTTGGAACCACTGTTTCAACGCCTGAATAAAGAAGAAATTTCATTAGACGAACTCAAAAATCTTGGCGCCAAATTCAGAGGTAGGGGAGAAGGTGACAAAAAAGAGGGTAATCAGCGGAAAATTTCTTCAGAAATGTCAGAGCGGATCTTTCAAAGAATGGATTCGAACAAAGACGGAAAAATAACGGTCGACGAAGCCTCTGAACGTGGTAAACGCTTCCTGCGGCATATGCTTGAGCAATCGGGTAAAGATGCCGATGGATCATTTTCTAAAAAAGAATTTTCAGAAGCACTGGCAAAATTCCGACCAGATCGCCGACCTCAAGGGCGTTCTAATAATAAAGACAAACAGGAAATGAAACGTCCGGGAAAGCGAGATCAGGAGACAAATCGTCGTCGCACTGATTCTGCAGGACAACGTCCTGGTCCAGCATTTGTCAAAATCTTAGATACAAATCGGGATGGAAAATTGAGCAAAGATGAACTCAGTCAAATGAAAATGCTCTTTGAGAAACTGGATCACAATAAGGATGGAAGTTTGGATCTAAGAGAAATGATGGGAGGAAATCGTATGGACCGTCCTCGTCGTCCCGCACAAGATCGCCCTCAGAGTAAAAACAAGAACAAAAACTCTTGAAACTTAAGGCTCTAAACCTTGTGAGGCAGTTTGCTCTACTAACGAAGCACTGCCTTTTTCTTTTTGTAGATGCTGAACCCAGGCAGGGGGCAGATTAAACCAAACCCAGTTCGTTCGAATTCGGAACTGGCGTGTGTAGTTGCCCATGATTTCATCTATGTTTCGAATTCGCTGATTTTCTTCACCCCGAGAAACGACTTTTCGTACAGGGCGCACATACATGTATTCGAAGTAAGAAAGTACTCCCCCTGGCTTGAGCAAGCGAAAATAAGCTTCAAAGATTTCATCGACGAGAGTCGTTGGGAAATTATTGAGTGGTAATCCAGAGATGATAAAATCGTATTCTTCTCCTGACCCATATTCCTGCAGAGGACAGTTATGGATGGATGTAAGATGTTTAATCTCCTGGAAGGCCACTTCCGAATCAAAACGCTGATTTAATATTTCCACAAACTTGTCATTCAATTCCACAAGATCAAGTTGATCTCCTGCTTGAATTTGTTTGACGATTTGTCTGGTAACTGCTCCAGTACCTGGCCCAATTTCCAAAACTTTCTTGGGTCCCTGATGTTGGCTCATCGGTCCTGCCATATTCGAACCTAGAAAACGGCTACTGGGAGCTATGGCACCGGTCGTTTCAAAAGTAGTTCGAAACTGTTTAAAAAATTCCCGATAATGTGACACGTTGAAGGTTCCTGATTTACTGTCAAAACTGTCAGAGCGAGTAGAATTCACTCCGGTTTAATGTTGTTCTGAAATCGACTTTCGTCGCGCTTCACCGACTTGTGTTGCCTGCTCTACAATATCTACTCCCACACTCTGACTCCAGGCAGACAACAACTTTTGAAAAACAGGTCCTGGCCTGCCATCAGAAATCGGCTGAGAGTTAAAATGGGTTACTGGCATCAGACAATAAGCGGTTGAAGACGTCAATGCTTCATCCGCATCGATAATCGCATTTGAGGAAATATCTGTCTCTTCATAGTAAAGTCCAAGCTGTTTTGTAAATTGGGCTAGTACAGTCTGGCTGATCCCCCCCAGTACATATTCTGGACGGGGGGTTTTAATGATGTTGTCTTTGACAAGATAAAAGTTACCAATTGTTGTTTCGGCTGCAAATCCAGATTGATCAAATAGTAAGGCGCTCGCTTGCGGATTTTCTTTGCGGACGAGTTTGTCGGCTCGATAAAGATGAATGCGACTTCGAGATTTAATACGAGGGTCAAAGATACTTTTATTGAGCTGTTGTCCTTCCGCTTTTTGCAAATATTGGCCCGTATTGTATTTTTGGTCCCAAAGCTCAAAAGCCAAAGGAAAAGAGTGAACACAAACTGTTGGAGTGCGACACATTTCTAATTCAGATAACCCGAGATAAGGCAGGTTGTGACCAGCGGTGATGAAGACAGTCAAACCCAGATCGTGTTCTGGAGGGAGTAGTCTTGCATTATGCTCAATCACTGTTTCACAGACCTGCCTGAGTTCTGATTTTTGTGGGACAGGTTCGATGCAGGCATATTCAAGCGCGGAATACAATCGATCCAGATGTTCGTCGAGCATAAATAACTGATGCGCGAATGTACGTATCATTTCTGTTACTGCGGCACCGTAAACAATGCCCAGATCGGTCACAGACAACTTTGCTTCTGAGAAAGGTATGTAGGCGCCATTAAGATACGCCTGGGGTTCAGTCATCTAAAAAACATTCACAACGTAAGCAGGACGAACTCGTCACAGAAAACAGAAATAAGTGCAGTGCGGAAATTTAAACAGAATCAATAGCCATAGTAAACAAGATAAGGGGATTGGTACTGTGAGTTTAAGAACGGTCTTCTCCCAAAAAGCCGAACCTGCAGATACATCGTATTTGCTACCATACGACAACCCAGTGGGAACCGGGAATAATCGCAGCGACGAAATAATTGCTGACGAAGTTGTAAATCACAGTAACGCCGACTGATACCTGGAATTTGGTAACACGCATCATGCTGAGCGCAGCTTCCCCGAAAGTCGGCTCCCATAAATCCTTGTGGCGTTAAGAATTGCAAAAGTGGAGCACCATCAGGACCGCAAGGGTAAGCAACTCCTTGTGCGTAAACAGAATTCGTGTCATATATGCCACTTATTAAAACGAACAAGGTCATTACGATTATCGATTTTAAATTCATTTGGACTCGCTTCTTCATCTGAAAATTAGTCAACTGATTTCTATTTAGTTAAAGGGGCGGTCCTCAGAGTGATTTCCGATTTTCTCCAGTTCGGTTCGGATTCGCAAGTGCCTTTTGGTGCTAGTCCTTATTTCAATCAACAAAAGCACGAACCTGTGATGATTGTGACCAAAAAATGAACCAGTCGTATGACTTCTGAGTCCTTGCTCGATATACTTCCAAAGAGAATGATTGTGCTAACTTGTGATATGGCAATCATTTCTTTACGATTTCCATTAAGAGACTCATGTATTGACTGCTTGCATATTGGCATTATTGAATTGATAACTAAAGGGATTGAGTGATATGACGATACCAGCAATTCAACCAGGTAAAACAAAAATCGGCTGGATTGGAACCGGGGTGATGGGGGCCAGTATGGTCGGACATCTGATGGATGCCGGCTTTTCAGCTACTGTCTATAACCGTAGTAAGGTAAAGGCAGAGTCATTACTAAAAAAAGGAGCGAGTTGGGCAGACTCGCCGAAGGCTGTTGCTGAAGCGTCGGATGTGATTTTCTCAATTGTCGGGTTTCCTGCAGACGTTAGAGAAGTACTGTTAGGAGAGCAGGGGGCTTTGGCAGGGGCAACAGCCGATAAAGTTTTGGTTGATATGACAACAAGCGATCCTTCGCTTGCAGTGGAAATTGCAGAAGCAGCACAGTCAAAAGGTGTTTCTAGCGTAGATGCTCCTGTTTCTGGTGGAGATATTGGAGCGAAAAATGGCACGTTATCAATCATGATTGGTGGCGACCAAGAAGTTGTGGATGCATTACAACCTTGCTGGAATGCGATGGGCAAGACCATTGTTTATCAGGGAGGCCCGGGATCGGGACAACATACAAAAATGGTCAATCAGATTCTGATTGCCACTAATATGATTGGCGTCTGTGAAGCACTGCTCTATGGATATAAGGCAGGACTTGACTTGCCTACTGTTTTGGAATCAGTTGGTAGTGGTGCTGCAGGCAGTTGGTCACTTTCAAATCTGGGTCCTCGTATCATGGATAACAATTTTGATCCCGGGTTTTTCGTCGAACATTTCATCAAAGATATGGGAATTGCTCTGGCGGAAGCAAAGGCGATGAATTTAAGCCTTCCCGGCTTAGCCTTGGGGCATCAACTTTATCTGGCAGTTCAGGCACAAGGACATGGCCGTGACGGAACTCATGCCCTGCAGTTAGCATTAGCATCGTTGTCGAATGTCGACTGGGAGCATCGCACTTAGTTTCAACTGTCGGTTATAAATACAGCACATGGAACACAAATATTTTTGTTGAATATCGCTGGTTGGCAGAATTTGTTTTAAGGTATTAAGAGCATGGCAAATCAAAGCGACCTGTTCGCAGGTCTTTCAGTGGCAATGATTACTCCCTTCAAAAATGGAGAAATCGACGAAGCTGCACTGCGGACTCTGGTTGATTACCACATTGAGCAAGGGACCGATACCTTGTGTCCCGTTGGTACTACAGGTGAATCACCAACTCTCTCACATGAAGAGCACAAACAAGTCATTTCGATTGTTTGCCAACATGCTGCCGGCCGCATCAAAGTCATGGCTGGAACGGGTTCGAATAGCACGAAGGAAGCTGTTGAACTGACGAAGTACGCCGAACAAGCTGGTGCCGATGGGGGGTTACATGTGGCTCCCTATTACAACAAACCGACTCAGGAAGGATTCTTCCAGCATTATCAGACAATTGCTGAGTCGGTTGAAATTCCAATCGTGATTTACAATATTCCAGGAAGAACTGCCAAGAATATTGAGCCTGAAACCATTATTCGTTTGGCAGAGATACCCAATATTGTTGCAGTCAAGGAATCGACTGGCTCAATGGATCAGGCGTCTCACATTCTTTCCGCTTGTGACTTATCGGTCCTGTCCGGTGATGATAGTTTGACATTACCACTGATGGCTTTAGGTGGAAAAGGAGTTGTGTCGGTTGTCGGAAATATTGTTCCCGGTGATGTGAAAAATATGTTAAATGCGTTTAACGCCGGGGATTTACAACTAGCCAGAGAATGGCACTTCAAGCTTTTTACACTCTGCAGAAATTTGCTGGGGCTGGCTACAAATCCGATTCCCATCAAAGCTGCAATGCAATTGCTGGGTAGGGACAATGGAGAGGTTCGTCTTCCGATGACTCAACTCGATAAGGCATCGATTAAAATCTTGGAAAAAACATTGGGAGATTATGGACTGCTTTAATTCGTGCCTGGGATCCCATCAGCAAGGTATCGTTGAGAAGAGCGAGTACACAACAAGTGGTTTCCAGTCGAAAACGTACACAGAAATAGAGTTCAAGTTTCACACATAACCTGTTTGGTAAGAGGTATCGCTAGTGATATTTGGTTTTGGAAAATCCCGGGATGACGAGGAAGAATTCGAAGAAGAAATTGAGCCGGTTTCCTTTCAAGGCGCATTAAATGGTCAACCAGCGAACCTGAAAGAAAATGCAAGACTGGTGAAAGCCGGCCTCATGCCTGCTAAAAATATCGTCACTGATGCTCTTGCTCTCCGTGCGGAGTTCATTCGTTTTGAACCGAAAGGCGAGCGGTATCAGGTTTTGTTTTATATAGACGGTGTTGCGAGTCCGGGACCAAAGCTCTCAAAACAACAAGGTCTGGCTGTCATTCAGATTATCAAACTACTTTCAGGTATGAATATCCAGGAACGGAAGCGACCACAATCGGGTGGCGTCTTAGCAGAGCTGGAAGAAGTCCCTTATCAACTGCGAGTCTCGACTGCTCCTGGTCAATCAGGCGGCGAGCGACTTTCGATTAAAGCGATTAAAGTCAATGAACCTTTAGATCGTCCTGATGATATTGGTATTTCTGAAGAAAATAAAGAACGTATTCGAGAGTTGGCGAAAGGCCGCAGTGGCGTCATTCTCGTCAGTGGTCCATCTAATTCAGGTACAACCACCACCACGTTTGGTGTTGTACGATCTGTGGATGCGTATCAATATACAATTTTCGCTTTAGCGGACCCTGAGCACCGAGAATTAAGTCATATTACGGTTCCGGATAAAAAAGAAGATGACACATTCGATGATGAACTAAGAAGAATCATTCGTATGGAAGCCGATGTGATCTATTTGAAACCGGTTACTGATGAAGCATATGTGGGCAGTATGCTCAATGTGGTAAACGAAATCGCAATGATTGCGGAAATTTCGGCGAAGGACGCAATTGCTGGTTTGGTAAAGTTTTGTAAACTGGCTGGAGATGTAGAGAAGGGAGCCAATGCACTACGGTGTGTGGTTGGTCATAAACTGATCCGCACGCTCTGCGATCAATGCAAGGAAGCATTCCGACCAAACCCAAAATTGATCGCAAAAATGGGGCTCCCGAAATCGACAAAAATGCTCTATCGACCGCCCCGTCAAACCGTTGATGAAGACGGTAACGAAATCGAACCATGCGAAAAGTGTGATGGTGTTGGTTACTACGGACGCACTATGATGATGGAAATGATCATCATGAGCGACGAGATGAAACAGTTAATCATCAGTGGGGCAGAACCGGCCAAGATAAAAGCGTTGGCTAAAAAACAAGAGATGCCAACCTTCCAAAAAGAAGGGATTCGCTTAGTTGCTGAAGGGAAAATCTCCCTGGACGAGCTACAGCGAGCATTCAAGTCGTCTTAAAATATGACTGCAATTGTCAGGGTAGGCAAAATACGCTAAGAATTTCTATTTTGCAGGCCGATGCAATTCATGAACCATAACGAGGATATAGACATGTCCCAGTACTCTATTTCGAGGTGCTCATGCAGATTCGTCATTTCAAAAAAGGGTTATGTGCGGCGGTTCTACTTTTCGGCGCTATTGGACTCGCTAACTATAGTCTTGAGAATAAGACAGAGAAAGATCCTTCGTCTGCTTATTTTTTCAGTACCGATGTAGTACAGTTTTATCCTGCCAGCGCTGAAGAAGAGCTTTACAACCAGCGTGAGGTTCTTGAACAATACAAAAAAGAGATAAAGCGTAATCGAGCTGAATGATCAAGCTGGTTCAGTTGAACAATTTGGTCATGTTGACGTTTGCAGACGTCGCTTAGTTGAAAAGTACAAGAACGGGTGACGCAATTGGAGGCGTCGAAGAAAGTTATCAACGGAACGGGATGATCTCTGAATCACATCGTGTGCTTTACCAACTTAGTAGGTCGTGTGGTTTCTGGCCCTATTAAATTTGAGGCTTACTCTCTAACTGGTAATGGCAGGTCTTCTGGAACGACATCCTTTACCGTCAAGTCTCCATAGATGGCTCGATAAGTCCCGGTACTTTTCAGTTTGTAAAACATCACGATTCGGTCAGTACTCCCCAATTTTACGCCTTTGCCGAGATAGCGAAACCGTCCATTGACCGCGTACTCGTTTGCAAAGGACGGCATGACAACGCCGTTACCGTTGTGTAGATGCTTGGTCTGAACTTCGACCATTTTCTGTTCGTCTTCAGTGCGATTCGCTTTGCCCTTTTCTACAACTTTGTTGTATGGTTCTAGATCGAATCCTCGATAAGTATCAAAGAACATTCCGCCATTATAGCGAGCGGTGACACCCAGCCACTCAATCAATTCTGACTCGGTGACTGTCGGCTTCGGAGCAGCAACAGCAATTTCAAATCCCTGAGGCGGAATCAGGCTGAATAACTCGGGATCAAGCTTGGCATCAAAAACGATGTTGCCTGTCATTGAACCCAGCATAGAGGCCTTTGAAAGTCGTTTCTCAGCAGGTTTGTCACGGTCGGGATCAGTAACGAGATTAAAGATACTTGCACCTGGACTATACATCCTTACTAATTGCTTTGTTTTCGCATCAAGCCAGATATCCGTAGTTCTTGTGCGCTCATCAATTACTTTAGTGTCTCGTCGATAGCGAAATACATTTACTTTAACACCATTGAGCTCCTTTTGTCCGACTAGCTCAATTGGTTTGTTAAGCAAGATATTTTTCACACTTTCAAAAGGACCTCCTGGTCCAAACTGTTCGGGTTTGTTTAACCAGGTCGCTTTCTTTCTCTGGATGTCGAGATGCAACGCTTTGTTAAGCAATGTATCAATGATTTCCACCGAGCGAACGTTACCCTCTTCGTCGTAGAGAGTATTGCGATAGAGGTTAGGGGATCGATAGGCCCATTCACTTCGAGGTTCCGTTCGTATCCACGTTCGCTTACCATCTTCACTAGTGGCGCGCGAGTAGACAGTCCGCGTCCATGTGATCGTTGTTGCTTTGTCAATAGCCTTCACAGTCCTGGCAAAAGATTGCTGTTCGAAATCTATAAAAGCAACCAAAGCAAAGAGGATCAAGATTCCCATCGCAACGCTCGTTAGTCGCACAATCATGCTTCGTCTGCTGCGGTAGTTTTTGGTTACGATTGGGTTGAGGTAAGCGATCGCATTTTCATGTCGGGATCGCCAGTGATCGAAATCGGCTTTAGAGGGAGCGCCCAGTGATTCCCTTAACTTTTCCTCAAAGGCCCAATCCTCTGACTTATTCATTGATAACTCCTTTTCCCTCAGATTTGGGAATTTTGACGGCCAGCTTACGACGTGCCCGCTGCATGCGTCCATGAACAGCCTGGGGCGAGATTCCCAGTGCCCGGGCGACATCTTCATGTGACAATCCACTGAAGTAGTGCAAATAAATCACCTCGCGCTCGGTTTTTGAAAGTTGAGCCAAGGCTTCGTGTACCAGTTCCGATTCGATATTATCAACTTTTACTGGCGAGATTGGTTCTCCAATGATGGGGTTGCCCTTCGTCAATGATCGTGCCAGTCTGCTTGCTGTCCGTCGACAAATTGTTGCTAACCACTCCGGAAACTTTTCAGCATTTCTGAGCGAAGACAATCGGCGACATGCAGTCGCAAATGCCTCTTGTGCAGCATCCTCAGCCAAATGATGATCAGACAACCGGCTATAAGCGATTCCCACTGTCATACTGTAATAACGCTCATACAGCTCTCGAAAGCTGTCGATGTTGCCAGCGCATGCCGCTTCTACCAGTTCTGAGTCAGAGCGTTGCAATTAAGTTGATTCCTTTACGGTAGAAAAGAAACGGCACCAGTTTCACTTAGTTAGTGTTGTAAGAGAGGGGAAATGAGCGCAAAAACTTGAATTTTTATAAAAGTTTCCGCGAATTTAAAACTGAGCTCCTGTGTGAATTTTGGTCGGAAAACCTGCTGTATTACGTTATTGATCTTGCTAACAGGCTTAGCTCCACTCAAGGATAAAAAACATGTAATCAATCCATAACATAAGTTTTTCCCACACTCGTGATTTCTGACTCTCGTTATAGAGGCAATGCATCATAATTTTCAAACTGAATGCGTTATAAGTAGTGTTCAAATCATTTTAAACCGCCATATCTATGCTCTGGTGACTTCCTTTACACAAAATATTGTCGGATTAGGCAAAATATATCGAAGATTCCGATTTTATGTGTCGATAAAGTTAGTACATGCTTTGTACTTATGTGTGACCTTGAATGTTGCTTCTTCTTGAAGTGGCTGGACTTAGTTAATAATCAAACTGATCCCAAGGTATTCCCGGCTCCTGTCTTACCCTGTTTACATGTCTTCCCAACAGGTGCCATTCGACAACTTTTTCAATCCGAGGAAAATCATGGTGATTCGCCAGATTAAAAATTGGTCAAGTGCAGGAATTCTAGGTTTAGCATTAATCGGAATCACTAGCACTGGCTGCCAGTCCAGCATCGGTGGCCAGACTTTGCCTTCTGCTTACTACTTACGTGATGATGTGCAGTTCTATCCTGCTGGCCCTGAAGAGCAGCTTTACAACCAGCGTGAAGTTCTCGAGCAATACAAACTAGAGAAGAAGATGCAGGAAGACCAGTAGTCTCACCTCAAGCAGAATTGATGCAATAGTACGCAGCTTGGATTTGGGCTGAATTTTGTGCTTGAAAGAATTGATTACTATCAATCAAAACAGGGGGGATCCTTTCGCATTATTTATTGCCGTTCTTATGTGCTGGATTATAAGAACGGCAAGCGAAAGGAAATTAGCCGGACGCAGAGCACGGGACTCTCGCCCGGCTATTTTTGTGTACCTATCGCTGGTGGCAACGAAAGCATTAAAGGCTTTTTGACATTTTATCTGCCAAACGAGTCAACGCAGGACTGACGTCGGTTGGCTCAAGATGCACATTGATCACACTCAGACTGTCTTTATTTGCGAGGGCAGCTTTGATTGCTTTTTCGAGATCGCCTTCTGTGCTGACTTCAAAGCCCCAGCCTCCGCCAATAAGATCAGTAATATTATGGTATTTCCAGTCCGGAATATCATTAAAGGGGCCTTCTTGTAAGAAGCGTTCAGTTGTATAGCCTTTATTATTTAAGACAATCACAATTGGATTGAATCCCAGCTTGAGTGCTGTCGACAGTTCAAGACACGTCATCTGAAACGCACCATCACCCACTAGAACGATCGGCCTCAAGTCCTGGTTAGCCACTTGAGCGCCAAGGGAAGCCGGTATCGCAAAGCCCATCGAAGTATAATACGCAGGGCTAAGGAATTTCGTATGTGTGCTGATCATTAAATCAACGGCCCCAAACAGGCAATCTCCCACATCGGTCACAACGACGGTCTCATCGCTTAAAATTTGATTGATACTTTCAAACAGATGTTTTGTGGTTACGAGCTTTGTAGGCTTAACAACATAGTCTACCGTATGCGGACGAACCTTCTCTGGAATTTTCCGGACAACGACCTTCATTTTCTGTTTTCCCAGTTCCTGGACAAAGTCAGAAAAGATCACATCATGAAAATGATGGTAACTGATACGGAGTTTTTCACTCGTTGCATAAATACACTTTCCGGGATCCAGATGAGCAGTATAAATACCCAAGTTGATGTCTGTCATAAATGTACCAAGAAGTATGACACAGTCGCTGTCTTCAACATAACGTTGTACTTCATTTCGACCCATCGCGCCTTCATACACGCCTAAATAAAGCGGGTGAGATTCACTGACAACCGACTTACCCAAAATGGTGGCACACATCGGTATTTTGTGCTTTTCTGCAAATTTCAGGACTTCTTCACGTAATCCAAAGCGATGGACCTCTACTCCCGCAATGATGACCGGTTTTTTTGCCGCCTGAATCAATTCTGCTGCTTCGACTAGTGATTCACGTAAAGCATGTTTGTTACTTGTTGGTTGTTTATCGTTTGGAATATGTGGAATGACGGCTTCCTTGTGAACACAATCTCGTGGTAACTCTAGATAAACGGGTCTTTTATATTTCACACAGGCTTCGAGGCAGCGATCGATTTCCTGGAAGGCAGTGATCGGGTCATCAAGTAATGCCGTTGCGACTGTGATTTTTTCAAAGACATCCCGTTGTGTATGGAAATCTTTAACACGATGATGCAGTAGAGGGTCTGTTTCTCGTTCTGACATACCCGGAGCACCACTGATAACAATTACAGGAGACTTCTCTGCGTACGCTCCTGCGATGGAGTTACACAAACTCAATCCACCAACACAATACGTTACGCATACGGCTCCGAGACCATTGACACGCGCGTAGCCATCGGCTGCATAACCGGCATTGTCCTCCCGTGTTGTCCCAATGACTCGAATGGGACTCTCTTCTAGCATTCCATAAAATTGTAACACAAAGTCACCGGGAATCCCGAAGAGGTCGCGCAGGCCATAATCCTCTAAACGCTGAATCAAATAACTGCCGATCGTGTGTACTTTTCCGTTATTTTTTCCGGTAGCGCGTTTTGTGGGTAGCTTATTTGTCGAACGAGATTGATTACTGTCCGATTTTGATTTAGAGATTGATTTTCGAGCTGCCATTTTAGAACCTTCCTGCAAGAGAGTGGAATAAAGCCAGTGTGGAAGACCAGAATGATATCAAGTGTCATTATATCACTCTGCGGTTACGAAATCAGGGCGTTTTTCGTAAGTCTCATCAGGTCAAAAAGATACAGCTGTTTTTGTTTCGAGACTCTTAGTAGAAAGGTACTCATTTTCAATTACTTAACGACGGATCAAGTTGCGAATTCTTCGGCGTTCAGCATGTTTTACTGGCGGAGTATTTGGTGATCGAGAGGGAGTTGGAGCGGAATCAATTTCGCTCCCAAATTGTCCCCAGTAGCTTTCTAACAGACGGTAACAGTCAAGATAGCGTTGAGAGTTCCAAGCAAAAGAGAGGCTGGAAACGAGTTTTGTCATCTGTCTATCGTCTTCCGGGGAAATTTGATGAATCTGTAAATTGACATCATCGATCCACAATTTGTCGGGCCCCAGTTTTTCGATCAAGATATGCGCATTCTTGATTTGAGTGGTAGGAATATCTTTTACTCGAAATAGATATTTTCGCCATTGGTGATCAACACTAACAATAGCCGATTGCACTTTTAATTTTTCATTCTGTTCTGCTTCTAAAGCAATTCTGACTTGCATTGCTTTCGCATCGGTTTTTAACCAGACGCTCATGTTTAGATAGCGGCTTTGATTTAGTGGAATTTCATTCGTTTTCAGGGAGCTATTCCCTGGCATTTGATCCAAAACCAATGAAACCTTGCCGGAATGTGCCTCATTCCGATCCAAAGTCCAGGATTTTCGTTTTTGATCCGTCGCTTCCCAACCTGCCAAAATATAGTCGCGGGCAGCACCTTCTTCAAAGTCTGCATGTAAGACGACTGCTGTTGTTTTTTCAATCGACTGATGTAACTTTCGTAGATGATGTTTCTTTTCATCAATTTTCGTATATAAATCAGTTAATGCATTTTGGTCGACTTTGCAGTCTACAGATATTATTTGTACCTGAGGATCTTGAATTTTGAAGGCTTGAAAATCAAATGCATTTAAGGAAACTGAATATTTGTGTGTTCCCTGCAATGATTCGATTGTGTTTATGACTTCACCATTCGCTAGATGAATGATGGCTGCTTTGGATGGTACAGTGAGTTCAACCGTCGCCTGACAGGCGTACGGGAAATCGTTTATAAGATAATAATAGGTTACATCTTTTCCACGTGATAAACGAGTTACAACAGGTTGTTCTACGGATTCTACTGTTTGAAAAGGCCTTGCCGGTAACTTTTGAAGCTGCGTGCGAATGGATCGAGTCGAATGCTCTTGGCCAAAAGGAATTGTCCAGCCACCATCAAAAGTGACATAAGGATCCAGTGTAGAAATTGAGTGCACATAACGAATGCGGTTCGTAGCATCTGAGGGAGAAACTTGAGATACGAGCCAGGTAAATGCTGGCTGCCAGGGAGAAATCTGATCAAACTCAGGAATCCGCACTTCGACAGGAGAGTGATAAAATAAGGCACCGTTAATCCGAGTTTTAAACGAATCATCAACAGTTGGATGATTATTTGTAACGTGTGCTATCGATGATTTTTGCTGGCTTGAATGGTAGAGACTGGGTCTTAAAACGATACAGTTACTGATCTGGTGGTAATCTGAAAAATCCAATCCCATTGCCATTAGAACAGGGCGAAACTGTGATCCTGAATTTAACAAGGAAACAACATCGCCATCTTTACTATGCGATGGTAATAATTTTCTGGCGGAAAAGATCATACGGGTATCTGGTCGTTCTTTTAAAAGAATTCCAGCCAATCGTTGATGTAGTTCTTTAATTTTCTGACAGCGCCATTTTGTCCATTGTGGAAGGGCAGAAGTGGTCAAAAACTGATAGCGTTTTTCAAATTTGTGGGAGTTCAGAGTTTTTGGAATCTTAACTCCTGTCTCTTTTTCAAACTGTGAAACTGTTTTGTCATCATAGCCCCAATTTAAACCAGGTAGCTGAAGGTAACCATTTAAAGTCAACTGAACAGCTACGCCCTGAAAAGAAGTGTGATTTTTATAGCGGGCAACTAATTCACTAAAAATATTGGTAATTTCATTTTGCACATGTGGATTTAACGGATTGTAATAAGGAGCTTGACCTCTAGTCGTACCTTTGGAATTTCGCCAGGTTCGACCATGTCGATTTACCAGCTCAATTCCCACAGCTTTATCGGGTTCTTTTGAAATTACATTTTCCAGAGATGGGATGATGGAAGAGAACTGTAATTCTGGTATCAAGGCAAGATGTTCTCTGTCAAAAATTCGAAATAGCATTTCTAAAACGTCTTTTCGGTCGAGATCTTGTCCCGTAGAGTGATACACGCCGGAATCATAGCGGGGAGTGGGATCTAAATATTTTGATGGATAGATCGTACTTCCATCTGCCGAAACAGCCATGAGAAGACTGTTAAACTGATGATAAGTCAGATAAGAGGCTAGTCGATTTCCCGCTTCATAAAATGTCTGCCAGTCATCCAAACTTCGATTACTCATTGCGTCCAGGACTTGTGTCGCCCCAAAGATTTCGGGTAATAAAGGCTTTTGTAGATAAGGTCCAACAAGTCGTTTCTTCTCTACCTGAGTATCAATAACAGGAGAAGCTTCCCCTTCTGAAAGTGGTAGCTCATAAACTTTTATTTGAGCAATCTCAGCTGGTACGTCAGATCCCAGGCTGTGGAATAGAATGATAGGATTATTGACTCGAGGCCAAAATATAACTTCTGATTGAGCATTATTTGATTTTCTCTGCAATGAATTATGCAAAGTGGAATTCGATTGATAAACTCCTGAATCAACACCTACTGGAACCAGCTGACCGGCTGCATCAGGCTCAAGAATACTAAAGCCTAGTTTTGATTGCTGTTTAATCGGATAAGTTACGACAAGTTTATGTGGCTGGTTAGTTTTTCTAATTTTGAGATGGTAAGCAGACCAGGGGAGAGACGATTCTTTGTTTAGTGTTGAGCCTGGAATCGACTTGAGAAGTGACTTGAGAGATTTTCCAAATCGCTTATGCGGACGACGCACAATCAAATCATGATGATTTTGAATCCCATTTAAATTAAGCTCATCGACTAATGGTAATGTTTCATTTATACGATATTGAAGTGACGGACTATTCTTTGTTGGGGAGATGACTACAAACTGGGCAAACGCCTGGTGTCCTGTATCCATTTCGACTACCAGATCATAGGCTCCTTCGGTAGGTGCGGTAACTGTAAAACCGAAACCCTCACTTAATAAGGCGTTCAGATTTTGCTGCATGATATCAATGGAACCGGAGGCAATTCGTTCCTTGGTACGAGCTCGAAACAGTGACCAGTGCATTTCGGAACCCATTGTTGCATCAGTTATCTGGAGAAACTTGGGAAATGCCTGAATCTCAATTACTTCATTTGGTTCAAATACCAGGTGTGGATGACTAACTTTTAAAGTGAAAGCATCTCCGGGGGACTGTTGGATAATTAATTGAGCGTTAGTTTGGCTAATAGGTAATATTTGTTTCTGCGTCAGAATATCTTTCAAAGCAAACTGGTGTTTCATTACAATTTGCGGATCATTTTGATCTTGAATGAAAACTTGTAGTTGCGTTGATACATCTCCGCGAACTTGAAATTCAATACTATTAAAAACGCAGTTTGTTTTCGGTCGATACAACACTTTTTGCTTAGTTTGTGAAATTACCGATGATTCATCTGCACTGACCCCAAGTGAATTTGCAGTATCGATTTGGCCATTGATGATATCAAATCGGGCATTCCAGTTTCGAGGAGTTTGTTCCCCCCATTCGACTCGGAGTTTCACCCTGACCAGACCATCCTGTTCTGCAGGCACAGAAATGGGGCTATGTAATAGGGTAAAAAAAACGACCAAGGTCAGAAATAGGTAATGTTTCACAGAATATCCACTATTTCATACCAGAGAAATTCGGTACTGAAGATTTGACGAATCTTGAATTGTGTGAGATGAATTGCCCTAAAGTTGGCTATCGTGAAATGATATCTTAGGCGAGAGAATGTGATTATAGTTATTTCAGTAAATGAGCCAAGAGCAATTTTTTTAGTGAGATACTGTGAAATTGAGTAGATTTTCAAAGAACACTCTTGACGTAAAACGAAAAAAATGTCAAAAAACGCATCCTCTCTCTCATAAATTGCTTTGACTCTCAACAAAGTGTTTATGAATGTTTCAATGTGGCAGACTAAATTCTGGTCAATAAGACCATGATAGGAATGCAAATGTTGGGACGACAAATCTCACTCCCTCTCTTTAACTGAATCCCTACCTGGACTGATCATGATGTTAAAAAACGGTTTTTCACTAGGATGCGGCGCGTTGGTTCTTGCACTGTTCACAGGCTGTGCTTCGATGGTGGAAATGCAGGCTATTGAACAATTTGCAAACGCCATTGAAAATGATGATCTTAAAAAACTGAAACATCATAGTACAATGAAGTTTTCTAAGGTTGCCCTCCGAAATGAATCTTCGATTGACGATCTGAAAATACTCCGAATTCCAACAGGAGAAACCACGGTAGTTAATATCAAAGATGTTTCGAAAAATCATAAAAAAGTGGTCGTCGAAGTTGGGGAAAACAAAAAGAAACTGCTCTACGATCTAAAACAAGTCACCAAAACAGGCAAATGGGTAGTAGATGATATCTATGTCAAGCAAAAACAAAAAAATCTATCTGTGATGAAATCGGTATCTGAGCAGATGGATTTACTACTCACTGTTCGCGAATTTGTATCTGCCTGGGAAGCTGGAAATCGTGACGACATTCTCGGTACAACGGATACAAAATTTAAAGAGGTTCTAGAAGAATTACATCCTGCATATCTGGCAAGGCTTTCTAAAAACATTGCAGGCGAACCCCAAAAATCAAAAAAGAAGAAGAAACCTGATGCACAGTTAGACAAAAATATCGCCATTGTCAGGCTGCCTCGTAAATCGGGACAGATGGTGATTTCAATGCAACTTGAGAAAGGTAAATGGAAGGCAACAGATGTTGCCGTAGAATCAAAGATCGATGGCAAGCATGTGAAATCTGCCAAAAAACAGGCGAAAATGTTATTGGCTGTTAGTCATTTTCTGGATGCCTACCAGCAAGGCAATAAAGATGATTTGAAAAAATATGCGACAGATCAATTTTTTCGTGGCAGCCTTGCTTTTGGAGACCTGACATTAGCTCCGTTACCTCTGGCAGCTGATGCTGCTGCAGATTATGAACTCAAAATTGAAAGTAATCTGGCAAGTTTTGTGACTCATGCTGCAGGTAGAATGATCAGCTTGTCCCTGATTAAAATTGAATCTGATGAAATCGACATTCCTGAAAAGTATCTGGTAGAGGAAGTCACACTGTTCCATGAGCAGGATAATCAGCAGGTAAATCTGACATCTTTATTTTCAGCGCGTGCTATCACAAAGTTGTTTGGTGATGCTCTTAATAAACGTGATATGAAAATTCTTGAATTTAGTTCGACACCAGATTTTTCTGCACGAGTTTGGAAGAGAGTAAAACCAAATTTAGTCCAGCAACTACCGGTTAAAGAGATCTCTGGCGATGATATCAAAATATTGGATACGAAATTCAATGGAGCCGTAACAACGGTTTCCGTACGACAGGGAAATCTCCCCCTGACTTATATTTTACGAGAGCATTTAGGGCAACTTTTAGTCGATGACATTCAACTCGACCTAAAGGGGAGACCATCTTCTGTAAAAGAGACTCTAGAAGTAATGATACAAGTGCAAAATTATGCGTATTATTTACATGAACAGGATATTCGAAAACTGCAAAGAAATTCCTCACGTGATTTTAACGAAATGGTTTGGAGACAAGTTGACCAGGTTCCTGAAACTGCATACCAGATTCCAGAGTTTCTTATGACTGAATTATCCAGTCTCGATCGTAATGAAAATGAGGAATACTGTCGTATTCAGCTAGGCGACAATTACAAGGGGGCCATTGTCATGATGAAAAAACAGTATGGCAGACTTGTGATTGATGATATTACGATTATGACTGATAAGGTTGCCTCTCAGTCGGTTTCGATGAAGAAAGAACTGCGATTAGCTATGGCGGCAGTTCCAGGGAAGCTACGACAACATACTGTCCAGGCAGCATATACTATCACGAATAAAGAAGATTCAGACACGAAGCCACCGGTTATTGAGCCTGCCGCATTCGAATCGCCTCAACAGGAGCCTTAAAATTGATCGTCAGGCCGTTCTTCGTTGATTGAATTTGAATTCAAATAGCGAATGTGTTTGTGAATTCTAACATTGCTGCTTTGATATCTGGTTTTTAAGTGTCCAGTATCAAACAGGTCCTCACGTATTTGCTCAAGATCATCTGAACCAATGGCATCAGTAAAGATTTTGGAAAGATAATCGACTCCGAGCTTGGATGGCTGAAATCGATGCTCATCATAAAATCCTAAGTGTAGTAATCTGGGGTGGATACCTCGCCAAGAATCTCTCAACGCATTTCCATTGATAGAACTGACATAAAAACCTTTCTGCTCACTCCACTGCAAGATCGCAACATAATTATTTTGGCGTTGTACGATCAGGTCGACTGCTTTGCCTCCTAATTGCGTTGCGTAAAAACGATCAAATAGAATGGGACGCCCTCCACGTTGGGTGTGTCCAATTTTTCGAGTAAAGGTTGCAGACTTTGCGAGTTCATGTCGTTTTCTGGAAACAAAGTAGTGATCCCCGAGTGAATCGATCAGCATGTTTTGCAACACTTCGGCAGCACCACTGAAAATCACGTTCCCCGCAGGGTCCACACTTTGAGAAATATCACCGAGTCGTTTCCCATTTTCATCTCGTAAACCTTCTCCGATGACGATCACCACGTTTTTTTGAACATCATATAAATCGCGTACTCGTTGCTCAAATCGTTCATAATTTAAAGGGACTTCCGGGATCAGAATAATATCGGGTTGACCATAGGCAGACCCCAGTGCGAGATAACCAGATTCTCGGCCCATTACTTCGACAATGGCGATGCGGCGATGACTTTCAGCAGTTGTTCGAATACGTTGGACTCCCTGAGCACAGACATAAACCGCTGTGGCATAACCGGGCGTGGCAAAATTCACAATGTCGTCTAATTCTATGTCTTGTTTGCTAGGCAGTTTTCGGAAGTGTTCTTTTTTGGTTTCCGGGTCGACTTCGCGAACCCACTCATTGGTTTCATCCAGGTAATTTAAACCCAGATCATTGTCGATGGTCTTGGGGGCTAAGACGCATGGCATAAATTGAGAAACAGGTTGCATCCCATTAATTGTCCCATCACCGCCAATACAGATTAAACCTTCGATGCCGAGTTGATCTAAACGTTTTTTGACGAGTTTCAATTCATCTGAATGCGATTCATCAATGTAAGTACGAGAGGAGCCTAATATCGTACCTCCACAACGTGGATCAAGTTCGGGAATTGTGGAGTATAAGGGATTGAGTCGCAGGTGGGGTACATTAGGATCTAGCAGTCCACCAAATCCTTTGATAATCCCTATCACTTCGATTCGTAGTTCATTTGCTCGTTCGACGGCTCCAAAAATTGTCGCATTCAAAGCCGGTGTATCTCCACCTGCCGTTAAGAGGGCAATCCGACGCATACTGATCTATTCCTACTGAAGTTCGAGTTGGATTTTGAAATTACCTTTGATTTCAGTATCCGATAACCTGAAGGGTAGACTTTAGTTAAGATTTGAAAAATGTGATTCGCTATTTACCCTTTTTGAAGATTTGCGATAATGCGATATGTAACTGCTGATGTTTCAGCACTATAGCATAGACTCAACAGTATCAGGTATTCTCGCATCGGATAATGATCTTGTTCAAATCGGATTTCAGGTATTTTTGAGAACTTTTGATGCACATTATCTAATGAATGACATCAGTTAGACTCCTTAACTCTTTGTTTTACCTATATTCTTAGAGTTTCGCTTCATAAGAGGTTTGACATGAAATATATATTTGGTTGTTTTCTCTCAGCAATCCTGGGTGGTCTGATTGTTACGTCAATGAATTCACCCTCTCGTGGTTGGATTTCAATTTCAGAAGCACAAGGTCCACCACCTAAGTTGACGGGACCGAGGATTTTACCTCCTACGCCATTACGCCCGCCAGGTTCGAATCCACCAGTGGCGAAAGATTCAAAATTACCTGACCGGAAGGAAGTCTTTAATGCACGTGGGTTGACGCCCGAAGAAGAAGTCAATGTGAGTGTGTATGAAAAATTAAATAAAAGTGTGGCACACATCACAACGAAAAGCACAAAAACAGATGGTTTTTTCTTACTTGAGTATGATACGGAAGGTGCTGGTTCTGGAGCGATCATTGATAACGCAGGCCATATTCTAACGAATTATCATGTCATCGAAGACGCTCAAGAAGTTAATGTAACGTTGTTTAATGGAAAGTCCTACCCGGCAACTTTTGTTGGCGCTGACGCGATTAATGATATTGCTGTGATTAAAATTGAGGAAGATCCGAGTGTCTTGAGTCCTGTGGTTATGACAGATTCCAGTCAATTAAAAGTCGGTCAAAGAGTTTTTGCGATTGGCAATCCTTTTGGTCTCGAACGAACGATGACGTGTGGCATCATTTCAAGTTTGAACAGATCATTAAAACTACGTGGTAACCGCACAATTAAATCGATCATCCAGATTGATGCTGCTGTAAATCCTGGTAATTCAGGAGGCCCCTTACTCAATTCACATGGCCAGTTAATTGGTATCAATACTGCTATTGCCAGTAAGACTGGCCAAAGTTCAGGTGTTGGCTTTGCAATTCCTTCGAATTTGGTGGCGCGTGTGGTTCCACAGTTACTGACACACGGTCACATGATCCATCCGGAAATTGGAATCCAGCGTGTCTACGAAACCGAACAGGGATTACTCGTCGCTAAGTTAACGCCCGGAGGGCCAGCCGAGAAAGCAGGGATACGTGGCCCCAAAATATTGAGACAGAGAAGAGGTTTGATTGTGATTGAGCGTATTGATCGCGGAGCCGCAGATTTAATTGTTGCCGTTGATCAAAAACAGGTCAAGTCCGCGTCTGATTTTCTTGACTATATCGAAAGTAAAAAACCAGGAGACACGGTGACTGTGACTGTTCTAAGAGGCAAAGAGCAAACTCCTACCAAAGTCTCAGTGACTTTGACGGCCAGTCACCCGAGTCGATAACAAAAAAAGCTCCCTGAATGCATGATTCAGAGAGCCTAGATGTAAATTGTGAATAAGCTTAGTTCAGTGCAGGTTCAACGTTAATTCGTCGACCTTCCTTGTCGAAGTAGACTTTTCCCTCAACCAGAGAAAAAATGGTATAGTCTCTCCCCATACCGACATTTTTACCAGGATGCCATTTTGTTCCGCATTGACGGGCAATAATATTTCCTGCCAGGACGCTCTCACCGCCAAACTTCTTGATTCCACGGCGTTGTGCCTCTGAATCACGCCCGTTACGGCTGGAACCTTGTCCTTTCTTATGAGCCATTTCTTTAATCCTCAGATCGCAAAACTCACCCGCATTTAGGGGTATCAGTAAAAAACGTGTTATTTAAGGCCGTATATTGGCGAATTAGGCCCGAACTTGCAAGTGATAATCGTATTTGACGCTCAGATCTCGCTTTTTTCCAGGGATTGGTAAAAATTAAGGCTTGGGGGCATCAGGATCTTCCAGATTCAGTACTTTTTTCATCGTAGCTGCCGTTTTAGGATCATCTGGTAGATAAACCCAGTAGGGATTCCCTTTCGGACGAAATTCCTGTTCCTGTTGCCCAAACTCATCGCCAGGTCGCCAATATTGCTGTACCAGAACTTTTCGTAGGGTAATCGTTTTTCCGTCAGGTCCTTCTACATTTTTATAGCCATTTGAGAGTCCCGAAAAGAGCAAAGTAAAGTAATCCGTATTGGGGTCAATTCCGGTCCACACACAAAGACCATAAATCGCATTTTCATCTTTTGCGTTCTTGGGAGTTTCAGCTGGTAGTTCGCCAATAATATCGACAGCATTCTTAAACTGGCGTCGTTCTCGTTGATTAATGATTTTCTCTGCCTCAGGAAGAATCTGATTGGGGTAGATTTTCTGTTGGCCATTATCGTTGGTAATCAGTGTCACTTCAGGAACAAATAAAGCTGGCCCTGGAGGCGGAACTTTTTCATTTTCAGGAGTGAATTCGTCGGTATCGTCACGTCGTTCGATAGGACGAAGGACGCATTTGTATACAATGTACCAAACTAAGGTTTTCTCTTTCTTGCCAGTTTTGGGGTTCGTCAAGTCCATGCGAACCATCCGCATCGGCTTGAAAGTCGCATCAAGTACCCATAACGATTTCTGAGCTGCCCGTTCCTCACCTGTGGCTGCTAAGTCTGCTTTAATCGTAAAGCCACGAGTCAAATTTTGAGCAACGGCTTGATTATCAGTCCATGAAAGATGCAAACATCCACAAATCAAAAGGATCAAAGCAGATTGGTTACGAGAATTATGCATGAAGAACCTCAGAGCTTCTGGCGAATCAACATTGAGAGCTGTTTTTGAGAGTACCAGTTTATCGACGTATTCACTGAAACTCCAACAGAGACTTTGTGGAAAATTATGAACGGTACAAATGAATATTTCCGAAAGTGCAAGATGGTGGAACAACTTTTAGCGACATCCACATAATCTGACTATACCCGTGCCGAGAATGGATGGTCAAGCTCTTGATTTGAGAACTCAGAGATTTCGCTGGCAAATTCAGGGCATAGCCATATTGATCCACGAATTTAAGTGGTTCACGTTCGTCGAGAAAGTCCTGTATGCGACTGAATGAGTCGAATTCAGGTGATGAACTGAGCCTTACCAGAACCACACAGTCGATTAATCAGCATAAACGCTACAAACGACAACTGATGTAGGATATGTTTTGATTCAGGGACTGTGCTTTAATGCAAATCATGTCCAGTCAGTTGTTGTTCGATTTCATCGGCATGTTGTGCGACAGCCATGACACTTTTGCGAATGTCCTCGGCATCTACAGTCGAACGCGGGAATGTATCGATCATCACAAATTTTGTCTTGCCATCTACTTCGCGGATGGAGATTCCGCCATGTGAAATCTCTGAATTTAGTCGAAGTGCTTCTTCATAATATTCGGGCTGTGCATCGCAGCAAGTGCTGTAGATCAATAATAATCGTTCATGCATCTGGTGATCGCTACGTTCAATAAACACAGTTTGTTTCCGTTTACCAGATTGTTTGACTTCCAGAATATATTGCAGTCCTTTACGTTTCCAGGAGACGTTCTTATTTCTGCCAAACGCTTCGAAAAGCATCGCTTCAATATTCTTCACTTGTCCCAAAACGGCATTCAGAAACTGTGCTGCCATGAACCCATTTTGGAATCGGTTGGCAGGACTCTTATCCAGCATCAAAGAGACACATTCCGCAATCTCCAGTGAAATGTGGGGACACAACTCACGCACACTTGGTGTGGGTTTGGATGTCACTTCCTGAATGAGAGAATTGAAATCCTGCCCACGATGAGGAAGTTGTCCCGTTAACAATACAAAGAAGCAAACTCCCAACGAATAAATATCTGATGTCGCCGTGGCAGGAGATCCCTGAAATAACTCAGGGGCCATGAAGTTTGGTGTACCTGCCAAGGATTCATGTGAATATAGTTGATCGTCAGCATTAATTCGTTTTGCCAGGCCGAAGTCCGCAATTTTAGGGACTCCCGAACTGGTTAAGAGAATATTCTCCAACTTCAGATCCTGATGAATAATCCCTTTCATATGCGCAGTTCCCAAGCCAGAGGCAATCTGCGCGATTAACGAAGTTGCATGTAAGGGATTAAGTGGGCCATCTTCTCGGATGATATGACTGAGTGCTCTACCAGCGACCAGTTCCATTTCGAGAAACCGGTAACCACGCGCTTCACCAATGGCATGTGCCGTTACAATGTTCGGGTGGTTCAATGTGGCAACTGCACGACCTTCATGAAAGAAACGTTCTACATAGTCTGGATCGCGTTCCGCTAAGCGTGGCAACAAAATTTTCAAAGCGCATTGTCTTCCGAGATCACGGTGAGTTGCCAGGTAAACCATCCCCATTCCACCGCGCCCAATCAACGATTGACATTGATAGACATGTAAATCCGTGCCAATAATAGGGTCTGCTTCTTCAGAAGAAAACGGGGGTACGACAGGAACTCGTGCATCCAAATTATTAAAAACGATTGTTTCTTCTAAAGCAGATGCAGAGATATCATCAACCTGTGCGCCACAAACAGGACAGGATTTTTCCCCTCCCTCCTGGAAGAAACTCGAGTTACAGTTGGCGCAGTATTGAAGTTGGCAATGGTTTTCTTGTGTATCCTCTTCAAGGTCTTGTTCTGATGACATTTCTATAATTTGCTCTTCGGAACAGTTAACATCTGTGATTAATGAGTCGTTCATTGATGTGGCCCTGCTAAATATCATACCTGAATTTGAGGTAAAAGCGATAACTGGTTTCCTTGAGATGGGGGTGTTGTTCTTTATGATTCGCTTGGGAGTTCAGATTATTTGGAATGAATCCCGAATTTCCTGAAAAAAACATGAGTTCGCGCTTCTTAATCAAGACTATATAAACATAGACTGCAGCAAAGCCATTGAAGTTCCATCAGAAATGGTTTTCGTGACATAAAATATTTGAAAAAAATAAGTTACATCAAAACGTCTTGCTGTTCTTTCACGTCAGTAAGCACATTATTACCCAGAAACAGAATATTTTAATGACTGATTCTGAAAATACGCCTGCCGATGAGTCCGAGTCGAAAAACTCCAATTTGGCTCAGAACAATGTGCCTGCGAGCAATAATCAAGGTCCAGAATCTCAAGACTTTTCTGAAGTCGTTGAACAGGTTGTCAATGATGAGGAAGAGCAAATCGTCTGGCTGGCCGATGATCAAGCTGCACCTGACCTGGAAACGCGAGTGAACGTACGCCCGCCGGGTCCCGGGTTATTGGAATCAATTGGCTGGATGTTCGGTGTCATTGGTGCGCATTTCGCAGGTGGTTTGGTTTTTATCGTTGGTGTGTTTGTTTATCTGATTGCCACATCAAAAGTAGGACCAAAGCCCCAGGAAATAAGCAATCAGTTTAAGCAGTTTCTTGAAGATCATGTTCTCGAGTTAGCGGGAGTCGAACAAGGTGTCTTTGTTTTGATTGTCATGGCGGCAGTCGGATTACGTTTGGGGAGAGGTACTTTTGCAAAATTAAACTTGCAACCATTTGCCATTTCCACTGGCTTATTGTTTTTCATTACAGTTCTTCCACTCTCTTTGATTTCAGGAGAACTTTATCGGGTCACTTTTGATGTTTGGAGTCTCTTTGCTGATCAGTGGCCAGTGTTAAAACAGTTCGATGAAATGAATACGATGGAGGCGGTAAAGCAGATGGCCGAAAACAGTCCCTTGTGGGCACTGGTCATTGTAATTGCAGTTTTTCCTGCAATTGGCGAAGAATTGGTCTTTCGTGGTGCGATTGGCCGTGGACTTCTGGCACGTTGGGGATTAATCCCTGGAATTCTGATTACTTCCATAATGTTTGGAATGGTTCATGCGCATCCGGCACATATTGTCGCTGTCATACCGTTGGGTATGTTTATGCATTATGTTTACTACGTCACGCGCAGCTTTTGGGCTCCTGTTCTGGTGCATTTTTTGAATAATGCGTTTGCGGTATCCATGGCGAAAGTCGCGACCTCTCTACCAGAAGAAGCGGCAAAATTAGGTGACGAAACACAGGCCGTCCATCCCATGATAACTTTATCTGCCAGCCTGTTTATCGCCCTTGTTTGCTTTTATTTATGGAAAACACGTTCGCAATATCGTAAAGAAAATGGTGAGGTGTGGACCCCGGGATACGTTTCAAACGAAAGCCCACCGCCAGATACAAGCATCACGCTGCAACGAGGTAAAATTACTTACGGAATCTATTATTATATGGCTGCGCTTTTTCTAGTGTTTCTTGGCATGGTACAAATCTTTGGAATTGAATAGTCTCGAATCCAAATAAACAGTTTCCAGGTCTTAGAGCGTTTTTAAATATTCCAAAACTGCTTGTTTCTGAGACTGATCTAAATCGTTCGGATAATAATGTCCACTCGCCGATTTCCCAAATTGTGTTGTATCAAAATAGGTCCGTTTTTCCATTTTGGATAGCTTTTCTGGAAGCGTTGGAAACGATTTGATTTCTAAACCAACTTTGTTGACGTCATAACCATTTTCCGTACGTTTCCAAACTTGAGGACGTTCCTCAGGATGCAGCACATGCCACAAAGTTGGCACCGAACCATTGTGAAAATAAGGGGCAGAAGCCCAAACACCATTCAATGGAGGCGCAACATATCCTCCTGGTGCTTCAACAACTGGATCTTTTCCGAAGCGGGAAAGCCAGCTCTGGTTTAAAGCGGCACGATACGCAACCGGTAATGAATTCAATCGCGCCGAATCAGTTTGCAAATCATCAATGGATATCGTTTTCTCTGGATAGGTTGAGTTGTCGCCATAAGTTCCATGGCAGCGCGCACAGTGATGATTAAAGATTTTCTTTCCTTGTTGGGCAAGTTGATTGTCGATGTCCCAGCGATAGTGGGGAGCCTCTAATGACTCAATGTAAGCTAGAATGTCAGCAAAATCGGATTCCCAGTTTTTAATTTCACTTGCATTATTTTGTGGCACCAGAATGAACTGCATCAATACCCTGTGATTTTTTGTGACGAAGGCATCTGTATAAATTTTCTGTTTTCGTTTCACATTCCACCAGGCAGGGGGATCCATATCATGGTGTAATAATTGAGGAATCGAACGGCTTTTGTCAAAATTCATCTCAGGGTCACGGAGTGAATCAAGAATGACTCCAAAGATGACCGAGTTAGTGGTTCCATGTGTCGTTCCCAATGGCATGCCCAGCGCAGCCATGTCCAGATGGCTCAATTTCTTGAGTTGCTGAAGTTTCACTTTGCTGACATCTTCCGTGAGTGTGTGTAATGCGACGTGGCTATTCGGCGCACCGGGAATTACAGTGCCAGCCACTTTTCCTCCATGACAAGTAAAACAATTCATCACCCATTTTTGTTGAGGAGTTACTACATAGCCTAATGGAGCGGACTTCGAATCAGGGCGTTCCATGATTCCATAATAGGAATAGATCATCTTGCGGCGTGCTGCGGGTGATGCCTTTTCTGCTTTCTCTTTTAATTCCTCTGGCCAGACTTTCCAGAGATCGTCAAAGACTGCTTGATCAAAATCAGGTGGTAAGTACGCTTTTGACGTTAAGAACCGGTATCCCCGATCGACTGAAGATTCTTCCGCAGATAGTGGAAGTGAGCAACTCAATAATGTCTGAAAAATGCAAATGAAAATGCATAGAAGTCGCATTGGTTTTCTCTTTAGAAATTCAAATTAGCTAAATTGAAATGACACATTCAATCATACGGTAGTTGCCACTTTTAAACAAAGCTAAGCGAGTTTCGGAGAGAGTAAAGCGATCCTCGTTTAGCATTTCGATGGTTTTCTTATTTTAGTACCAGTGAGCAAAAAGGCGAGCAGAACCTTAAATATTCAGTCGCATTATTGAGTAGCTGGTTTATGGATGAATTTCACCAAAAGTTAATAATTATTCCAGATTTTGAGGGGATTTCTTCATCTCAAAGGAGAATCTAAGCGGGAGTATATTCTCAAATAGTGGAATTTCCTTCGATTTAATCCCTGTTTTTATCTAGGTGATATTTCTCTTTTTTTGAGGGGTCTATTGGTTTTACCTAGGAATTATATTTACTTTTCCCTGGGAGATATATTGATGAGAAAGCACTTACGTGGTTTCACGCTGATTGAATTACTCGTGGTCATTGCCATCATAGCTATTCTGATCGCACTGCTTTTGCCAGCTGTGCAGCAGGCACGGGAAGCAGCTCGAAGATCTCAATGTAAAAACAATCTAAAACAACTGGGAATTGCGTTTCATAATTATCACGAGACACACAGTGTTCTCCCGGCTGCTGCGTATTGCAGTGGATCTTCTGGAATTGCTCATTGTCATACCTGGCTCGAATCGTTGTTACCGTTTATCGAACATTCGACACTTTATAATCAGATTGACTTTTCAGTGCCGAATCACCAAGGGCCAAATCCGGCAGCACTTAACGACTGGAAAACAGGGGTTTTGATGTGCCCCTCCGATCCTGAGAGTGGACTTTACCCAAACTCTCGCGAAGCAGGTTATACACCAGGTGCGGGCAACTCACTTGGGGCCAATTATAAACTCTGTGCAGGGCCGTTACATATGAATATTTGCCCCATTCCAGCACTAACGCCTAACATCAACTGCAAGAGTACCGGAGGAGCACGTGCAAGTGTTGAAGCTCCCGGAATGTTTAATGGTGGTCGTATTTCTTACAAATTCAAAGATTGCACTGATGGCACGACGAATACATTTTTGATCGGAGAAGTTTTACCAATCTATAGCTCCTTCAATATGTATTTTGCATCGCATATGCATATCGGCACGACGAATCCTCCTCCTAACTATTTTAAAACCTATACAGCCTGTCCCAAGTCCAGAGATGCACGAGTCGATACCTGCTATGCCCATATGGGGGGCTATATGAGCAACCATGTCGGTGGAGTTCATATGTGTCTGGCAGATGGTAGTGTGCGGTTTGTTAGTGAGAACATTGATTACGCAACGTGGAACTACCTGGGAGATAAAAATGATAAGCAACCCCTAGGTGAGTTTTGACCAAAACACCTGGGTATGTGAGATGTCTGGAAATTTATTGTGAATTTTGCGGAGAGATATCATTTCATGAAGCATCAAGGATCTCGCTTACAAATACTGAAGTGTTCTTTTTTCATAGCGCCATTTCTTTCTGTCCTGTTGGTGGGATGCGGTGGAAACGAAAAGCCTGAAACAACTCTGGTCTCGGGGCTCGTCACGCTTGACGGAAAACCGTTGTCAAAAGGGACGGTTACTTTTCAGTCAAAATCAAGAGGTGAAGGAACTTTGAATCGCCCTGCCATTGGTCAGATTGATGAAAATGGTCGTGTCCAGTTATCAACCTTCGAAGAGGGAGATGGTGTGTTACCTGGGAACTATACGGTCGTCATCACAGCTTTTGATAACGATCCTTCTGTCGAAGAGTATGCCGCTGGTGCACAAAGGAAATCTCTGATTCCGGAAAAGTATAGTAATCCGCTGACATCGGGATTAGAAGCAGTGGTTACTGAAGGCGAAAATGAATTTACATTTGATCTTCATCAAAAAAAATAATGAGAATTCAGTTTATTTGAATAGCTTCGCATAATCACGATTCTATGAATTAATCCCTAAGGCAAAAATGGAAATAACGTTTTGACGTTTTCCTCTGTTAAAGGAGATCCATATTCACATGGCTCGAATGCTTCGATGAGTTGGATTTCCTGACCACGTTTTTTGCCATAAGTTTCGATGATTAGTTCACGATGCTGATCGGCCAACGGTCCGATTCGCTCTCGCATTTTGCTACTTAACCAGACTTTTCGTTCTGATGGATTGGCAGGCACTTCATGTTCATGAAAATGATTATATGGCAACCAGTCATAAAACTGGGAACGATGGCAATCGAGCGCGTCAATCAACTTGTCCCACACAGGCTCTACATCGACCACAACTGTAGGAGAGAAAGGGTAGGGACGTGTAAAATGATCTGAGAGATATGCAATCACCGGGTTTTTTCGTAACGCAGGGACTTCGGGAACAATCGGAGGAACTGTTACCATATAAGCAGCATCACAAACCAACTGTGATGTATAACGGTGGTCAGGATGATAATCATTCGGGCGATGTGTCAAAATTAAATCGGGATCAAATTGGCGAATCAGACGAATGATTTCAAAACGGGCTTCAATGGTCGGTTGTAAATAGCCATCTCGATTTCCCAGGACTTCATATTCTATTCCGAGCGCATTTCCGGCCGCTGTAGCCTCAGCCCGACGAATTTCGGCTAGTTCGGTCCCTGAAAGTCTTTGATGCCCAGATTCTCCGTTCGTCACACTCACAAACTTCACACTGTGACCTGCCTGTTGATATAAGGACGCAGTTCCCCCCGCTTTGATATCGCAATCATCTGGATGAGCACCAAAAATCAGGATTCGTAACGATTGATCTGCCATGGAGTTCTAAACCTTCATATTGTTAGATAGAATTGCAAACATGATCCAGGATCGTGGTCATGTAATCAAATCATATTAGTTGTACATAAAGTACTTTAAATTCACTAGTATGAGTTCAATAATGGTATTGAACACACGACCTGTCGAGCGTGTCAATCAGATACAGAAAATTGAATTGTTGCTTAACTGAAGGTATGAGCAGATGTCATTACCCATGATGGATAATAGTGAAGAAGTCTATGAAGATCCCCTTGATCTAATGGATGAAATCGAAGAGCTCAAAAAAGAAAAAGACGCCACACTATTAGCACACTTTTACATAGACGGTGAAATACAGGAAATCGCTGATTTTACGGGCGATAGCCTGAAATTGGCTCGTGATGCCGTCACAGTCAAAACTTCGACCATTGTTTTCTCAGGTGTCCATTTCATGGCGGAATCGACCAAGATTCTGAGCCCAGAAAAGAAAGTACTTTTGCCGGATCTTAATGCGGGTTGTTCTCTAGCCGAAAGCTGTCAGTTTGGCGACTTGGATTCATTTCAAAAAAAACTGAAGGCAGAGGGCCGCGATTTCGAGACAGTTGCCTATATTAACACAAGTGCCAAAGTAAAAAGCCTCTGTGACTGGATTGTCACCAGTGGTAACGCACGTGAAATCATTGACCGTGTACCACAAGGGAAAGAAATCTTATTCGTACCAGACCAACATCTCGGACGTTACCTGATGGAAGTTACGGGACGGGAAATGATTCTCTGGCCAGGTTCCTGTATGGTGCATGAAATTTTCAGTGTGCAAGGTTTGTTGCGTGCCAAAAAGAACAATCCAGGTTCCCTTGTGCTGGCTCATCCGGAATGTCCCCATAAGATTCTGGAAGTCTCTGATTTCATTGGGGGGACAGAAAAACTGCGGCAATATGTGATGTCGATTAAAGAACCGGGCACTTTTTTAATTGCCACCGAAGCGAACATGATTCACCCACTGGAAAAATCGGCACCACATCATACTTATATTCCGGTTCCAGGAATTATTTCTTCGTCAGGCGAAACTTGCGCCTGTAATCGTTGTCCACACATGGCTCTCAATACATTACAGAAAGTCCGAGACTGCTTGAAACATGGCAAGCCAGAGATCGAATGGCAGCCATACTTCGATCAGGCCAAGGAGGTCTTGCAACGTAGTTTGCTTCAATAAATCAGACTGCGGTATTTGCCTTCTAAATGTGCTTCTTTTCTAGGCAACTTGCTCATTTCTTGCATAAAAATCTTCATGCCGTCTGCAGAATTAATATTTTTGCCCAATAGAAAAGGACGTTTTTCTATTGTAATTTGACGTTATTCCATCTCAGCTTGGGTAGGACTTCTTTTATTAGGTTAGTTGACTTATTTTTTGGCACATTCTTTGCCTTTCCTTAACATTCATAAAATCAAATCTCATAGGGTCTAGCATCTATTGAGGTTGAATCAGGGTGATCTCTCCTGCGCTCACGGAGTATCAGTCACAAAAATTTAATAGAAGTGACATCTACAAAAGAAACTCAGACTGAATTAACTATCATCGCAAGTTCTTCGTGTGGCGCTCTCCCTAAACTTGCCAAACAATAGCAGGCCTTTTCATTCTTTTATTGCTTTGAATTGAGATACCCTTGCGCGCCGTTCATCTCTGATCGATTCGTTCAATATTTCTCAATGGTTAAACGATTGAAAATTCCAAAAGTAGCTGCAAAAAGAAAGCACAACGGAAATGGAAATTCAAAATAAAGCAACCAGGATTAATCTATTCAATTTTTCGACTCCGCAAATGCGTGCATTTCATATGTCCTGGTTTGCATTCTTTCTTTGCTTCTTCGCCTGGTTCGGTATTGCTCCCTTGATGAAGGTGGTCCGGGAAGAGATGCTCCTGACAAAAGAGCAAATTGGCTGGTGTATCATTGGTTCTGTTGCAATTACAGTCATTGCTCGGCTCTTTATCGGCTGGCTCTGTGATCAAATTGGGCCGCGTTTGTCTTATACATGGCTATTGATTTTGGGTTCTCTGCCTGTGATGGGAATTGGATTCGCCCACGACTATACCACTTTTCTGATGTTCCGAATTGCCATTGGTGCGATTGGGGCTTCGTTTGTGATTACACAGTACCATACCTCAATTATGTTTGCCCCGAATTGTGTCGGAACTGCCAATGCCACTTCTGCTGGCTGGGGAAACCTGGGAGGGGGAGTCACACAGCTTGTGATGCCACTCATATTCACTCTGTTTATCGGAGTATTGGGATTCAGTGATTCCTTAGGTTGGCGTGCTTCCATGTTTGTAGCTGGTCTGATTTGTGCTTTAACAGGTGTTGCTTATTACTTCTTGACACAAGATACACCAGATGGAAATTTTAAAGAATTGCGTGCTGCTGGGAAGTTGCCTCAAAAAGCAAATAACAAAGGAAAGTTTTGGACTGCCTGTAAAGATCATCGAGTTTGGGCACTGTTTGTCATCTACGGTGCCTGCTTTGGAATTGAACTTACGATTAACAATATCGCTGCACTCTATTTTCTGGACCACTTTGATTACTTCCAGGATATGGAAACAGCACACGCGATCAAAATGGCTGGTTTGTTTGCTGGTATGTTTGGTTTGATGAATATTTTTGCCCGCACTCTGGGTGGACTTTTTGGTGACCGGTTTGGAGAAAAATGGGGGCTTAGTGGACGAGTCAAGTGGTTATTTGTTGTGATTTTCTGCGAAGGTATCGCACTGATGCTCTTTTCACAGATGAGTATTCTTGTGATGGCGTTACCCGCTCTCATTATCTTCAGCCTATTCGTCCAAATGTCCGAAGGTGCCACTTATTCTGTGGTTCCGTTTATTAATCCCAAAGCGTTGGGGGCCGTTTCCGGTATTGTGGGAGCCGGTGGAAATGCAGGGGCCGTTGCAGCCGGTTTTCTGTTCAAAACACATGCAATTACCTGGCCAACTGCCTTGTTTATTATTGGAGCGATTGTGACGTGCTGTTCCTTCTTGACCTTCATTGTGCGGTTTAGTGAAGAAACGGAAGAAGAAGTACGACTCGCTCATGAATTAGCAGTGACTGCCAGAAGTGGAGAGAAAGAGCTTGCTACAGCCATAGGTAATTAAAAAGCTTATGTGACTCTGCGAATAACAAATTAAGTGCTCTGAGTAAAAGGTGGATTCACTGTGATTCAAAGAAATTCTGAACCAAAGAAGAATGTGGTTGTCATTGGCAACGGCATGGTGGGGTTACGGCTGTGTGAACAACTGGTTGAGAAAGACCAGCAACAGCAATTTAAGATTGTAACATTCTGTGAAGAACCACGTGCTGCATATGACCGTGTGGGATTAACACAATTTTTCGCTCATAATGATGCAGAAAAATTAATGTTGGCTCGTCAAGAATGGTACTCGGAAAATGACATCGATCTCCATTTAGCAGACCGTGCAGTCAGTATTGATAGACAAACTAAAATTGTCCGTTCCCAAAAGGGTATTGAGATACCTTATGATAAGGTGATCATCGCAACAGGGTCCTATCCTTTCATACCAGAAGTTCCTGGAATCAAAAACCGAGGAGTCTTTGTATATCGTACAATTAACGACTTGGAATCGATCATAGACTACGCGAAACATTCGAAGCGGGTAGCAGTGATTGGAGGTGGGCTCCTGGGCTTGGAAGCAGCAAAAGCAGCACTGGATCTGGGCCTGGAAACACATGTATTGGAGTTTGCTCCACGTTTAATGCCGCGACAAATTGATGACGCCGGTTCAAAAATTCTGATTCAAAAAATTGAGGAATTGGGAGTTCGCGTCCATCTGAATAAAGCTACCAACGAAGTGTTGGGAGAATCCAAAGTGACGGGGATTCAATTTCAAGATGGCGAAGTGCTGGATGTTGACATGATTATCGTCTCAGCCGGTATTCGTCCTCGTGATGAGTTAGCTCGTGAATGCAATCTTGAAGTGGGAGAACGAGGGGGGATCCTCGTCAACGATTTTCTACAGACCTCTGATCCCGACATATATGCTGTAGGAGAAGTCGCCTTACATTCAGGAATGGTGTATGGTCTCGTTGCACCTGGATATCAAATGGCAGAGGTGGCGGCAGCTCACTTATGTAGTATCGATCTAAAATTCGAGGGAAGCGACCTTTCCACTAAGTTAAAGTTAATGGGCGTGGATGTTGCCAGCTTTGGTGATTATGAAGCCGATCCCAAAAATTCGAAAAGCCTCACTTTTGAAGATCCTTTTGCAGGCGTCTATAAAAAATTAGTTTTTAATTCCGATGGGACCAACCTCCTGGGGGGCATTTTAATCGGCGATGCTTCTGATTATGGCAGTTTGTCGATGCTGACTAAGACCGATGGTGTGTTACCTTGCAGCCCACATGAACTCGTCGTTGGCTCCAATAGTGGCATTCCGGGAGGTAGCATTGCAGAGATGCCAGACGAAGGGCAGGTCTGTTCTTGTAATAATGTCACAAAGGGGCAAATCTGCGCGGCAATTCAAGATGAAAAACTGACTTCAGTAGATCAGGTAAAAACGTGTACCAAAGCTGGAAGTGGATGTGGGGGATGTTTGCCCCTGGTGACAGATCTATTTCAAGCAGAGATGGAAGCGTCTGGTCTTGCGGTCAACAATGACCTGTGTGAGCATTTTGAATTTTCACGAACAGAACTACTCAATATTATTAAAATTAAAAAACTCAAAACATTTCAGGCAGTTCTCGATGACTGTGGTTCAGGTGCGGGATGCGAAGTCTGTAAGCCGACGGTGGCCTCGATTCTTGCCAGTTTATGGAACGAGCACGTTGTTGACCATGCATTTTTACAGGATACGAACGACCGCTTTTTGGCGAATGTGCAACGCGGTGGACTCTATTCAGTAGTGCCTCGCGTCCCCGGGGGCGAAATTACTCCAGACAAATTGATCGTTCTGGGAAATGTCGCTCAGGAATATGGCCTTTATACGAAAATCACCGGCGGACAACGCGTTGACTTATTCGGGGCGGAAGTTCATGATCTGCCTGCGATCTGGGAAAAATTGATCGACGCTGGATTTGAAAGCGGCCATGCATATGGTAAAGCGCTGCGTACAGTCAAAAGCTGTGTTGGCACAACCTGGTGTCGTTATGGAGTGGGAGATTCTGTCGGTTTCGCGATACGACTGGAAGAACGTTATCGCGGAGTCCGTGCTCCACACAAAATCAAAGGAGGTGTTTCGGGGTGTGTTCGCGAATGTGCGGAAGCACAGAGTAAAGATTTTGGGCTCATCGCGACAGAAAATGGTTATAATCTCTATATCTGCGGGAACGGCGGTGCCAAACCACGACATGCCGATCTTTTTGCATCAGATCTTGATGAAGAAACTTGTATTAAGTACCTGGATCGATTTTTGATGTTTTATATTCAGACTGCGGATAAGCTAACGCGTACTGCTGCCTGGCTGGAGAAACTGGAAGGGGGGATTGACTATTTAAAAGAAGTTGTCATCGAAGATAAATTGGGGATTTGTGAAGAGCTGGAAGCCATGATGCAATCATTGGTTGATAGTTATCGTTGTGAGTGGAAAGAAGTCGTTAATAACCCTGAGAAAAGAAGGCTATTTAACCAGTTCGTGAATACCGAAGATCACCAACCCTCAATCGAATTGATTCCACAACGCGGGCAGCATCGCCCAGTCGACTGGGCTCCCGATTTTATTCCGATGGATGATCTCAAACCGTTGGAAAAAACTGTCGAAGATAATAATTCCCAACTAGATGAACAACCACGCGAGTGGGTCCATGTAGGAACTGTAAGTGATTTTCCAGAGAATAGTGGAGCTACTGTAAGATATGGTATTTCACAAATCGCAGTATTTAATTTTACCAGTCGTGGTGAATGGTATGCTTGCCAGCAAATGTGCCCTCATAAGCAGGCAATGGTATTATCACGCGGAATCATTGGTGATACACAAGGCATCCCCAAAGTGGCATGCCCCTTACACAAAAAAACATTTTCTCTGGAAAACGGGACTTGTTTGAGTGGTGAGCAGAATTATTCAGTAAATGTGTTTAAAGTAAGAGTTGATGATATGCAGAATGTGTACTTGGAACTCCCTGAGGAAAAAGTACTAAATGAATTACTAAATCAAATAGAATGTGCTGGCGCTCACTAAGCACAGGATATCAAATGACCTTATCTCAACAACAGAATTCAAAAAAACAAGACGAACAACTTTTAGCACTGTCAGTAATTGAAGTAGTACAGGAAGCAGATGAAGTTCGTACCTTTCGATTGGATAACTCCAAAGGGATTTTTCCGATTCATAAACCAGGCATGTTTACCAAGGTTTGTCTTAACATTGATGGAAACGAAGTTTGGCGAAGCTTTTCAATAAGCTCATCGCCATTGCAGCCGGAAAACATTGACTTAACAATAAAACGCAATTCTCAAGGACAGGTCGGAAATTATTTTTTTGAACAGATTCGTCCAGGAAGCCGCCTATTGTTAAAAGGTCCTTTGGGACGATTTTACTATGACCAGGAGCAACATAGAGAACCACTTGTGCTGTTGTGTGCCGGTATTGGTATCACTCCGATGATGAGTATTGTGCGCTACTTACAAGATTTCAATCAAAACAGACTCTGTTATTTGTTTTATGGTGCCAGAACTCATAGGGATATTATCTTTGATGAGGAAACTCGACAGCTAATCACTCAAATGCCTGGATTCCATTACTATTTGACTCTTTCCCAGCCAACTCCTCATTGGTTGGGATATTGTGGATATCTCAATTTTGAATTTATGCAATCAAAGGTCTCTCAACTTTTGGCATCTCGTTTCTTTTTATGTGGTCCCAACCGATTTAATCAGGATTTTGAAGAACAGCTTTTGGAAGCCGGGGTACCACAGACATTCATTCATAGCGAGCAATTTCATAAAACACGAAAGCCTCAATAAAAGATATGACATTTGACGTTGGTAGAGATGACCAGAATCCAATAATCGCTTTTGATGACCCTGCGTCGAATTTACAAAGTAATGCCGCCTGTAGTACAGAGCTTGATCTGATTGCGATTCTCTTGAAAGAGCAGCAGTCATTAACTGCCATCGATCAATTTTCAAAACAGTATGACACCCAGGCAATACCAGCTCAGTCAAGATACTATTCTGATCTGATTCCTTCAGCGTTTCCACAATCCGGGGAACAATATGCTTTTGAGGTGGATTTGGACCGTTGTTCCGGCTGTAAAGCGTGTGTGACAGCCTGCCATTCACTCAATGGACTTGATGAAAACGAAACCTGGCGTGATGTTGGTTTACTGATTGGTGGGTCGAATCAGGATCCGATTTATCAACATGTCACCACTGCTTGTCACCATTGTCTGGAGCCAGCATGTATGCATGCCTGTCCTGTAAACGCTTATGAGAAAGATCCACTGACCGGAATTGTGAAACACTTGGACGACCAGTGTTTTGGTTGTCAGTATTGTACATTAGCGTGTCCTTACGATGTTCCTAAATACCAAAGCCACAAAGGAATTGTTCGGAAATGCGATATGTGCAGTCAGCGGTTATCTGATGGTGAAGCACCCGCTTGCGTGCAAGCGTGTCCTCATCAGGCGATTTCAATTAATATCGTCAATCAGGAACAAGTCATCGCAGATTCGGAAGTCAACCCATTTCTACCTGCGGCGCCTGATCCACAGATTACGATTCCCACAACAACCTACAAGTCGAAAAAACCGTTTCCCCGTAATACATTACCGGCAGATTATTATTCGACCAGTCCTCAACACGCCCATCTACCATTGGTGATCATGCTGGTACTCACTCAACTTTCTGTCGGCGCTTTTCTTGCGGGATCTGCTTTAGAGTATTTATTCAGTGTAGAAGAAACAGCCATCATGAATCGCTTATATGCGACAAGTGCGCTGTTCTTTGGTTTAACTGCATTAGGAGCCAGCACACTCCATTTAGGGCGTCCTCTGTATGCGTTTCGAGGCATATTAGGGCTGAAACATTCGTGGCTGAGTCGAGAAATTCTAGCATTTGGTATTTTTGCCGGTGCAGCAATGTTGTATGCAGTTTTGACTTGGGTTTCTGATTCGACGTTTCCGGAATTGGAATCCTGGCAACCTCTGGCAGGACAAATAGTTAGTTTCTTGGGAATGGTTGGTATTTTCTGCTCGATCATGATTTATGTATTTACGAAACGTGAATTCTGGAGCTTTGAAACAACCACGATCAAGTTTTCTCTCACTACGATTCTATTGGGAATTGCTTCGACATGGTTGACGATTTTCATTGTGAATTGGACTGATGACTCTCCAGCATCAAATCTATTGATCGCTCAAGCGGGACCGCTCCTCTCCAAGGCATTGATTCTGACATCAATCATCAAGCTTGGTTTTGAAGCTTCGATATTTCGTTATCTGATTCGTCGACAAAACTCACCACTCAAGCGTTCGGCTTTATTGATGAGTGGGCAATTGTCAAATGTGACACTCGCTCGTTTTGCATGTGGTTTACTGGGAGGGATATTGATGCCTTGCTTTTTACTGAACCAGCAAACACAACCTCCACATAGTTTAAATCTCTTCATAGCCGTCAGCATATTATTTATTGCATGTTTGTTCGGTGAATTATTGGAAAGATATCTTTTTTTCTCCGCGGTGGCAGCTCCTCGAATGCCCGGAGTATTACGATAAGCGTTAGTTTACAATCCTACTGGAATTCATTTTATGTCCATCATCAATCAATCAAGGCTCAGTGATCTGATCCATCAAAAAGAAGGGCCGCTCACGCGAGAGTTATTGCTCTCTCCCGGTGGATTTGGACTAGGAAAAGTTCCTGAAAAAAATACTCCTGACGCAATGACTCAGATGGTCTGTGGGTTTTGCGGTACAGGTTGTAATTTAAATATTCATCTGAAGGACGGTGAAGGGGTTTGTGTGACTCCAACCACAGAATATCCCGTCAATCTAGGGATGGCGTGTCCCAAAGGCTGGGAAGCTTTATCTGTGCTGAAATCTCCCGACCGAGCCATTAGCCCTCTCATTAAAAAATCTCACAATCACTGGGAACCGGTCGATTGGGACACAGCCCTGAATCTCTTCACGCGAAAATTCAAAGGCATCCAACAGCAATATGGGACAGATTCAGTCGCCTTTCTGAGTACAGGCCAAATGGTTACTGAAGAAATGGCATTTTTAGGAGCGCTTGCTAAATTCGGCATGGGCATGCTTCATGGAGATGGAAATACACGACAGTGTATGGCTTCGGCGGTCACCGCATATAAGCAATCATTTGGATTCGATGCGCCTCCATTCACGTATCAGGATCTCGAAGAATCAGACGTATTGGTATTTGTCGGAGCTAATCCCTGTATTGCGCATCCGATTATGTGGGAACGCGTCATGCGTAATTCGCACGATCCAGAAATTGTAGTTGTTGATCCACGAAAAACCGAAACGGCGATGCAGGCGACTCAGCACTTACAGATTTATCCCAAATCAGACCTGACATTATTTTACGGTATCGCGCGCATTCTTATCGAAGGTGGGTATCTTGCTGAAGATTTTATTCAAAATCATACGGAAGGCTTTGAAGAATTTGCTGCGCATGTCAGAGATTATACAATCGAGCGGGTTGCTAATGAGACAGGACTCAGTCGCGCTGCCATTGAACACTTTGCAGAAATCATTCATTCCGGAAAGCGGGTTTCTTTCTGGTGGACCATGGGAGTCAATCAAAGCTATCAAGGCGTACGCACCGCTCAATCATTGATTAATCTGGCTTTGATGACAGGAAACATTGGAAGAGCAGGAACCGGTCCGAATTCGATTACCGGCCAATGTAACGCCATGGGATCGCGTCTATTTAGCAACACAACAAACCTGTTGGGAGGACATGATTTTCTCAACGCAGAGCATCGTAGTAAAGTTGCTGAAACGCTTTCGATTCCAGTTGATCGTATTCCCACTGAAAACAGTTGGCCATACCATAAGATCATTGAAGGAATATTGGCCGGTAAAATTAAAGGGCTTTGGGTCATCTGCACCAATCCAGCACATTCATGGATTAACCAGAGACAGGTACGTGACATTTTAAACCGGTTGGATTTTCTCGTGGTACAGGACATGTATCATACTACCGAAACAGCCCGTCATGCGGATTTGGTCTTACCAGCGGCTGCCTGGGGAGAGAAAGAGGGCACGTTTATTAATGCAGAACGTCGAATCAGCCGTGTCAAACGTGTCACACGTGCTCCGGGACAGGCTTTATCTGATTTTTCGATTTTCAAATTGATCGCTCAATACTGGGGCTGTGCTGACATGTTTTCGCAGTGGAAATCACCAGAGGATGTCTTTCAAATGATGAAGCAGCTGACAAAAGGACAACCATGTGATATTTCCGGTATTGAAGATTATGCAGCAATTGAAGAGCAGGGAGGTATTCAATGGCCGTTTCCTGAGTCAAATACCAAACCTTTAGAACAACAACGTCGATTATTTGAGGATGGTCAGTTCTATCATCAAAATGGCCGTGCCAAAATGATTTTTTCCGAACCAACAAAAATGCCGGAAGCGCCAAATGAGCAATATCCTTTTATTTTGTTGACCGGTCGAGGCACCGCTTCACAATGGCACACTCAAACCAGGACGAAAAATTCTGACGTGTTGCGGAAACTCTACCCAGCGCGAATTTATGTAGAACTCAATCCACAAGATGCAAGTGAATTGTCTATCAAACCCAATGACAAGATATTTGTGGAATCACAGCGAGGGCGTATCAAAGCACGGGCATTTATCACTCAATCTGTACAACCGGGACAAATTTTTATTCCCATGCATTACGAACAGACCAATCAATTAACCGATGCGGTTTTCGATCCCTATTCGAGCCAGCCCTCTTATAAATGCTGTGCCGTTCGGGTACTGCGAAATTGAACCAAATCTACGAGATCAAGTTATGCAAACCATTTTGAGATATGGTTGCCTCCAATATTCCTGACTATTCTCAATGATGCGCGTTTTTGTTCAGTAAAATATGGTCATCTTTGCTGACCAACGCCCAATCTGATCCGGGTGTGCCTTGGAGACTTTAGCCGAATTCCCGTTTTCTTGTTCGATTTTGATAATGGTCAGCGACTAATCCATAAAATCGGAGTTTGTCTTTTATTGCGCTAATGGATTCCGAAGAATACCGATATTCCTCATAAGCACTCTGAGCAAACATAGATCAGGAGTGCGCGCTGCATGTGAGACAAGATGATTTCAACCCTTTCATCCTTGGAATAGCATAAATCAGGCCAATGAATTTATTGACAACTCGATCCATGCAGCTTAAAGCTTGCTTCTTTTTCTGTTTATTCCTATGTTCCATGCCCTTATATGCACAGGAAGCTTCTTCAGCTCCGGCTTGCATTAGCGATACACAACAATGTGTTCCGGATCAGGATTGCACTTCTTGTGTGACTGAACTCAACTACTGGGTTGTCAGTAGTCGTTGTTGTGTTCAGAAAAGTAATTGCTGTTGCCCATGCTGTGAATTTGATGTCTATCATTCCAGTGGAGGAGGAAATGTTACAGAGTCTTCATTTGAGACTTTAGTCCAATCGTTAGATCCTAATGCTCCGATTTGTATCATGGTGCATGGCAGCTTTGTGAAGTGGGAAGGAGCGCTAACAGATTCGTATAATACCTATTTTTGGCTGAGGAACGCAGCCCCAAATCGTCCGCTGAATGTGATCTTCTTCACATGGCCCAGCGGTGAAATGCCTACAAAGATACTACCAATCGATGTCAACATCCTTGGAAAGCGAGCTGAGTATAACGGGTATTATTTAGCACAATTGATTTCCCAATTGCCTGAACAGCACGATATCAGCCTGTTAGGTCATAGCCATGGTGCTCGCATTGTATCGTCAACTCTGCATTTAATTGGAGGTGGTTCGATTCAAGGCTTCTCTTTGAATGAATGTGGGATTTGTATCCCTTGTCACTCGCGACGCATTCGTGCGGTATTTGCTGCCGCGGCTATTAATCACAATTGGTTAAATCCCGGGCAACGTTATGGCTGCAGTCTGAACTGTATTGAGTGCCTCGTTAACCTTCGAAACAAAAAAGACAGAGTGCTTCTCTTCTATCCCGTACTTGCCACGTTTTCACGCAGAGCATTAGCGCGTACCGGCTTCACTTATCTTGATCGACGCGCCCTTGGTGATTGTCTCAGTCGCGTGAATGATATCGATGTTTCGAAGTGTGTCGGCGCAGGCCACATGTTTCCAAACTACTATAGCCATCCAGAAATCGCGGAAACCATTGTGCCAGCAATTTATTTTAATGAGAGCCACTAGTGCTCCGTTAAAGTTTGCAAATGTTTGGTCCGCATAAAAAAGCTTAATGATGGTGCCTGTCAAAATGAGGTCTGCGTAAGACCGGTCCTTAAGCTTGCATTCCAATCCGATCGAGAAAGTTCTGGCTGGCCCCACTCTCTAAACGAGAATTTTCTGATCGAAAGCAGATTCTCACAGAATCCCCAATTTCGTAGTCGAATCTGGAACTCTTTTTTTACATAATGGTGGCAACAATCCTCTATCTCATAGAAGATTGTGTATTATTTTCTAATGTCGATCTGTTGTATCATATTGCAGTGATGTGACTTATGGCGTGAATCGCTCTCAGGGCATTTTTTTGAAAAGTCTGGAGATTCTGAAAATAATTTCGCCAGTTCGTGCATCCTTATTACTAAAAGCCGCGGTTTTGTTATTGAACGGGAGTAGATATTGGCCACCGGTAACGATGGCAAGCTCGCCCCCGAGATCGTCCATCAATTATTTGAACAGCATGCTGCCGAATTGCGCGCTTTTTTAACGGGGCTCTTACGCGACCACGATTTTGTTGATGAAGTAATTCAATTAACTTTTTCCAAAGCACTACAATCAGGCAATCAGGCAAAGGAAGAAACCAGAAAAGGTTGGTTATTCAAAGTCGCTTATCACGAATCAATGGCTTTGTTGCGTCGGAGTAAAATTGATAAAAAATCACTGAAAAATTTGTGTCATACAACGGCTGTTTATTGGACTGAAAAACCAGAGCATCAACTTTTAGAAAATGAGAATATTGAACAAGTCAGGCAAGCGTTGAGTAAACTGCCCGAAAATCAACAAGAAGTAGTGATCGCGAGGATCTACCAAAATAAAACATTCAAAGAGATTGCTCAAGAATATGAGCTTCCACTAGGTACTGTATTGACGCGAATGCGAATTGCAATCAAAACCTTGTCAAAACAACTTGATAATCCAGCAGAGAATCGTTGATATTAGTTTTTACATTCTATTTTTAAGACGTATTTCATGAGTGACACATCAGGCAACCCCGTTCCTAATAATTCTCCAGATGATCTGGAGTGGGTAGCATTCCAATATGTGTCTAATGCGCTTTCTGAACAGGATTTACAACGGTTTGAAGAATCACTCAGCGAGAGACAGGATGCCCGAGAAGCTTTAGCTACTGCCACTCAGCTAATCGCGGGTTTGAAAACGATTGAACTAACACCAGTCAGTCTCTCAGGAACAGTCACGTCAAAGCAGACCGCTTTAGATCCTCGATCTGGCTCTTCTTCACGTGTTCAATACTGGACCTTGCTGGGGTGTGCTGTTGCTCTGCTATGTTCGGTTTCGTATTTGTTGAGCGTTTCACCCTACTGGACAACGACAAACTCACAAATCGTTGAAAATGAGCCTTCGCAAGATGATCTGGGACAATTACTTGATCTATGGTCTGAATCTGCTGAAGGTAGGAGCACCACTGTATCATCAAATTCTAACACTGTTCAAATTGATTTGATTGATCAACAAGCCAGTCTGGCTGAAGTTGATACATTAGAAGTTCCCGACTGGCTTTATACCGCGGTTTCACTTCCGGATGAAAGTGTGAATTGATGTCTTTGGCACGTTTTAATATCCAATATTTTAATAATTTCGTACCGGTGATCCCGATCTGCGTAATCGTTCTGTTTGCAGATCTGACTTATGCCGACGACTCAGCAAAAACGGGAACGGTTTCAGTTTCCGTAGAACGCTTGCAAAATAAGAAATCATTCACAAAATCTGTTACTACTACGAAAGAGCGGAAGGCTGCGACTGGCATTGGTCCCAATCGGGAAAAACTCGCACTCGAATTTGCGAAGCAGCATCATCCTGAATTAGCAAAATTAATTCAACGCCTCAAAAAACATAAACCACGTGAATATAAACGAGCACTTCGTGATTTGGACAACACACGCACCAAATTGGAACGCTTCAAAACTAGGGATACAGAACGTTATCGTCTGACTTTGGAACGTTGGGAAGTCGATTCTCGCATCCGTCTTTTAGCAGCCCGGGTTTCAGTAATGGGAAGCGCAACAGACAAATCAAAATTAAAAAATCTGATTACAAAACGAGTCGACCTTCAGCTGGAACTTTTGCGATATGATCAAAAACAAGCTGAAAGACGAGTTGAAAAGCTTCAAAAATCAATCTCAGAAATTGTTGAAAACCGAGATGACTATATTGATGCTGAGTTTAAAAAAATAAATCGTAGTATCAAGAAAACTGGTCAAAAAAATAAAAACAAGAAGTAAGCGGATTACTTTTTGACTGACGATATTTCGTCCTTATGACAAGGTGTGTTATGAAATCAACCAAAATGACAAATTTTTATTCTACATATGTAGCCGGAATCCTGGCATTAGTTGCTTTGACGACGACGGTTAAGGCGGCGAATGACACACAAATCAAAAAACCGGTCAGTCAGCGTTTTGCTGACGCTGGTAACAAGGAAGTCCCTCAATTTCAACAGCATGTTGTTCCTCTGCTTGGAAAACTCGGGTGCAACGGACGTGCTTGCCATGGTTCCTTCCAAGGTAAAGGCGACTTTCGGCTCTCACTGTTTGGTTACGACTTCATCATGGATCATAAACAGATTACCGCGGAAGACGTTGCGCGGATTGATCTCAAAGAACCTGTCAAAAGCTTAGTCCTGCAAAAACCTCTTGAAGAAATTGACCACGAAGGTGGCAAACGCTTTGATGCGGGTAGCTGGCAACACCAGCTCTTAACTCGTTGGATTGAAGGTGGCGCATTGGGAGTTCCGAAGGAAGCTCCGAAATTTAAGCGACTGGTGATAACTCCGAATTCCATACAATTCAATAAAGAGGGAGAGACCGTTGCGTTGCGTGCCGTTGCAGTCTGGTCAGATGGCGCTCAAGAAGACGTCACTCCACTTTGTCGATTCCAAACCAATAACGAACAGATCGCGACAATTTCACCAGAGGGTTTAGTTACTGCACAAAAACCAGGCGATACCCACGTCGTTGCGTTTTACGATTCGGGAGTCATTCCCATTCCTGTAATTCGACCTGTTTCCGATCAATATGGCAATAAATATCCTGAAATCGCAACATCAACTCCCGTTGATAAACATGTCATTAACAAGTTGAAAAAATTAGGTATGGTGCCTGCGGAAAAATGTACTGATGCAGAATTTTTGCGTCGTATCAGTTTAGACCTTTCTGGAACTTTACCTGCTCCACACGAAGTTGAATCGTTTGTTAATAACACATCACCAGACAAGCGATCTAAAAAGATTGATGAACTACTGGAATCTCCCGGCTATGCAGCCTGGTGGACTACAAAGTTATGTGACTTTACCCAGAATAATTATGATGATTTAATCAATGTGTCTCCGGTTCGGGAACGTCCCAGTCAGGATTGGTACGACTGGATTAAAAAACGCGTTGCGGACAACGTCGGCTATGACGAAATTACCGAAGGAATCTTACTGGCAACCAGCCGTGAACCTCAAGAAAACTTTGAGCAGTTCACGACTGCGATGAATGCGATTTATCAGGACAAATCTGACAAGGAGTTTGCTGATCGTGGCCACATGCCCTACTACTGGGCAAGACGCAATTTTCGAAATCCTGATGACCGTGTTTTAGGGTTTGCATATACATTCCTGGGGATCCGAATTCAATGTGCCCAGTGTCATAAGCATCCCTTCGACCAGTGGACACAAACAGATTTCAAAGAGTTTCGCGGGTTCTTCACGCGTGTTAATTTCGGAGTCAATCCGGAATCAAGGACTGAATATACAGCGATGGTGAAAGAACTTGGTGCAAATAAGTTGCGAGGAAATCAACTACTCCGTGAGCTGAATAAAAAAGTCAAAGGCAAGAAGAGTGTCCCCTTCCAGGAAGTCTATGTGACAAAAGCACGGCCTGTACGCACCAATAACAAAAATAAAAATAAGAAAAGACGACGCAATAATTCACGGAGTCCTGATACAGCGAAATTACTGGGGGCCGAAGTCGTGAAAATCAGTCAAATGCAAGATCCTCGGACTGCATTGATGGAATGGTTACGTCGGGAAGATAATCCTTATTTTGCAAAAGCGTTTGTGAACCGTGTCTGGGCTTCTTACTTTAATCGAGGAATCATTGAGCCACCTGACGATTTAAATCTGGCGAATCCCCCCAGTAACGGACCATTGCTTGATTATTTATCGCGTGAGTTTATTCGACATGATTTTGATATGAAATGGCTGCATCGCCAAATTACGAATAGCGATACTTATCAGCGTAGTTGGAAAACCAACAAAACAAATGAATTGGATGAAATCAACTTTAGTCACTACATCCCCCATCGTTTACCCGCTGAAGTATTATACGATGCAATTCACCAGGCGACTGCTTCGGATGATGCGATCGACTCTATGAAAAACAGTGTTGATGGGCGTGCAATTGGAATCCCTGCGTCTGGAGTACGTAATCGTACAATTAGAGACAAGCAATATGCGCTGACGATTTTTGGTCGTTCCACTCGCGAAAGTAACTGCGACTGTGATCGTTCAGTCGATCCCAGCTTACTACAGACGATGTATATCAAGAATGATAATGATGTTTATTCAGCGATCAATCGTTCTAACGGCAGTTGGTTATTCCAGGTTGGTCAGCAATTAGGGGCGGTTCAAAAGCCGGCTGAACGAAAAGAGCGATTCAATAAGCGAATTGATCAACTCAAAGAACAATCGAAATCGACGAAACAGCAGGTTGCAAAATTACAAAAACAAAAAAACAAGAAAAAAGAACTACAGCAGGCGCAAAAACGGTTGCGGGCTTTGAAAGCGGAGCTAAGGAAAGTTCAACAAGCATCTAACAAGATGAAAAATACTCCGGTTCGCGTTCAGTCTTTTGAGCAACCTCTTGCCGAAGACAAAACGGAAGAAATTATTACTCGAACTTATTTAAGAAGCTTGAGTCGTTATCCAACTGAAGCAGAGAAAACTGCTGCCAAAAAGTATCTTGATGAATCCAAGGACAAAATGGCAGGTATTTATGATCTTGTTTGGGCAGTGCTGAATACTAAGGAATTCATGCTTAATCACTAGTTTATTTCTCAAACTGATCCGATTCATTTCAATACAACTACAAACAATTAGAGCCTGACCAAAAATGTTGGGCAATTCAATGCGAAAGGAATTCAAATGGCTATTTCAATGACATGTGATGGAGTAAAACGCCGTGATTTTCTCAAGGTCGGTGCACTCGGCTTCACAGGTTTGACACTTTCTTCTTATCTAAGAATGGTCGATGCCGGAAAAACCAAATCAAAAGGTGCCAAATCAGCTATTTTTATTGAGCTACCAGGCGGTCCCTCCCATATGGACACGTTTGACTTGAAACCGGAATCACCGAGTGAGTATCGTGGAGAATTCAATCCGATCAAAACAAACATTGACGGAATTGAAGTCTGTGAGCATCTACCAAAGCTTGCTTCTTGTATGGATAAGTTTGCACTGCTACGCGGTGTCTCGCACTCTGTTGCAGCGCATGCTTTAGGACGTTCTTACGTCAATACTGGTAATCGTCCGTTGCCTTCTTTGGAATATCCAGGTTATGGAGCCGTATTTACAAAAGAAAACCCAGGACCTGAAAACCTTCCTCCTTATGTTTCGATTCCCAATTCGACTCAAAAACCTGGTTTTCTCGGTGTCAAGTATGCTCCACTCAATACCGGTGCGACTCCTCGTCCCGGCCAACCGTTCAATGTACGAGGAATTTCTCTCCGTTCTGGTTTGACAGTTGAGAACATCGAACGCCGTGAATCGCTGTTACGAGATATTGATCAAACCTTCAACGGGTTAGAAAAGAATTCGCAGTTAATTGAAGGGCTGGATCAGTTTGGTCAACAGGCCTATTCAATCATCACATCCAAAAGAGCACGAGATGCGTTTGATATCTCTAAAGAATCTCCCGCATTTTCGAAACCATTTGGCGAATCCAGTTTTGGGCAAAGTTGTCTGTTAGCTTCACGTCTCGTTGAGTCGGGAGTTCGTTTTGTGACTGTTTCCACTGGTGGCTGGGACACACACCGAAATAACTGGGACAGTCTGGAGAATCGATTACTGCCTTCGCTCGATACTGGTCTCTCAGCGCTCTTTAACGGACTTGCTGAAAAGGGATTGCTCGAGTCGACAGCAGTTTATGTGACGGGGGAATTTGGACGGACTCCTAAAATCAATAGAGAACGTGGTGGACGCGATCACTATCCCCGCTGCATGTTTATGTTAATGGCAGGAGGCCAGGTCAAAGGGGGACAGGTTATTGGAAAGAGCGACGACAAAGGGACCGGACCGATTGACGATGGTTATTCTCCGGACGATGTTGCCGCTTCATTCTACCACAATCTCGGTATCGATTTCACACAGGAATATCATACGAATACAGGACGTCCCATCACAATTGTTCGTGATGGATCTGTGATTGATAAGCTGTTCACATAACATTAGGACGATTTCAAGATTTCAGCCAATATATCTATGTGTAGATCTGGCATTATCGGTGATTAAATTATTTCCTGAGGGGGAATGAAAATGTTGAAACTATCAAAAGCGCTTTTGACGATGACTTTAATTTTGGCCTGTGTTGCTTCAGTTGATGCAGCAGATAAAGAAGCAAAAAAGAAAAAAGGTAAAAAACAACAAACGGTTAGAATTCAGGCTTTGAATTTACCGAAAACGATCGAATTAACTGATGAACAAAAAGAGAAGATTGCTGGTCTAAAAAAGGAATACACACCTCAATTTGTTGCCTTACAGAAAAAGAACCGCGAAATTCTAACTCCCGATCAGCGTAAAGCCCGTGGTAAAGCAATGAAGCAGGCAAAAGAAGAAGGTAAAAAAGGGAAAGAACTTCGTTCTGCCGTTAATTCTGCTCTCAAGCTCTCTGATGACCAGAGCAAGCAAATGAAAGAAGTGGGGGCAGAAATGAAAAAACTGAATGGTGAAGTCAGAGGTAAACTTTCAAAAATCTTGACCGCCGATCAACTCGCTAAAATTAAAAAACCTGGGAAAGGTTCAAAAAAGAAAAAGAAGAAAAATACTTAATTCGATGGAGTCGTTTTGACTTCTTGTGCTGAATTACTTGTTGGCCAATCAGCATGATCGCTCCCCTGGTTCTACTATTTGAACCAGGGGTATTTTTTGTATAAATCGAATTTTAGCTAGAAAATGTAGACGAGTTCGCTCTGAACAATCACAAAAAAGAGTTGTTTTTGCTCCTAAATCCTGATATAAACATGAGTTGATGTGATTCTGTTGTACAAGAGCAGATATGTTCTGATTTCGAGCTTGGAGCGTGATTGATGCTACGGCCTGTTCAATCTTTCTACACAGAGCGCCTATTGTTTATCATCTTTTTGATGTTGGTAGGCACCATAACAAATGTAGATGCCAAAGATGCTTCGTCAAAAAGTAAAGGGATCGAGTTTTTCGAAGCAAAAATTCGTCCTGTATTGATAAAACACTGCTATGAATGCCATGCTTCGAACTCCAAGTCGGTTCGGGGTGGATTACTACTCGATACTCGTGCTGGAACTCTGAAGGGAGGAGATTCTGGGGCAATATTCACTCCTGGAAAGCCAGAAGAGAGCCTGTTATTAGAATCACTCCGGTTTGAGAGTTTTGAAATGCCTCCTTCCGGCAAGCTGGCACCGGAAATCATTGCTGATTTTGAGACATGGATTAAAATGGGAGCCCCTGATCCAAGAGATGGGGAAAGCAAGATTGTCAGGCAGAGTATTGATATTGAAAAAGGAAAACAATTCTGGGCTTTCCAGCCTGTCAAAAAACGATCCCTACCCAAAGTTTCTGATCCTGCCTGGAGTCGATCAGATATTGATCGATTGATTCGGTTTGCCCAGGAAAAACAAAATCTGACCACAGCACCCGATGCAGATCGTACAACTTTAGTACGTCGACTCTATTATGATTTGATTGGTCTGCCTCCAACGCCCCATCAAATGGATCAATTTCTAAGTGATGAGAGTCCTGATGCTGTTGCACGTCTAGTTGATCAACTACTTGCATCGCCTCATTTTGGAGAGCGTTGGGGCCGTTACTGGTTGGACGTTGCCCGCTATTCACAATCAACGGGTGGAGGTCGCTCATTACTATACCAGTCAGCCTGGAGATACCGCAATTATATCATTGATGCTTTTAATCAGGATAAGCCCTTTGATGAATTTATCATGGAGCAAATTGCCGGAGATTTGCTGGAATCCAACAACTATTTACAAAAACGTGAGCAGTTATTTGCAACCGCGTTTCTAGTTCTAGGACCAACTAATTATGAGCAACAAGACAAAGAACAATTGCGCATGGACGTCATTGACGAGCAGATTCAAACTGTAGGTCGTGCCTTTCTGGCGATGACCCTCGGTTGCGCCCGTTGCCACGATCATAAATTTGATCCAATTCCTGCAACTGATTACTATGCTTTGGCTGGGATCTTTCGCAGTACAAAAGTCTTAACTCCCGGAAATGTTTCCGGCTGGACAAAACGGCCTCTCCCGCTTTCGCCAGAGAAGCAGCGTACAAGAGATGAGTACATTCAAGTGATGGCACGACTCACCGCTGATCAGAAAGTTAAACAGACTGAATTGAAGGAATTGGAGCAGAAATTAAATACGATCACACTCGATGATTCTTCTGCCACACTTGTCGGAAACTGGCAGAAATCGACGTTTTTTAAAGACTATGTTGGCCAGGGTTATATTCACGACCAGCATGCTGCCAAAGGGAAAAAGCAGGTTAAATTTTCTCCAAAGCAGCTCAAGTCAGGCCGCTATGATGTGCAGTTGGCATATAACTCTGCCGAATCTCGCGCCTCACGTGTTCCTGTCACGATTAAAACATCAAAAGGAGAGCATACCGTTTATGTGAACCAGAGAATCGAACCGTCTGATGGTGCATTCTCCTCATTGGGTGAATTTGAATTTTCTGGTACAAAAAACGAGGAAGTCATTATTTCGAATGCAGGAACTGATGGCTATGTGATTGTAGATGCCATTCGTTTCATTTCGGCACCGGTCAGTCAAGATTCTGAAAAGCAGAAAGAGGTAGCGGTAAACCAATACAAACAGACTTTGCTCAAAATTAAAGAAACAAAAAAACAACTTAAATCACTCAAACTTGAGATCGCAAGCAAAAAGAAAGCAGCCCCGCCAAAAGTTGCAGAAATCATGTCCATTTACGAAGACGAGCAACCGGGAGACTATCATCTTCTCATTAGAGGCGATGTGCATAATCTCGGAAAAAAAGTCCCACGTGGATTTCTTTCTGTTGCTCAAGTACGAGATTCCATCACGATCCCGAAGGCCTCAAGTGGACGGCTTGAAATGGCCCAATGGATAGCCAACCCACAAAACCCTTTAACGGCACGTGTTTATGTGAATCGGATTTGGCGCCATTTGTTCGGAGTCGGTTTAGTGCGCACTGTCGATAATTTCGGCACACGAGGGGAGTTACCTTCCCATCCCGAATTACTAGATCATTTAGCCTTGAAGCTGATTGAGAGTGGGTGGTCAACCAAATCGATGATTCGTGAAATCGTGCTTTCCAAAACGTATCAACTTTCAAGTGAATCGACTGCGAAACAACGTACGGCTGATCCAGACAATCGACTCTTAACCCATCAGAATCACAGACGTCTAGATGCGGAAGCAATTCGAGATACGATTTTGTTTGTCAGTGGAAATCTTGACCTTTCTCGACAAAACCAGACAATCAAAGAGAACACAAAATCAGAATATGGTTATCAATTTACGAATAATTATCGAAGTGTCTATATCCCCGTCTTTCGTAATCGATTGCACGAGCTATTGGCCATATTTGACTTTCCGGATCCCAATTTGTCTGTAGGAAACCGTAATACAAGTACCTTGTCAACTCAGGCCCTCTATCTGATGAATAACCCTTTTGTGATCAATCAATCACAAAAGCTTGCGAAACGGTTGATTGAAGAAGTTTCCGAAGATCAATCTTCTCGTATCGACACACTGTTTCAAATGACTCTCGGGCGGTTACCCAATTCGAGTGAAAAAACAGGGATGGCACGCTTTTTAAGTGAGGCAAAATTGAAAGGCGGAGCATCTGAAAGAGAAGCCTGGACTGCAGCCTGTCAAACAGTGATTGCCTGTATTGATTTTCGATATATCAAATAATTACCAGCAAATTACTTAATCATAAATCTGGAGCCTTTCATGTTGGATGCGAATCGTCCTGTTTCAAGAAGGAATCTATTACGATCATCAGCTTGTGGCTTTGGCTCGCTGGCATTCTCAGGTCTGCTTTCTCAAACCCGCGCTAATACCCCTAGTGTTGCTCTTCAAAACCCCTTGGCACCACAAGAGCCGATGTTTACTCCTCGCGCCAAACGGATCATTTTCATCTTTATGCAGGGAGGGCCAAGTCACGTTGATACGTTTGACTATAAACCACTGCTTGAAAAGAAAAACGGCGCTGAACTGGAATTTAAGAATTCACGCACGATTGCCAAAACTGGAACTTTTGGTAAAGAAAAGGTCATGCAGTCTCCCTGGAAGTTTCGGCAATACGGTGAATGTGGTCATTGGGTGTCGGACCTTTTTCCGGAGATTGGTCGACAAGTTGACGATTTGTGTTTCATTCACAGTATGCATACTAATGGTGTCGCACATGGCCCCAGCACTTTGTTTCTGCACACAGGAACGACAAATCTAATCATGCCCTCGGTTGGTTCCTGGATCACCTATGGATTGGGAACAGAAAACGAAAATATCCCTGGTTTCATTACAATTTCTCCCTCTTCAGCGAATGGGGGGCCACGAAATTACTCGAATGCGTTCCTTCCCTCACATTTTCAGGGAACCACACTGGGAAGAGCAGGGCAACCAGCCAGGGAAGCACGCTTCAATAATATCAAAAATCAGCAATGGTCTCTCAATAAGCAGCGCCAACAACTTTCACTTCTACAGTCATTGAATCAGAGCCAGCTGCAAACACACAAAGAAGATGATGAATTGTCTGCTGTGATCAATTCCTACGAGCTTGCATTTCGCATGCAGCAACACGCACCCGGACTAACAGATCTTTCTGGTGAATCAAAAGCAACACTTGATATGTATGGAATTGATCAGAAAGAAACGGAAGACTTTGGACGTCAGTGTCTTTTAGCACGTCGCATGGCAGAGGCGGGAACTCGTTACATTCAGGTGAACTATGCAGACAATGGTAACAATCCACGTTGGGACCAGCACAGCAAAATACAACGCCATGAAATTCATGCCAAAGCTACAGATAAACCAGTTGCTGGTCTGATTCAAGACTTGAAACAACGAGGTTTACTCGAAGATACTTTAGTTTGGTGGGGTGGCGAATTTGGCAGGAATCCCTTTATGCAGGGAGCCGATGGCCGCGATCATAATCCGAAAGGTTTTACTCATTTTCTATGTGGTGCAGGTGTAAAATCTGGATTCTCATACGGAGCCACCGATGAGTTTGGTCATGAATCTATCGAAAATAAAGTCCATATGCATGATATGCATGCAACCTTGCTCCACCTGCTGGGGGTTGATCACGAACGTCTCACATATCGTCATGCTGGTCGCGATTTTCGCTTAACAGACGTTGAAGGGCATGTGAAAAAAGATCTGTTTTCGTGATTATTTAAGACTGGCTCTTTAGTTCTTCTGCTTCCGAAATCAAACGATTGTCAAAAGTAAAACCAAGCGAAGCATATCGTTCTTGAATCCGTTCCATACCCTGTTTGACCATAATCAGATCACAGCCATGACAGATGAATTTTGCTCCCATATCAAATAACATCTGTGTGTGCTTTGGAGTGCTGCTGACTGTTCCCCACCACTTCCCAGTGTTTTTTGCGGCTTCTGAAACGCGGCGGTAGGCATCTGTGATCAAAGGGTGATCAAACTGATAAGGAATGCCGGCAATCACACTCAAATCACCTGGTCCAAGCATCAACACATCGATGCCTGGCACATTCGCAATTGCTTCGGCTTGTTCGAGAGCATTGGGTGATTCCAGTTGTGCAATCAATAGCGTGTGGTCGTTGGCCGTTTTTAAATATTCTGGCATCGGCATACAGCAATAAGGATTGTCACCATTAGCACCGTCTACTCCCCTTTCTCCTTCAGGAGCAAATTTTGCCCAACGAACTAATTCTAAAGCTTCTTCTGCCGATTCACACCGTGGGTACATGATTCCTTGTGCGCCTGCTTCAAGCAATCGGCCCATTCTCATAAATTCACCTTTAGCCGGGCGCGCGATGATGTCTGATGTGCCAACGCGTGCAGCGCGCATCAGTGATGCTGCTGTTTCTCCACTGGTAGAATGGTGTTCCACATCAAGCCAGATCCCGTCAAATCCCATCAGGCTGACAAGCTCATAAACACTCGGGTCAGTGAAGTGACAGCACGTGATTAGTACAGGCTCCCCGCGATTTAATTTCGCTTTTACTCGACTCAATCTCATCTGCCACTCGCTCCTTATCAGAATATTAAATTTGTAGATTATTGATGGTCGAATAAAATTTCAATTCACTTTGGCTGTTTTCTCATCAAGCTGTGATTCACTTTCTGCCTCCGGCAAGTAGTGACGTAGTTGCATACGAATTAATGCGCGAGCACGTTCGATATCGTGATCACGAATCGCTTCTGCGAGTTCGGTATGCTCCCAGGCAATACGCTCTGTACTGCTATCATCAAGAGAGTCACTGATTGCAATATTACCAAAGAAGTCTACCAGAACACGCTGCATTCCAGCGATGATTTTTGAGCCCGTCATTTCCAATAATAGTGAGTGAAAAGCGATGTCGAGTTCCTTGCCCTGATTCACTTGCGTTTTGGAATTGATGACTGTTTTCATCTGTTCAGCAATATTCATCAATTGGGTTATCTGGCTGGGACTTGCATTCTTTACTGCTAACTCAACCGCACCTACTTCCAGAACATAGCGTAATCGTGAAAGTTCAGACACATCCTGCTTTGATTTTGCCAGAAATGGTAGGCTGGCTGAAAACAGCTTTACGGGATCAGGACGCCGGATAATGAGTCCTTTCCGTTGACGACCTTCAAGTAAACCAATTGCACGCAGTTGTCCTACAGCTTCACGTGCAACAGCACGTGATACATCAAATTGCTCTGCGACTTCAGCTTCAGTCATAAACAAGGAGCCATCTGGTAGTTCAGCTTGCTCAATATACTCTCGAATCCGTTCTGAAAGTTGATACGAAAGGTTTTTTCTTGGTTCTTCAGGCATAAATAAAACCTATTTATTAAGAATTTAATTAGCCCCAAATAATGAGTCCACTTAATAAATTGCTAAATATACAGTATTTTATAAGCAGAGAGGGTTTATGGTTGAAATGCGATTTTCATTATAATAGTATTTTATTGAAATTCAACAGTATTGAATTGGTTTTGACTCAAGGAGATCAAATATTGCGATTTATTATCTTCGTGATCATTTTCAATATTCATTTGTCAGTTTCACATCTCTCGGCACGCGATATCCGAGTTGATCCAACATCTGGCGATGATTCATCAACCTTTGGTCCGGTAAAGTCTATAAGTCGGGCGATTCGTATTGCGAAACCTGGCGACACGATTCACCTGCTTCCAATTGTCTACCGAGACTACGCCGGTTTTTATGGTGTGCAGGGCGAACCTGGTAAGCCGATCACCCTTGATGGACATGGTGCAATACTAGAAGGCTCTGACCCACTTGATCCAAAGCAATGGCAAGAAGTTCAGCCTGGATTGTTTCGTTGCAGCAACCTATTGCCCCATCTTAACAATGCTATTATTAGCCGGTGGTTTTTCCTCTGGAACGGCAAGATGAATCATATGGGGCGTACTTCAAAAGGGCCCAGTGCACCTCTGAAAAAGCCTGAGGAACTAGAATCTGGAGAGTGGACTTTCATAGAAGATGTTAGCAGGAAACAATCTGAATCAAACAAAATATTCGGTGACTTCTATCTAAAGCTATCACCGGGAATGGAGCTTGCCAAAGCGAATATTTTTGTGCCCACTCGATCAGCTGGCGTACAATTTAGCAGCAACAAAGAAAATCATAATGCGCATTTAATCATTCGCAACCTGACAGCGACACATCCCTACAACGATGGATTTAACATTCACGGCCATTGTGAAGATGTATTATTTGAAAACATTCGTGCCATTGAGTGTGGTGATGATGGTATTAGCGCACACGAAACAGCCCAATATCGTGTCGACGGTTTCGTCTCGATTGGAAATTCAACTGGAATCTGTGATACAGGAGACAGTCAGACGAGTTACAATCGCGTTTTCATTCGTGATTGCCTTGGGTTCGATCTCTACTTCCTTGATACAGGGCGATATTCTTTGAGCAATGCCGTAGTGCTTTCATCGGCAGCGAGAACCCTGCATGTCACCGGACGTGAGAAAAAATATCGACCATGTTCACTTAAGATTGATAATGTCTATATTCGCCGTATGACGGATGCGAATGAAGTTCGTGTCTCCAAGCACTCACGATTTGATGCACGCCGACTTACGTTGCAGGGACTCAAGTTTCAAGCAACGGGTGGAGAAGTCAAACTACATAATTCGATGATTAAAAGTGAACCTAAAGCGAAACAGAAACCTCCGCGCTATGACTACATTGCAGCCACCGAGTCACGGGGGCCTTTAGTATCAGAAGTGATCTTGTGGCGGGACGTGCGATGGATTGCAGATCACAATATTTATGATGTCAGCATGTTTCGCTTTGATAAAACAACTTACACGAAGAGTAATTTCAGTGAATTCCAAACGCTGACAGGTCAAGATACTCACTCACATTTCCAGATCTCTGCCGCAAACAATGAAAAAACAGGGGCTGATTTGAGAATGCTCGAGAAACTCGTAGTACCTGAAAATGACCAACCTCTGCTCCGGATCCCTTAGAACTAAGATGAAGATGAATCAGAAAGTTTTCAAATGAACAGACTACAATTGCCGGTTGCATCTCTAGCTCCCACATGGGGAAAACATACACTCCTGCTAGTGTTATTCGTTTTTTCATTACAGTTCAGTCCGCAAACTGTCAGAGGAGAGGAGCAAAACGCACGCGACTTGAAACCACCAGTTCGTGTCTCAGTTTCAGGTGGTCCTGAGGTGGAAGAGGCTGTTTTTTTCTCTTTCGATGATCATGCGATTCCGTGGCGAGATAATTTGCAACTTACTCCTGTTGAAGCGAAGAAGCATCCTGCCAATCCTGTTCTACGCCGTGGACCTGCTGGTACACCGGATCATGGTCATGCGATACTTTATGGAAGTGTACTCCAAATGGATGGAAAGTTTCGCATGTGGTATCTGGGGATGTTCGAAACCAAGATCAAAGCAGGGCAGGCACCTGGGTGGTGGCGTCCCATGTGTTATGCCGAAAGTACGGATGGAGTCAATTGGATCAAACCCAAATTAGGTCTCGTTGAATTCAATGGAAACAAGCAGAACAATATCTGCCTGGTGGAGTCTACGGTTCCTTCATTGTCTAAGGTGAATGACTTTCTAACCGTAATGTACGACCCCAAAGACCCTGATCCAAATCGTCGTTATAAATGCGTTTATATCGCACATCCACCATTTGATGATGTTCGAGGTGGACGTAGTCGAATTGGGCCTGATGAACGACGATGGGGGGCATTTATCAGTGCAACAAGTGCTGATGGGTTGAGTTGGAAAGTGATTGGAGACCGTCCCATGAACTCTGGCGGCGAACGTTTCGAAGTCTCAGGATTGTATCACTACAATGGATTTTATTACGCCACAGGACAGTTGATCTCTCCATGGACATGGAGAATGGATGGAAGTGATATCGGGCGGGTCATGCTCACGTACCGTTCATCTGACTTTAAAAATTGGTCACGAGCGAAAGCAACTTCTTTTGCAAGGCCAGGGCAATTCACGGCCAAACCAATCACTGGCCAACAAACACACATGGGAGCGGGGCTCTGGAATCGCGGTAATGCAATCATCGGGCTCTATGGCATGTGGCAGGATGCGGCAAAGAAACCAAAAGATAACGAATATTGGAATGAAGGCGTCACCGTCGATTTGGGATTGATTGTGAGTAATGATGGAATTCATTTTCGCGAGCCAGTAGCAGATCACAAAGTAATCTCACGAGGCAAAAAAAATGAATGGGACAATACTGCACTACTACAGGGGCATGCTTTTGCGAATATCGGTGATAAAACAATGATGTGGTATTCACATTGGGATACTGGTGGCAAACTACGAAATATGGAAATTGGCCTCGCAACACTTCGGCGCGATGGATTCGGCTATCTTTCTCGAAAGGTCTCTGATTCTGCTGCGTATTTTGCAACAGCGCCATTCAAAATTCGAGGTGATGCTAAACTTTTTGTGAATGTAGACGGTGTCTCTTCAACTGCGGCTCTCACCGTTGAATTGCTTGACGAACGCGCTAAGCCACTCGCTGGATTCTCTGGTAAAGATGCTGCTCAAATCAAAAAATCTGGCACACATCTCGAAGTGATCTGGCCAGGTTCGCATGACTGGTTACCTGCCAATAGGAACATCTCAGTCAAAGTGAGTTATCCAAAAGCAAATAGTGCCAAAGTATATGCTGTTTATGTTGGAAAGAATTAAGGCAAGACTATGAACGCATCCGTGAGTCAAGCTGCTAATGAAATCAATCCATATGTCTGGGCAACAATCAATGATGAAGATCTCAAACTGTTCGATCAACAGTTAAAGAGTTTTGTTCCACCAAATTCATTTGATGCACATGCACATCTTTGGCGTACTGCCGACCTAGGAACACCGACTCCACCACTGGCGGCGGCAGGGCCTTCTGAAGTTACTCGGGCAGTATATGATGAAAGACTTTCACTCTGGATGCCGGAACGGTGTCCAACAGGGGGGCTGTTTTTTCCATTTCCCACACGTACATTGAATGTTGAAGCAGCAAACCAGTTTTTGGCAGACCAGGTGAAAGAGTCACCAGATTCGCGTGGTCTGATGATTGTCACACCACGTCAAAAGCCAGAAGCAGTTGAGCAACAAGTCGTTAACGATGGTTTTGTTGGATTCAAAGTATATCACTTATTTGCCGAACGAGAAGACACGCTATTTGCACCGACGGAAGAGTTCCTCCCAGAATGGGCCTGGGAACTGGCGCATCGGTATGAGCTGGCGATCATGTTGCATATGGTGCTGCCACGAGCATTGGCAGAGCCCGCAAACCAAACATACATTCGTCAGCATTGCGAGCGATACCCTGGTGCGAAATTGATCCTTGCCCACGCAGCTCGTGGCTTTTGTGGTCGCCATACAGTCGAAGGCATCTCTTCATTACGAGGATTGGAAAACGTTTTTTTTGATACTTCTGCTGTATGTGAACCAGAGGCATTCGAGGCCATTCTGAAAGTTTTTGGTCCCACCCGACTCTTTTTTGGTGCCGACTTTTGTGTTACGGAAATGCGCAGCCGTTGTATCAACCTGGGAGATGGTTTTTTATGGCTCGATGAGATTCGACCAGATTTCAGCCACTCTCGATTTGCAAAACCAACACTTCTCGGGATCGAGTCACTACTGGCACTGAAACAGGCATGCGAAAATCAGCATCTGACCGATGGGGATGTGGAAGAAGTCTTCTGCCTGGGAGCCAGACGACTGCTCAAGTTACCGCTGACTCAAAGCCCGCCAGATGTACAAGCTGTCTATCGAGAAGCAAAAGAGATCTTCCCTGGTGGTACGCAATTACTAAGTAAACGACCAGAAATGTTTGCGCCAGATCAGTGGCCCGCCTACTATCGTGAAGCCAGAGGCTGTGAAATCATTGATATCGAAGGACGCCATTTCATCGATATGAGCCTTGGTGGAATTCTTGCCTGTATTCTTGGCTACAGTGATCCAGATGTGAATTCAGCTGTGATTCGTCGTGTTACTCTTGGATCAATGGCGACTTTACAAACAGCTGACGAACTAGAACTCGCAAAACTACTGCTCAAAATTCATCCCTGGGCAAAAAATGCGAGGTTTACTCGCGCGGGAGGGGAATCAATGGTTGTTGCGGTTCGTATCGCACGCGCATTTACCGGACGCGATAAGGTCGCAATTTGCGGCTATCATGGTTGGCATGATTGGTATCTCGCCGCAAATTTACCTGTAAATGAAAATGGCCAAAAACAACAAATCGATCATTTAACCGGTCACCTTTTACCGGGCCTCGAACCACGTGGCGTTCCCACCAATTTAGCAGGAACAGCATTGACGTTCCATTATAACAAACTTGATGAGCTCGACGAAATCATTGCGAAACACGGTCATGAATTGGCTGCGGTAGTAATGGAACCAACTCGAAAAACAGATCCCGATCCAAATTTTCTTGAAGGTGTCCGCGAGCGCTGTGATCGCCTTGATACACCATTAATCTTCGATGAGATTTCAAGTGGTTGGCGACTCTGTCTTGGAGGCGCACATCGTAATTATGGTATTGAACCTGATCTAGCAGTCTTTGCTAAGGCACTCGGTAATGGTTTTCCCATCGGGGCGATTATCGGAACACAAGCAGTCATGCAAGCTGCTCAGGAATCTTTTATCTCCAGTACATTCTGGACAGAAGGTGTGGGACCCGCCGCAGCAGTAGCATGCGTAAAGAAACAAATGGATTTTGATATTCCTGCTCATCTGGCGCATATTGGATCTCTCGCCATTGAAGGCTGGGAAAAACTTGGATATAAGCACAAAGTACCTGTTAATACAGGAGGTCATCCAGCGATGGCGGTACTGACATTCGATCATCCAGAAGCAGCAGCACTGACTACACTAATGACTGCTCGCATGCTGAATCATGGCTTCCTTGCCGGTGGTGCTTTTAACGCAAGCCTTGCGCACGAGCCACGACATGTCGAAGCTTATCTTGCCGCTTTGGATGAAGTATTTGAAGAACTTGCCACTGCAATCCAAGACGGAGAGATTCGAAAACGGATTGGTGGCCCAGTAAAACACACCGGATTTGCGAGATTGACTTAATTGATCGAGTTTCTCAATCGATCAAACATTCGTTTTGAATCACTGGAAGATGTAATTGGTTCCATTGGCTTGTGGCATCTAAATAAAAACACCACTGAATTCATAATCCAGTAGCGTTTGTTAGTCGGTACTAATGGAATCAGAATCTGTCTTTACGGTTACTCAGCAACGCGAACTGATGTAGCGCAGGGACCTTTACGGCCTTCACCAACTTCGTATTCGACCATTTGACCTTCTTGAAGTTCTTCAAAAGTTAACCCTTGTATTTCAGAATGGTGGAAAAACAAGTCGCCTTGTTCTCCTTCAATGAAGCCAAAACCGCGATCTGAAACTAACCTCTTGATTTTACCTTGTGGCATTTCTGCGCTCCAACATAAAAACCTATGACATACGGTCATGCTTAAAGTATAGCAAACCCGTAGTCCCAAAAAACAAAAAGCAGATAGAGCAACAAAAAACTGAAGCGAAAACTTACGTAGAAGCCCTGCTACGCAGAATGAAGCGGGAAGAGAAAAATGACTCAGAGTCAGTTATACCTACACCTTGTCTCTGCTCGTCACGAACTGCCATGACCACTGCATTATACTAGGTACTGGCTAAGTGTAAAGGCGACAAGCCTATTTTAAAGCGTTTCTTAACCTGCTCTCAAGCCATTGCTAACCACAAAAAAGAGGTATTGAGAGGTCGTAGACTTGGAAACCACTTTTACCAGAATGAAACTGCCGCTCCAAATAACACCATGAGCTTCTACCGAAAATTATAGCGAGCTACTTTCCTTTTGAAAGAAATATTAAAATTTAACGACAGACAAGGGCTTGAACTGCACATAGAAAGTTCCGTCGATTTACCAAAACATCAAGCGATAGTGGTTGTAGATCTCTTCCGGACCTAAGATTCGTTTGTAAAGCGCGAATTCATCAATTGCCCCAACAAACTGTCGCAGTGTATTCACAATTCTGAGTTGACCAAGATATAGTTTGTAAGTCGATGGCTCATTCTCCAGGTTAAGAAAAACGCGTCGGGTAATTGTTCCATCTATATACATCTCAAGCATATCATTTTTTTTAACGACAACAACATGCATCCATTGACCAGGGGTGCATCTTTCTTTCGAAAAGAGATTCGCACCAGTGAATCCATCAGGACTGGGAGGATATCGTTGGAGAAAACGGATGTTACCGAGATCATGAACAAGATGTGAAAGGTGCTTTTTAGTCATAATCTCAATAACGTTTAGATGTTTAATTCCAACGTCGTCATCATCTTGAACCACTGACAGGCAAGTCATGTGTGACAAATGATCTGCTTTTAACCAAAATTCTATCGAGAAGGGGCCTTCATTAAGAAGTGGAAATGGATCAGCAGACATAATCATGCGAGGGTTTCGCGAGGTATTAAATCGAGCATACCCATCAACAATCTGTAAGCTATTTGGCTCATCTAGATTTCGAATGATATTGGCCGGCCATTGAAGATTCATTTCATTTCGTACCTGTCCATGGTCTTCTGATTCAAAACGCCAGTAAACCAGAGGCTCAGACTTCTTTATCGACTCTACATAATCTTTCCTCACGGGTAAGGCTAACGATGGCGTTTCTACAACAGTTTGTGAAGTCGTCGACGAGTCTAGCTTGTTATTGACTGCTATTTTATTTTGATCAACGCGAGCTCTTTGTGATTCATTAAGCTTTTTGCTGACAATTGAATTTCCATCATTTCCTAAAAGAGAGACCTTTGCTTTACCTTTAATCACGTCTATATCAGTTGAACCATCTTTATCGACCTGAATACCGACCTCTGTTCCTAAATCAACGACTGCAGACTCCGGTGCATTGATAACAAAATCAATTGCAGATTCGGGAATTTGTGCGGTTGCCCTTCCAGATCGGAGAGTTGCAGACGACCGTGAGATCATATCAATCTCTGCCGGTCCAATAATCGTAATTTGTGCCCCGCTGAAAAATTCAAGTTTGATTTTTCCATGAGGAATTTTAAGTGTACCAGCCTTAAAACATCGTCCCAGTTTTAACTCATTAGAATCGATTCCTTCAACATGAGTTAGAATTGCAATGTCCGGTGTTTCTTTTTTCTTATCAGAAGTGTAAATGATACGAGGATTTTTTTGTTTTGGGGCTTCAGTAAGTTCAACTTTAGATGGGAGAGCATTGCTTGAAACTGAGTTTATTAAGAATGAGAGAAATAACAGGAAACATACAGCGCAGAGAGTCAGGGCGATGAATTTTTTGTTGGTTTTTGACTGATGCGGAATTCTTAATGGTACTATACCAGACGAGTGTGTATTGGAATTTGGTACTGAGCATTCTTCATAGAGTGCAGATTCAAGGTCGACTAACTGGATATATCGATCTCGAAAAGAAGTATCTGACTGGAGGCGGATCTGAATTGCTTCAAACTCGTCTTCGGAGATATGTCCATCAAGTAAACGACGAATAAGGTCGACGTCACTTTCGGGGATTTGCCCATCAGGAATTGATGCTGACATCTGATTAGGTCCTTTATATCCTGTCCAAAGCAGCGACTCGGCGCTCGATACAATCGGAAATTAATTTGCGTACTCGGTCTAGTCGTCGGTAGAGTGCTTTGACAGTACGCCCTTGCTCTTCGGCCAATGACTTAATCGTTGATGAATCTGTATATCTTCGTTCCAACATGTTTCGATCTTCTGTGGAAAGTTCGGCCAGACATTGTTTGAGTGCAGAACGTCGTTGGCTCAAGTATGACTCTTGTTCTTTTCGCGACTGTGTCAGAAGCGACATGATCTCCTCACTGAATATCAGCCTGCTACGGGCGCATTCCTTTCGAAAATTAAGTGATTCAAAATAGGCGAAACGTGTTGCCCATGGCAGGAAATCTCTCGTTTGGTCGTATTCCTCAAATTTTTCCCATAACACGAGTGCTGTTCGTTGTAACACTTCTTCTGCATCATCCCGACGAGGGATGAGCATCATAATATACCGTAACAGCTCACGATCATAAGTGACCATCAACTTGGCAAAAACATTTCCAGAAGGCTTCATCGTGTCACATTGATAAGGAGATTACTGGCGCCGCTGTTCGACCTCATCGGCTTGTTGTGAACTATCAGCCTTCTTCTCCAATTGGACGCACAATTCCCCCAGAAATGTTCTTTTTTTTTATTGATTAATGAATTTACAGACTAATTCCAACAAATTCATCAAATATTCACAAAACCTGAGGGGAATGTAAAACACGAAAGGAGAATTTGAGTAGGAGAAAGGTCCATGCATACACCCCATTTGGTCTTTCTTCGATTTATTTACCACCGTGAATGACAAGATACCTTTATTATTTTTATCTGGGGTGGATTCTTTATTGGGCTGGGATAATTAATTATGAGAAAAAGTGTACGTGGTTTCACGCTCATTGAATTGTTGGTCGTCATTGCCATTATCGCCATTTTAATTGCGCTACTTCTACCAGCCGTTCAACAGGCACGCGAAGCGGCTCGTCGATCTCAGTGTAAAAATAATTTGAAGCAACTTGGAATTGGCCTGCACAACTACTATGAGACGTTTTCACAATTTCCTCCTGGAGGTGTTCACTCCGGTGTACCGCGAAATGGAGGTAGTGGACACAGTTTTGGCCCCAGTTTTTATGGATTAATCTTACCATTCATGGACCTCGCTACCATGTATAATTCGATGGAATGGGAAGGGGAGTCCCCCGGCTATGTCAATGAAGGCGCTGGCAGCGCAGGTGATTTAAATCGTGTGATCGTCAATGAAGCAGGTCGTATCCCCGCATTCACATGTCCTTCATCGACACTGGCAGTTCGCAATGGGTCTTTTTGTCCTTTTGCTCATTATGCCGGTATCACAGGAGCCGCTGATCCAACGACATTTACTGAAAGTCGTATTTTTGATGATGGTAGCCTCGGTCTGATTTCGGGTGGAGGGATGCTCGTCCCAAATAAAGGAATACGTTTGCGCGACTGTACTGATGGTTCGAGTAACACCATCATGATCGGAGAGGCTAATGGAGAACTTGAACGGCTTATTGCCGGAACCTATTCGAAGTTGGCAGCGACTGGCACCACACACGGCTGGCTGATGGGACTTCGTGTAACTGGTACACCCCCCAACCTTCAACCAGTTGCAGCGAATTCTGATCAACGTTGTTTCAATCTCACCACTGTCAGGTACAGTCCTAACCAAGAGCCTTTTGCCAATCAACTCTTTCCTGGTATGGGCAGCAATGTGGGGGCAAATAACCCACTGATGTCTTTCCATGTTGGAGGGGTCCAGGTTCTGCTCGCAGATGGTTCTGTAAGGTTTCTCAGCGAAAACGTTCATCTTGAAACTCTGAAGCAGTTAGCTACACGTGATGATGGACAACCAATTGGAGAGTTCTAGGGTTGATTTCTTAATGAAGTCGATGACTTTGTGCGTGACTTGAGTCTTGCTACTAAGTTGATGTGCGTCTGAGCTTTGTGATCATAAAGGAAAATTACTCATGTATTTGTCCCGTCTTGTTATACCTTCATTACTGATTGTTTTGATCGGATTCACCTTTTCGGCATGCTCAAGCAAAACAGACTACGGTCCTATGGGGAGTGTCAATGGTAAGTTGACTCTCGATGGAAAAACCATTGATGAGGGAACGCAATTACTATTCATGAAAATGGACGCCGGATATGCTGCGTTTGGTGAGACTGATGCGGATGGAAATTATTCCATTACGTGGGCTCGAGACGGGGAACGTAAATCAGAACTTCCCTTAGGTAGTTACAAAGTACTAATCCAACCTCCTACGGTTGGTAAAAACACCGAAGAAATGTCTGCTGAAGAAATGCTTGAGGGTGGGGATGCTGCACCAGCCAAACCGAAGTTTCCTGTCAAGTATCAGCAACATTCAACCAGCGGACTTGAATACACCATTAAAGAGGGCGAGAATAAAATCGACATCGATTTGAAGTCAAAGTAAATATATATTGCAGCAATTCGCTTTACTAACCTATTCAGAAACAAAGCCTTAGTTCACATAGAGCTAAGGCTTTTTCAATGCCCTCGCAAGGAATCGTACCTAAAACCTACTGATTAAAAGTTGGCGGGTATTGTCCTATGGGATTCTCAAAGAAGCTGACTATAGGTTCGATGGCTCCTCCAATCGCTTTTATCGCCTCGGCCACCAATAACAAATCGGTTAGATATGTCGAATACTTAAAACACGAAATGTGATAGTTATCTAATCAACCGAGTATTTTAATTTGGTCTGGGTTCGTATAAACGAACTTTGTAATTTATTCAGCAGAGCAGGGAGAGAAGCTAAACGTGCAATGATTCTTAATGAATGAGATCTGGGATTCACAATGTTACTGCTTTTTACTTTCACATTCATACAAAGCGTCTGCAATCCACAAAAAAAGCCCCCTCAAACCGGAGTTTGAGAGGGCTGACGTTTTTCTCAGTCAGACGACTAGTTCAACAGCGGATTGTCGCCATCAACAATCGAACTGAAGAAGTCATCCACGT